>JANMOF010000029.1:0-49956 GCA_031368925.1 Leptospiraceae bacterium
CCCTAAAACATCCGATGCAGCAAAAGCAGCCTCTACTGTTGCAACTAATGCATCTCGTGCAGCCTCTGGAGATTGCGTTGGGGATTGTAAAAACGGAGAAGGTGCATTAGGTTTTTCCGATGGAAGCAAATACCAGGGACAATTTAAAAATGAAAAATTCAATGGCAAGGGAAACCTTATGTTTAGCAACGGCGACAATTACATTGGCGAATTTAAAGATGGAGCAATGGATGGAGCCGGAGTTTATAAATATACCAATGGTGACCAGTACGATGGACAGATGAAAGATGGCAAGTTCAACGGCTATGGCACATTACTCGGTTCTAAAGGAACTAAATATGTTGGTTGGTTTGTTGATGGCAAGTTTAACGGCAACGGAACATTTACCACAAGACAAGGCAGAACTTACTCTGGAGACTTTAAAGATGATCTCTTAAATGGTAAGGGAGTTGTCAAAGAAAAAGATGGCAAATTAGTTTATGAAGGTCCATTCAAAGATGGTCAACCTGTAAAATAGTTTTTCGAATAATAGTTAGTATGCGCAGAAGTATCCTTTCTGCTCATACTGTTTTTTGCAATCTTCGCAATTTATTTTTTGTTCGTCTTTAATATAGGCACAGATTTTCCTATCTAGCGCATACACAGTATCGTCCCCATAAATTACAAAATCATTTTTCATAAATCCATTTAAGCTTTCTTTATAAATTAGCTCAAAAGAGATTGGTTGCACGGTAGTTAATTCGAGATTTTGTTTTGCTTCTTCTGACGGGTGATTTGTTTTTTTACGTCCTTTTTTTAATTCAATTTGTATTGAGTCCTTCGAAATTTTATAGGAGCCTTCTCTCTTGATAACTATCAGATACCCATCCTTATCCACCAATTCTTCTTGGTAGAATATAATTCCCTCGAAGAGTTCGACTTCAATATTTGCTGTATCTTCTTCCTTCGTTCCATAGATATAAGTTTTGGAATTACTTTTTAGTTTAAGTTTCTTACTTTGATTCGTTAAAAATTCTTTTGGATTTTTTGTTAGAAATTTATCAGAGGTGAGGTGAGTCAGTATTTGCTTCCATTTAGGATTCTTTCTAAGAAAAGAAAGGTTAGAATCTTGCTCTAAAATATTAAAATGCTTAAAACCTTCACGTATTGATAATTGTAAATACTTTGCGGATGATTCTAGCTCATTTGATAGGCTATAGGCACAGGCTAGGTTATAATAAAGATTAATTTTATTTTCATAATCTAAAATGTCCGAAATCTCGTAAGCTTTGATTGCTTCTTGAAATTTTCCTATACTCATTAAGCTTTTCCCATAATGATAATATGTTTCTGCCTCAATGTAGATATTCATAGCTTCTTCAAATTTACTTACTGAATCTAAGTATTTTTTACTTTTATAAAGCCCTAAGGCATCACTGTATATACCGCGATAGACACTGATTTGATTCTGTAATTTATTGTGGTCAGGGATACTTGTATTATCACTGTCTAGACCTTTTTTTGAAAATGCATATGGCAATGACAGATAATCCGGTTTAGCCGCAGAAGGCTTATCGCTATCACAATTTGAATATACAAATAAAAAGAATGCTAGTAATAACCATTGGATCATTTTAATTCGATGCCGCGCAAAAAAAGTTTATTTACTTTTAAAAGACATAACTATTGATTAAGTCTAATTTTTCTTCTACGGGAATAATTACAATTTTAAAACAAATTGTAATTCAAAGAGAAAATCGAAAAAGAATAGAAGCAAATAATACTGCATTACCAGCCCGCATATCTAGTTGTCTTGATGCATAGTTTGTATCGATAATTGAATCTCTAAATTCCGAAGTAGAAAGTGGGGCGATCGTTCCATCAGACCTAAGATAAAAAGATCCGCTGTCATCATTGAACGTTCCATTGAAGGAAGGAATTGTATAGTAATTATAAAATCCTCCGAATTGAAAAACTAAGTAGTCGTTTAGCTTTTTATTTAAAGAAAGTTCTAATTTATATCCAAGTCCATTTCCTACCATAAATCCAGTTTGTGGTGTATATTCATATCTGGAGACAGCATTACCATCGGTCTTCCAACTAACGGTATTAATGCCCATACCCATTCCAGCTTCTACAAAGAACTTTTTAAATTTGAATTCATGCGTATACATCAAAAAAAAGTATTCTACCTTTATGTTGAAATTAAGTCGCGTAGCGGTATAAACTGATGTATTTACATTGGGCGCATAAAGACTAGTAACCTCAGAAAGATAAAATCGGTTGAATTGAGTATTTCCATATACGAATCCAGCCTTGCTATTTTCATAAAGGCGTATTCTTGCTAGAAATTCGGAGTTGCTTGTATTGCGAAAGGGGCTAAGGGAAGTATAGTTGATAATATACGGAGAGGATTCTGATTTGTAATTCTTTAGCTGGGATTCAAACCTATCTTCTGCGTGATACCCTAACCCGTATCGAATTCCTAATTCGAAATCTCTTTTCCTAAATCTTTCTACTGCCGGCGACTCTTCATCCTCTTCTACAAAAGCATCCTTGGGAGTTACTTTTTCTTGTTTTGCCTGAGAGTAAATTACCTCAGTAAGAGTTAGAAATAAAATTAGAGTAAAAAATATCTTTTTAGTATTCACAAATTCATGGTTTAAAATATATTTAGGTTGTCAGTTCTATTTCTTTTGTTTTTTCTAACTTGGTATCGCAAAATGGTTTGGTATTCTTCAGGATTTCCTTTTCCGAACATTCCAGGTCCTTTTAAATACTCTTCTTCATGTGCTCCTGAAATTTCGTATCCATTTGCCGCTATAAATGATTTTAATTTTTCAACTGTAGGAGCTTCTTTATCATAAGCACCGATATGTAAAATTTCGGCAACTTCCCCATATTCCCAGTTTGTTAGTTGAATCATAGGCTCCGGATTATCAACGTTAGGCGGGAGTGAATCTACTTCATTGGAAACTGGTAGCGCAAAAATTCCAATATATTCATTCTTGGGAGTTTCAAAAGGTTTAGGCCAACGCGCACGAGGTAAGGATTCCTTGAGATTATTATTTTTTAATTTGAATTTCATTTTGAAAAGCCTACCAAAAGCTTCTCCTGAAGTCTTACCTGGTTCACCTATAATTTCGATTACCATTACTTTCATCGAAGCTTTGTTCGAAATTTTGGGTTCTTTTAAGGATTGATATAAAGACAAATCCGGGCTTGGCATACAACCGATAAAGGTGAAGATTAGAATAAAAAATAATTTTAATGATTTCATAAGTCTAAATTAGAAATTTTATTTCTATAGTCAAGTAAAAACGCTTTTTTAAACATAAGGATTTTGTAGTAATCTAAAATTGAGACATATACTCATTATCCTGTATTTTTTATTAATAACGAAAAAAGCCCGAGACGCTTAGGCTAGCGATTGTCGTGGAAATACCGCCTCGTCAAATGAGGCAAATGGATATTAACTTTTAGCCGGTATTGGAACAAAAGCGCGGTCGAAAATTCCCCTTCTTTCGTAAATAATGTCAGGGGGATTTTCGAATCGCCCGTGAAAATTTTTTTAAAAACCTGAATTAAAATTGGACTAATAATAAAAGTTACAAAAGGAGAAATTATGAAATTCATTATTGGAGTTTTGTTTTTTACATTCATGAGTTTGAAAGCTACTAGTATTTACGATTTCAAAGTAAAGGATATTAAAGGAAATGAAATTAGTCTCTCTAAGTTTAAAGGCTCACCGATTCTGATTGTAAATGTAGCGTCTAAGTGTGGTTATACGTATCAATACGAAAACTTGGAAAAAGTTTATCAGAAGTATAAGTCGAAAGGCTTTAAGATAGTTGGTTTTCCTTCAAATAATTTTGGTTCACAAGAGCCGGGGACAAACGAAGAAATCGCAAAGTTCTGCAAATTGAAATATGATGTAAGCTTCGAGATGATGTCAAAAATCTCAGTCAAGGGCGAGGACAAACATCCCCTCTACAAATATCTCACCGAGCAGGCGGATAAAAAGGGAGAGATTGGCTGGAATTTTGAAAAATTTTTAATTGATAAGACTGGTAAGGTTGTAGATCGATTTGAATCGTCCGTTGAGCCCAATGGCGAGAAGATTACGAAACGACTGGAGAGTCTTTTTTAAACTTGTCAAATCTAGAATCATTCCAATTAAGTTAAATTATTAAATATAAAATAATCTTGGAGTAAAAAATGGAAGATAAAGCACTTTTGTTATATGCAATTCGCTGGGTTCATTACGTTTCCGGCGTTTGTTGGATTGGACTTCTCTATTTCTTAAACTTAGTAAACGTTCCTTTACAAGGAAAGTTAGACGCAGGAGTTAAAAAAGTTCTTACCCCTGAATTAATGCCTCGCGTTCTTTTCTGGTTTAGATGGGCAGCTATGTTTACTTTCTTATCTGGTTTAGCTTATTATGCAGTTTTTTTTGAAATGGGCGGAGTAAGAGCATCTACACCTAATTGGTCTATATGGATTTTACTTGGAATGCTGCTCGGAACTATCATGTGGTTTAATGTTTGGTTTGTGATCTGGCCTAACCAAAGAAAAATCATCAATGGGGTTAAGAGTGGTAATCCGGCAGATGCATCTATTCCTAAGAAAGCACTTTTGTTTTCTCGTATCAATACATTCCTTTCTGTTCCTATGCTATTCTTCATGGGATACGGAAGACATGCAGGTCAACAAGTTTCTCCTTTTTCTGGAGAGGGTTTACTCGTGATTGTCCTCGCTGGTGGAATTGGTGCTGGTGTTGCTTGGTTTGCTATCAAACAATCAGGAACTATTAGCACAGAAGTTTAATTCTTTTGGGTATAGGTTGTGCGCATGTGCGTGCGTGTAAGGACTTGATTAATCAAGTCCTTACACGCACGCACCCGCACACACTACCTTATACACTTTACTTATCATTCCTCAGACAGCTTATACTTCGGTTAATATTTCGTTGACAATTTCTATCGGCTGTCAATAATAACGGTCTAAATCTTGATTTGGACAAAATATGAAATACAATTTGAATTATTCTAAGAAAAGTATAGCATTTATCGTTTTTCTTTTTTTCTTTTCGCAAAATCTATTTTCTGAAACAATCATCTTACGAAATGGAAGTGTTAAGAAGGGGAGAATTGTCAGTCAAGATAAATTGACAATGGTATTTGAGGAAAAAGATGCCAAAGATCCAGAAGTATTTTCCAAGAAGGAAATTGTAAAAGTCTCCTACAAAGATTTAACGCAGGCTGAGATTAACCAAATTTTAAAAGAAACCGGTGGTGCGGAAGCTGTTGATGTGTCTCCGGGTACCCCTGTTCTTGATCCAGTAGGTGGTAGAAGAAGTATCACACTCGGTAAGACTGTTCTTCGTTCACTTGTTCTTCCTGGTTGGGGGCAAATGTATCAAAACCGCCAAATTGCAGGGACAGCCTATTTTCTTTTGTTTCTCGGTGGAATTGGTTTTTCTGCTTACCAGTATAAAGAATTCAAATCGGAAAGTCAAGACTATGACTATAAGGCTAATAGTTATTTGCTTTCTCTTTACTTTCGTGATTCATCTGGACAATTTTTGGCACGCTCCGATATGGCTGCTCAAAAAAATCAGGCTGACAGAGCACTTCATAGAGCAGAAATCGCCGGCGGAGTTTTAGCTGGAATTTATTTGTTAAATCTTTTTGACGTTGTGATTTTTCGTCCTAAAGATAATCTTTCTTTAAGAGCTTCTGCGTTTACTGATACGTTATCCGTAAAGTTAGAATATAGGTTTTAAGTTAGCGTTTCCCATATTTTTGTTTTAAAACTTCTCTGATAGTTTTATTTAATTGGCGCTCCTTTTGTTTTCGTTGGATTTTTGCTGACTCATCCATTTTGGATTCCAGATACTCTAGCTCTCGTTTCATTTTTAAATAATTTGTAAATCTTTCTTTCGAAATTTCTCCTTTCTCAATAGCGGCTAATACTGCACATCCGGGTTCAGATTCGTGACTACAATCAATAAATCGACACTTGCTAGAAAATTCTTCTATATCAGAAAAAGTTTCTTCTAGCATTGAGTCATTTCCCCAGAGTTGAATCTCTCTTAGCCCCGGCGTATCAATTAATAATCCATTGTCTAATACGAATAATTCTCTATGAGTTGTGGCATGTCTTCCTTTTGAATCTGCCTCTCTTATCTCTTTTGTTTTTTGTAGATCTTCACCGCTTAATTTATTAATGAGAGTAGACTTACCTGCTCCCGATTGACCGATAAATGCGATTGTATGTCCGGGCTTCAAATAAGCGTTGATTATTTCTAAACCATCATCTCGAAGGGAACTAATTGCGTGGACTTTTGTTCCTAATGCAACAGACTCAGCTTCTATAAGAATTGAATCTGGAGTTTCACATAAATCTTTCTTACTTAGAATCACAATCGGAATAGCTCCACTCTCCCATCCAATCGCAAGGTATCGTTCGATTCTATTTACATTGAATGTGGAATCCATTGGTTGAACGATAAAAATTGTATCTAGATTCGAGCAAAGAATTTGTTCTTCCATATGTTTGCTCGGCGATTTTCTAGAAAGTTTTGTTTTTCTTGGGAGAATTCCGTGAACAATACACTTTGCCTCTCCCTCTAATTCTTGTATGTAAACCCAATCACCGACGGCTGGAAAGTTTTCTCGGCTACTTGCTGTATACCGCAGCTTACCGGAGATTTCTCCTAAAAACTCTCCTTTTTCGTTCTGGACTCGATACATTCCTTTGTGTTCCGAAATCACCCTTGCCGGTAAAAAGGGAGTATCCCCTATTTTCAAAAATTCATTTTTAAAATAGGAATTATATCCTAAATCAGATAGAGAGGCAGTCATAATGTTATTCTTGTTTAATGCTTTTTAATACTTCTTCAATTTCATTTTCGTGAAATTGATTTTCTACTAAGTTCTCTGTGATATCAATAATCAAATAACTTTCATCTTTGAGTTGATAAATATAAAAGCCGGTCTTAGAATAACGCGGGCGGATAATATCATAGAACGTCCAAAAATTTCCCGTCCATTTTTTTTCTGGGTGGATATGCTCGCCTAGATTTTTAATTTCTTCTCTATTTCCCTGGTGCTTCTCAAAATCTAGAATGGAAGTATACTCTTCCTTGATTGTATTTTGATCTACTTTAATGAATACAGGGATATAAAATAATCGGACAAGCGGATAACGGTTAGGATCAGTTTCTGCGGAGGAGAGGATACCAGCTATTTGCCCTGATCCCGTTTTTTCTTTCATAGTTAAATTCTTAGGGTTATGGAAAAAATAATCCTTTGGAAGTTTTAAAGTTAAAGCAAGAGTTTCATTCTTTAAAGTTCTTGTTGCTTCATCATACGTCCACTGTGTCAGGTCTTTTTCATTTGTATCATATTTATCCTGAAAAGAACGATTGAATAGATACATTTCAGAAAATTGTAAATACTTAAAGGTAAGGAGTCCATTTACAAAAATTGCCATGCCTACAAGAAGGATTCGGTAGTATACGACCGCACGGACTGCTCGATAGAAGAGAAAGAATAGTAAAACAAAGACTAAAAAGATAATCCCTGCCTGGTTATCAAAGAAACCAAAGGCATAAACTGTTCCAATGATGGTCGTGAGAAATAGGATTTCTTGCCATAGAATGAAATCCTTTCGAAATAAATGTTTTAAGATAAGTATACTCATGAAAAAAGTTCCTAGCGAAACAATGAGTGTAGTAGTAATTAAGATTAAAATTACAAAGAAAGGCAGGTGATCTTCATGATTATAGAGAAATGGAATAGCTAAAACTGTATAAATACAAATAATTTTCCAAAGAAAACTTAATGAATTATACTTTTTGGAGACTCGACCGAATATATTAGTAAGAAAAGTAAGGGATTTCATGATGTCGCCAGTAAAAGATTTTTTATCGATTCTCCAAAGTGATTACCATAATTTTGAAAAGTATTTCAAGTCCTTATTGAAAAACTATTCCCGATTATACGATTTTGTAGAAAGAGTCATACAAATTGTTCCGTTAGAAGTTTTTGTCCTATTATTCTTATCTATCATCATCTTGATTCTAATCAATAGTGTATCTCCCTCTTCTTCTAAAATTAACCTACTATTTGCTGTTCTAGCCTCTGTTGGAATTTATTTTATAATTGCAAAAGTCGGCTTCGTGAATAAAAGGCGTTTTAGCGATACAATAGATAGAACATTCATTTCTGCTCTGCTCATCCTTATTCCTGCTTATTCTTTCTTTTTTCTCACTCTATTATACAAGTATTTAATAGCAGTCTACAGGAAAAGAAAAATAGCTTCCTCGGTATCAATGGAGAAATCTATTTTTCATTTACAGTCTGCCTATAGCGAGCTAATGGCAGAATACTATGTATTAGCAGATAAAAATTATGATTCGAGTCAATTGAAAGAAAAGATTCAGATTCTCCAAATCGCAAGTGATGGACTTTTAAATTTACTTAAACCTGTTCCAAAACCAATGGCAAATGTAAATAATGTAAATGCCATTAGCGATACTGAAACTGTAAGTCAGTAAAGTTCTAGAAAGTCTGGCGTTTTCTGGGAAATTTAATCTTATGAAAAGAATTACACTTTTAGTAACGCTTGGTCTTATCTTATTTTCCCTGTTAGATTGTAAAGACAAACGGCCGGCTACTAATGTTATTCCGCAAGAAGGAAAAAAGTCTGAGTTTATTAAAGCTAAGATTGATTGGAGCTATATTGATTTTCCCCTTGAGATGAAAATTTATGAGGTAAAATCGCAAATTGCTTATAACCTCTGGGATACACACACGGTTGCCTCAATCGAATCTTCTCCTGCATCTACGGAAATTCCTGAATCTACTATCGTTGTTCAATCAGGTCGTTATAAAGAATTTATTTTAGGTGTTAAGAATACTATTGATAAGCCTGTGTATTTCTTTGCTGCCCCCCATAGTGTCCAGCCTCCCCAGTATTCTCTTGGATTCAAATTCAAATGTCTATGTATAAATCATGCATTTACAGTTAAGCCTGGTCAATTCTGGTATCGAGTTGTTCGCCTAAATATAGACAAAGACTTTCGCGGTGATAGTTTTGTCATTAAACACGAATTAATCGGTATTTCCGAAGATAGAATGAAAGAGTTTGAGTTTAAGCCTTAGTTATCTAAATTAAAAAAATCTTGCGGAATGCATGACAACAGATTTTCTGTATTCAAGGTCATGGAAAAATACGTTTTTTATCTATATGTAACAGGTAGAGCTAAATCATCAGAAAGAGCGACTACCGATGTAAAAATATTTTGTGAGGAAGAGATTGGATCTAATTATGAAATATTTATTATAGATGTATTGGAAGAGCCTTTCCTTGCTGAAGAATCGAAGGTGCTAGTAACACCAACCTTAATAAAAGAAAGTCCTGGAAAAATAATTCGTATAGTCGGTAATTTTAATAATAAAACCAAACTTATGCAAATGCTCGAATTAGAAAAGGTTTATGGATAAACAAAGCGAAAATCATAAAGAAGAAATTATCAAAGCACTACGAAAAGAACTCGTATCGAGTGAAACTCGTTTTCAAAATATCATTACACTAAATTCAATTCCTATTTTAATAGTGAGCCAAAATGGTATTATCCGCTTTGCAAATCCGGCAGCCGAATTTCTATTTCATAAATCTAAAGAAAAGTTAATTGGTCAACCTTTTGGCTACCCTATGTTATGCGAAGAAGTTGCTGAAATAATTATTCCTGTAAGAAACTCTATTAGCCTTATTGTAGAAATGAGAGTTGTTGATACTATTTGGGAAGAAGAGGCTGTTTTTTTAGTTTCCATGCGCGATGTAACCGAGCGAAGAAATATGGAAGAGCAACTTAGAATAGGGGAAGAAAAATATAGAAGCTTAGTGGAATTATCCCCTTTTGGTATTTATGTGCATGTAGACGGAAAATGTGTATTTGCCAATACTGCAGGAATTAAACTGCTTGGTGGTAAATATCCAGAAGACATTATCGGTCAGAGTGTAATGCGGTTTGTCCACCCGGATTTTAGGGAGCTTGTAGTTTCTCGAATCAAAAGCCTTCTTACTGATGAAAGGCAATTAGCTCCAATAGAGGAAAAGTTTATTAAGCTAGATGGAGCACCTATTGATGTAGAAGTTTCCGGAATCAAGTTTGACTACACCGGAAAAGTAGCAGTTCAACTAGTCGCAGTAGATATTACGGAACGAAAGAAATCTGAAGAAGCAATTCGAAGTCTAAACGTTGAATTAGAAGAGGCTGTGAGAGACAGAACGAAGCAATTAGAAATAATGAATAATGAGTTAGAAGCTTTTAGTTTTTCTGTATCTCACGATTTGCAAGCACCTCTTCGTAGTATAAATGATAATGTTGATGCATTGAGTAATATTGTAAAAGATAAATTCAATGAACTAGAAAAATCTTATCTTTCTAAGATTAAGGGTGCTGCGGCTAATATAGATTTTCTTCTAGAAGATTTTTTGAGTTTAGCCAAGATTACAAAAGCAGAGTTAGACCTCCATTCTATCAACCTTACATCTCTCTGTAAGGAAATTATTGATGAAATTAATCAGACAAGTTTGCCTGGTAATTTAGAACTCAACCTTCAAAGTGGTATGAGTATTTATGCCGATCCAACATTAATACGCATTGTTATGCATAATCTATTGGATAATGCTATCAAATTTACAAAGCACAGGCAGTATGCAAAAATTGAAGTAGGCTGTGTTACTAAGGATGGAAGAGTCATTGTCTTTGTTCGTGATAACGGTGCAGGATTTAATATGCAGCACTCGGATAAACTCTTTGAACCATTCCAACAATTTCATTCTAGTGATGAGTTTGAAGGATCTGGAGTTGGGCTAGCATTTGTTAGCCGCATTATTGATAAACACAACGGACAAGTCTGGGCAGAAAGCGAAGAAGGCAAAGGCTCTACTTTTTATTTTGTGGTGGAATGAAATTAGCCACGAATATAATTCGGTAATGACAAATTAATTCAATTCCCTCATCAGTTCTTTAATAAAAGGTCTTGTTCCAATCGAATGATGTGGAAGCGTTAATCGTTCATTAGCCATTATCAGGTCATCATAAGTCAAAATATCTAAATCAATTTCCCTTGGACCTTTATCGTATCGCTTGATTCGTCCAAGGCTAATCTCAATTTGCTGTAATTGATCAAGAAATATAATTGGAGTAAGATTGGTTTCTATTTCAATAATGCAATTTAAAAAATCAGGCTGATCTGTTACATCTAATGCTTTCGTTTCTAGAATGCGAGACTTTGCGATTAGTTTAGTCGATGTGATCTTTTGAATTTCTGAAATTGCCGTTTCGATATATTCCAATCGATTGCCTATATTAGAACCAATAGATACTAGTAATTTATGTGAATTTGTCTCTGACAAGTTTTTTCCTGATTAGAACGAATCGTTTTAATGATGATAGACCTTGCGAAGGCTGCTCGAGGTGACTGTTTAAGACGTGCTCATTTGGAATTTTAAGCGGTAGTCGGGACATTCCAATTTAATTTCGTGTGTCATTTCGCATAATCGAGAGTAGACTCTACCTTCTCCTTTTTCTTTCCAATCGTAGAGAGGAGAGTTCGAAGTGAGGAGGGTGATTTTTTCTTTTTCGTATCTGGAGTCTATCAAGTCATAAAGCTTTGCATTTACCCAATCAGAATCTTTTTGCACTCCAAAATCATCAATTACTAAAACGTCAATATCGGCAAATTCCATTTCGATGCTTCGTTCTTGCCCATGATATTCGCTGTCTTTTTGGTATGTGTCTCTAAGTGCATTTAAGAAATCTTTACTGATCTTCGCATAACGACATTTTACCCCGTAGCGAAAAATCAATTCGTTTAATATAATGCAGGCTAATAAGGTTTTGCCTGACCCGGTGCCTCCCGAAAGATACATTCCCTGTTTGGGTTTATCTTTCCAATGAGATAGATTATTCCAGTTATTGATTAACTCGTTTGCCCAGTCATGAGCAACAAAAAGTGAAATCATATTATTTCCAGATACATCCATCGAATTCAAAAACCTATACTTATAACGTGGTGGAATATTTGAAGTGTCAATGATCTTATCGAGCCTATTTCTTGTTAGCCTCGCTTCTTGACAAAAGCAAGGTATCATTTTATTCAGTGATTCTTCATAAACGAGGTAAGGGGGTTTTGACTTCGCAGGACATTTTACACAATGCTCCGTTACGCAAGAGCATAATCCCAATGAGCCGCTACGAGAGCCTGGAAGTATTTCATCTAAAACAATTCCAACTCCCTTGCAATAAGGGCAGGAAGAGTCGCCTGCTTTACTGTTTTGTAAAATCCCGTCTAGGATCATTTATTTTTTCGTCTACTACTCTTCCTGGAAGAAGAGCCACCGGAACTAGTCGAAGAAGTATTCGTATCAATTTTTCGCTTATTGCTTATATGAAGTAGATCATTCTGATTCCCATTCATATTAAATAAATCTATGTCAGTTGTCTCTTGTCCGATTTTTTTGTATTCGACTTCTTTCTCTTCGATCTTTGTATCTTCTGCGACTTCTACTTTCATTAAGAAGCTTAGTATCTCTGCTTTGAGATTATCTACCATAGTGGCAAATATTTTGAAGCCCTGGATTTTATATTCAACTAGTGGATTTTTTTCTCCGTAGCCAACAGTCCAAATACCATCGCGTAAATGATCCATCACGTATAAATGTTCTTTCCATCTATGGTCTAAAATGTCGAGCAGGATACTTCGTTCTAAATACTGCCAGACTTCTTTTCCTACTTTGGAAATCTTACCTTTGTAAACGGAAATAAATTCAGATGTTAATTTCGCGCTGAGCTTTTCACGAACATCATTTGATCGAGTAAAATCGTCTTCTTTGATTTGAATGGAAACGTTCATCGTTGTTAGCCACTCGTTCATAGAAACAAAATCCCAGGCAGATGGATTCTTCCCTTCGCAGTTGGTGTCAATTTGTAAATCTACAGTTTCTTTGACCCACTCTTCAATTAACTCTTCCATATTTGCTTCTTCATTTAAAACATCATTTCTGAGTCTATAGATGAATATCCGCTGCGCATTCATTACATCATCGTATTCCAGTAAGTGCTTGCGGATATCGAAGTTATGCCCCTCAACTCGTTTTTGAGAACGGGCAATTGCATTACTTACCATCTTGTGCTCGATTTCTTGTCCTTCATCCATTCCGAGCTTTTGCATTATAGATGAGATTCTATCTGAACCGAAGATACGCATTAAGTCATCTTCAAGAGAGAGGTAAAATCTACTAGAGCCTGGATCGCCTTGTCTACCAGAACGACCACGTAATTGGTTGTCGATACGACGAGCTTCGTGTCTCTCTGTGCCTAATATATGTAATCCACCAGCAGTTAAAACTTCTTCGTGGGATTTTTCCCAATTAAGTGCATCTTCTAAAATTTCTCTAGCTTTCTTTTTCTTACCATGCTGTGCAAATGCTTCCGCTAGGTTTTTTGCTGAATCAAAGTCTTTTTTCTTGATAGCAGTTTTGAATTCTTCAATTTCGGGATCGGATTCTGTCCATTTTTCCATTAACTCTTTGTGCTTTTGGGCTCCACCGAGAACAATATCTGTTCCGCGTCCTGCCATATTTGTTGCAATTGTAATGGCTCCCGGCTTACCCGCGTTAGCTATAATTTCAGCTTCCTTTTCATGGAACTTAGCATTTAAGACGTTATGCGGTAGCCCTGCCGATCTCAGTTTGTTAGAAAGTAGTTCTGATTTTTCAATTGAAATTGTTCCAACTAGAATCGGTTGTTTCTTCGAGTGCAATTCCTTGATTTCATTTACGATTGCATTGAACTTTTCACGCTCAGTGCGGTATACCCTATCTGCATGATCCAATCGTTTCATCTTGATGTTCGGGGGAATTACGATTACGTCTAATTTGTAAATCTTTGCAAACTCTTCCGCTTCCGTATCCGCAGTTCCTGTCATACCGGAAAGTTTATCATAAATTCTAAAGTAATTTTGAAATGTAATAGAGGCGAGTGTTTGCGATTCACGGGCAATGGTAACTTTTTCTTTTGCTTCAAGCGCCTGGTGTAAACCATCCGAGTAGCGTCTACCGGGCATTAGGCGACCAGTGAATTCATCTACAATTAAAACTTCCCCGTTCTGAACAACATAGTCTACATCTCGCGCGAAAATTTTATGTGCCTTTAATGCCTGGTGAACGTGATGAACAAGCTCTACATTGTCCGGTGAATATAGATTATCCACACCGATGATTTGCTCTACTCTTTTAACGCCTGACTCGGTCAAAAGAACGTTACGTGCTTTCTCATCTACTTCAAAATCTTCTTTTTCAACAAGCTTGGGAATAACTGTGTCTATCTTGATATAGTTGTCAGTTGATTCGTCTGCGGCTCCCGAAATGATAAGTGGAGTTCTTGCTTCGTCAATTAAAATAGAATCCACCTCATCCACGATTGCAAAAAAATGCTCTCTTTGGACTTTGTGCTCCTTTCTTGGAACCATGTTATCTCTCAGGTAATCAAACCCGTATTCGTTGTTAGTCCCATAGGTAATATCTGAGCCGTATGCTTCTTGTCTTTCTTCGTGCTCCATATCGTGTTGAATGATGCCAACCGTTACACCTAGAAAATCATAGATTGGTTTCATCCAGAGAGCATCTCTTCGCGCCAAATAGTCGTTTACCGTAACAATGTGAACTCCTCTGCCTGCAAGTGAATTCAAATAGACAGCGAGAGTCGATGTAAGAGTTTTACCTTCTCCTGTTTTCATTTCTGAAATGTTTCCCCAGTGAAGAGAAATACCACCCATCATCTGCACGTCGTAATGTCTAAGACCCATTACACGAACTGAAACTTCGCGGATAGTGGCAAACGCTTCCGGCAAAATATCATCTAATGTTTTGCCATCAGCCAATAGATCTTTGAATTTTTTTGTTTGCTTTTTTAAATCTTCATTCGATAGCTTTTGAATTTCTGGCTCATAAGAGTTAATTTCTGCAACGATTGGAGTAAGTCTTTTTAAATCTCTTTCAAACTTACTTCCGAATATAAATTGTAATACTTTTTGAAACATTGTCTTTTAGTTTTTCCTTGGTTAATTCGCCTTTGACGCAATGATATTATCGAAAAGGATACGGGCGTTCGCTTCCATTTCTTGTTGTTTAATTTTTATTTCGTTAGAAATTGCTCCAATAGTTTTAGGAATTTCTTTATGAATATTCCACCATACTTCTAGCATTGGATAAGTTACCTCAAAATGACATTGTATCGCGTAACCTTTATTTTTATATGTAAACATTTGATTTTCATATTTGTCGCTTGCCATTAGCCGCTCTGTACCTTGAGGTAAATTAAACGTATCCCCATGTAGATGAAATGCAGTAAGATGACTAGAAGTTATTCCTTGAAAAATTGGGTGTGCAGAATTAATAATAGATACTTTGGAGAAGCCTACTTCTAATCCGCTTTGTCCTTTTTCAACATTAGCCCCTAGAACTTTTGCGAGAATTTGGGAACCGAGGCAAATGCCTAATACTTTCTTTCCCGAAATTGCTAGAGAGTTTTCAACTAAATTCAAATAGGGTTTAAAGAATGCCTGGTCTTTTGGATCGTAAATGGATTGATGTCCACCCATTAATACAATAATATCGAAAATTTGTTGAGACCCAGGAACAAGTTGTAATCCCTTTTTGTAAGCATCATGGTAGGTAATTTTATAATTAGCCTTTCGAAGGGAATCTTCAATGATACCAGGTCCTTCGCAATCCATGAATCGTATGATTAAACTTCTCACTAAGCTCCTCCTAACATTAGTTTAAAAAATTTTACTTTGTTTTCATTTTGAATTAAGTTCAATTCTTTTTCTTCACTGAGTGGTCCTATGAAATTATAATAGAGAATCAAAGGATTTGTCTTAAATAATAAAGTCTCAGGTCTTCCAGTAATAAGCCCATCGCCTTGGGAAACGCGAAAAGGTCTTTTCATGATTAAAATAGGGAGTTCAATTTTCTTATCAAGGACTTCTTTTTCCATAATGGCTTTTGCTTTTGGAAACAGTTCTTCGTAGGAATTGTTGGCATCCGCGTCTGGAACAATGTCATAAGGATCTACAACTAAGTAAAGTCCAAGGGATTTGTCTTTGCTGATTTCCTGGTAGATTGCATTAAGCGCAGGGATTTCTTTTACACAGGGGATACAGGTAGGCGCGTAAACATTGATTGCTAAGCGTCGTAGTGGCAAATCTGATAATACAATCCGTTTCCCAGAGAAGTCAATCCCCTCATAAAGGGAAACATCGAAATTGGATTGCTTCTTGGAATAACAATTGGTTAACAAGACGAGGATTAGAAAAATAAAGATTTGTTTCATTGCGTATAATTTTTAACTATATCCTGTTGGATAGGGGGCAATGCAAGTAAGATAAAATTTTAATTATTAAAATCATTGACGTTAGTTTTTTCGTTGAAATGATGGCGTATTATCCTGTACCACAATGTTTTTTGATCAAAATTTAGTGTACCCGCCTACCCAAAGTCAATGCCAGCAACAGCTAGCAAGGTTTTAGGTTAATCTGAACTTATTATAGGAGTCTAAATGAGCACACAAGAATTCGAAATTGGTAAATTAATTGAACTAGCAAGACACAAAAAATACGAGCTTACCTCTGCTGGTTTTGCCGCCTTGGACAAAATTGAAAGGATTGCCGTGCCTAAAAAATTAAAAACAAGAAAAATCGCAGTGCAAGCGCTATACGCACTCTCGGATGGACTTGTTCAATATGGTTATTTTTCTGCTGATGAAAGAAAGAAATTACATGCAGAAGCAAATATGTCTGACGCTCCTTACAAAGGTTTCAAAGGTTTATTTTCAAATTCTGCTGCTCCAGTAGTAGAGGAAGACATTGAAGAAGATTTTATTCCACAGGAAGAAGAGGCTAAGCATGATTATGTTGCCGACGGAGAGGAAATAGATTCTGCTCTTTCTGATGAAGAAGAGGATGACGAAGATGACGATGACGAAGATGATGATGACGAGGAAGCAGAGCTTGAGGATGATGAAGAAGACAAGTAGTTTCATCTAGGAGTTTCTTATCTCTCATTTTTTACATTACAATTCTAACGGGCTACCAAATCTTAAAAATAGTAAGAATGGTAGCTTTATTTATTCCAAGCACGATCCTATCAAAGAAAGCAACCGCTTCTCTGAATCAATTCTAAACGAATACTCTTCCCTTACCTATACTCCGACCACTATGATTTGTTTTGGATTTGGAATGGGCTATCATATAGAATCTATATTACAAATGAGTGGCGGTAAGATACGATTAGCCTGTGTGGAACCTGACGCTACTATCTTAGAAATCCCTGAAGTAAAAAAAAAATTCTAGATTTAGCAAAAGAATTCGAATCTAAGAGCGCCGAATTAAAAGTATTCTCACTTTCCAATTTCCCTTATTCAGAATATTCGAATCAATCTAAGTTTGTATTTGCTTTTCCCTATTTTTCTCGAAATCACGCGAATGAATATTTTTCTTTTAATGAATCTCTAAAAGGAAAGCCTGCTATCAATAATAATACGATTTTCCATTTCGCGCGAACCTGGTTTAGAAACTACTTTGTGAATTTGGATTTAAGTTTAAGTCGTGGAAATACAGGGTTTGTTTTCGGAAATAGTTTTCCATTTAAAGAGAAAGATATTTTATTTGTTGGTGCTGCTCCCATTCTGGAAGAGCAAATTCCTTGGATAAAACTGAACCAGGATAGGTTTTTTATTCTCTCATCGGATACTGCTTGTTATACTCTGCTTGCAAATGGGATTCGTCCAGATTATATTCTTTCGATTGACGCAGGGCGGGGAACTATTTTCCATTTTAGAAATATTCCTGTTGATATACCAATCATCACTTGGCTTGGGGCAAATAGCCATATATTTCATTTACCAAATCCTGTTTGTCTATATATGTCTACCTATCCACTTGACCAAGTTCTACATTCTATTTTATTTTCAGATAGAAACTTTCTATTTCAAAACCCATCTCTTAATGTAGCCGGTCTTGCAAAAGCGATCTCAGAAAAATTTTCTGCGAGTAGGCTTATCTTAAGCGGGGTGAGTTTTAAAATGCAGTTTGCAAAAACGCATGCCCGTGGAACAGGTTATGAAAGTTTCAATCTCCCAAGGGTGAATCGCTTTTATCCAATGGAAGCATATAGCCCGAGAGCTTATCAAAAAGAAATTAGTCCTAAAAATAAGTCTGCGCTTTATCACCTAATGGAAAGTAACCTCATCGAGATAATAAAACCAGAAAATTTATCAGAAATAAATACGGGCACAGCAATATATAAGACGAAACCTCTTTCTCTAAAAGTCTCAGAAAAATATGCAGAGAAATTTAAAAAATTCTTATATAATCAAACCATTCAAAGAGAAATCTTAACCGAAGCAGGGATTGATAAATCTTTTTACGATAGAGTAATACAAAGGCTAATTTAGTTGTCGCCCTTCTTTCCTGAATTGAATTTTCTATCCTTTAATTGATACTGGTTTAAATCTTTCAAAGGAAATATGAGCCATTTTTTATTTGTATATCCATTTACTAAGTTGAAGGTAAATGGTTGATCTTTTTCCTGCTCAATTTCATTTTCACTAGGAGAAATTGATAGAGAAATTTGAGGGACTTGAGTCCATTCAAAAAAATTGGCAGATGTATCTCTAGGAACATCACTTTGGATTTCTCCTAGTACAAGGTTAAGACCTTTAGAATCGATCCAAGTAAGAAAGGTTGTTCTTTTATTATTAGAAATTACTGATTGAGTATGATCGAACATAGAGATAACCATTATACAATCATCCCCTTTTAAATTATCAAAGACCTGTTTTAAATCGACGGTTAATGTGGATAATTCGTTTAAATGAAAAACAAAATCCTGTAAGCTACCAATTCTTGTATATTTTTTAAATCTTAAATTTCCAAGAATGTCGGTTAGTTTTTCGGGTTGAAAACTATAGGGATGAGTAAATTTTTCTTTTATGAATTCTTTATTTTTGATCTCATCTTTTGGCATACGATAAAAGGCTGAATTTCGTGTAGAATAAACTAGATGTTTACTTTGATAGAACGAAGCACAATGAGACAAAAGTAAAACTAAAGATAGAAAGAATATTTTTTTTGAAATACAAAACTTCATTTGATTACCTGTGATTATTTTAGTTCGGGATAGATTTCGATAAATTCTTCATACGTATAGATTGCAATAATATTATCTAAACCAGAAAGTCGGAACACAGAATACAGCGACTTGTTTAGATTAAAAACTGTTACAGCAGAGTGTAAATTCTTTACGTAAGATGCTGCACGAATTAATGATCCGATTCCGGAGGAGTCCATGAAGTTCACTTTATAGAAGTCAAAGCTGACAACCTTGAATTCGGTATTTTGCTGGATAATCGCTTCAAACTCTTTGTAGAAATCTTTAGAATTATCCATCATTACATCGGAGAGAATTTTTATGATTAGATGGTCATTGGTTCGGGAAGGGGTTAAAATCATGTTTATAGCTAATTTACTTTACAACAGGTTCGTATCTTAGCTATATAAGTTTATAATTTGAAAATGTCTAGAATAAAAAACGGTTTCCTAGATTTTTTGAAGTTCTTCTGGTTTAATATTTTTTAAGGTGTGCGGGTGACCTTCCTTATCATTGTAGATGACGTGAAATAAGTCATTTTCGATATCTACAATTTCAACGATGGAATTCGTGAGAATAAAGACTCCATTTTGCATAAAAGTCTTCTTTAGTAGTTTTGCTTGATCGCCTATTTTCAATTACGCCACTTCCCCAGCTGTCATGTATAAATCTTTTCCAGCTTTCTGCATAACTTTAAAAATATGAACTTGGTTTGAGTCTAGTCTAGTTCCAATATCGTAAAGCGCGTCTGTAAAATCTGCACCTTCTATTTTTGCTCCAGCTAATTTTGCCCAACGTAAATCGGCTCCACGAAAATTTGCATTTTGTAGATTGCAACTATTTAGAAAAGCACCACGTAAATTTGCTCCAGAAAAATTCGCTCCTGCGTAGCTTCCATTTTGCAAATAAGCATTGTGCAAATCTGAACTGGAAAAATCTACTCCGTCTAGATTTTCTTTTTCGAGGATGATACTAGATAAATCTTCTCCAGAAAGATTGCCTTTTGTTTTTAATATTTCGAGTGCTTTTGATTTTGTAATTCGTTTTTCTTTTGGAACACCTGCCCCTGTTCTAAAATCTTTTAGGGCTTGTTTGAGTGCCGCAATTGCTGATTCAGGATAATTTTTTCTGCGCTCTGGAAATTCAAAAAGTTTTTCGATATCTGCTTCGGTTAAATTTTCTGCTTCGGAAAGAGTTTTATCTTTTGCAATTTCTGTTGCCATCGCAAGAGCTGTGATTCCAAACCCACAACCAGTTGTTGTGTAGCTAGCATCCGTTATCCTCTCATTTTCATCTATCTTGAGATAAATTCTATATCCATCTCCACAGCCTACATTGCGATAATTAGATACAACAGATGCATCTTCCATCTCACGATAGTTCATACGTGTATCATTAATTTCTTTGAATTTTTCGAAGTTCATTGCCATTGGTAAGACTCCTATGCGTTAGACTGAAGGATTTGCCACAGAGACACTGAGGCGCGGAGAAATAAATATATTAAAAATCTCGAATGAGTGCTATAATATATTTAGCCTTTTAAATTGTTTACTACAAAACTCTCTATTACTCTCCGTGTCTCTGTGGCAAAAAACCATTTCGACACGGTCAAGAGTAGAATTTTATTTCATCTTGTATTTCTTTTTGAATTTGTCCACACGACCAGCAGTCATGATGACTTTTGCTTTGTCGGTGAAGAAAGGGTGAGATGCACTAGAAATTTCTAATTTGATAACTGGATATTCTTTTCCATCTTCCCATTTTGCAGTCTCGTTAGATTTTGCTGTAGACTTTGATTTGAATGAGAAATCGCAAGATATATCTTTAAAAATTACATCTCTGTATTGTGGGTGTATTCCTTCTTTCATTTGGTTCTCCTTAATTATGAATTCATGCTGGCTAGAAAAGCTTCGTTGGTCTTAGTACTTCTCATTTTATCTAGCAATAATTCCATACTTTCTGTGATACTCATAGGGGAAAGTACCTTTCTTAGTACAAAGACTTTTTGTAAAATTTCTGGACGAAGTAGAAGTTCTTCCTTACGGGTTCCTGACTTGTTTATGTCTATTGCTGGGAAAATTCTCTTGTCGGATAGCTTTCTATCTAAATGGACTTCCATATTTCCGGTTCCTTTGAACTCCTCAAAAATCACCTCGTCCATCTTGGAGCCAGTGTCTATTAGGGCAGTTGCTAGAATTGTGAGAGATCCACCTTCTTCGATATTACGAGCAGCTCCAAAGAAACGTTTTGGTTTATGAAGCGCGTTGGAATCCACACCCCCAGAAAGAATTTTTCCGCTTGTTGGAATCACTTGGTTGTAAGCGCGGGCAAGTCTTGTGATAGAGTCAAGTAGTACGACCACATCACGACCATGTTCAACTAGACGCTTTGCTTTTTCGATAACCATTTCAGCAACTTGCACGTGGCGTTGTGCTGGCTCGTCGAAAGTAGAACTTACTACTTCTCCACGAACGTTACGCGCCATATCTGTTACTTCTTCTGGACGCTCGTCGATGAGTAATACGATTAGATAAACTTCAGGATGATTACGAGTAATCGCATTGGCAATACTTTGCATTAGAATTGTTTTACCGGTTCTAGGTGGAGCAACAATGAGTCCGCGTTGTCCTTTTCCAATTGGAATCATCAGGTCTAAAATGCGTGTATCCATATGAGATGGATCAAATTCCATATTGAGTCTAACGCTCGGGTAAAGCGGTGTTAGGTTATCGAATAACGCGCGTTTGTTTGCAACTTCTGGCGGAACACCATTGACTGTTTCCACTCTGAGCATTGCAAAGAATCTTTCTGATTCTTTAGGAGGACGAATTTGTCCTTCGATGGTGTCCCCAGTGCGAAGACCGAAGAGTTTGATTTGAGACGGAGATACATAAATATCATCAGGACCTGGCACGTAGTTATAATCAGGAGAGCGTAAGAAGCCGTATCCGTCAGGAAGTCTTTCCATTACGCCGGCTGCATGAACCTGCCCCTCTTTCTCGGACTGGCTTTGTAATATAGCAAATATAAGATTCTGTTTTTTTAGACCGTTGGTGTTTTCTACACCCATGCTTTTAGCTAGCTCGGTTAATTCCCCAATTGCTTTTTGTTTGAGTTTAACTAAGTCAATTGGCTCTGGAATCGGTCCGTCAAATTTCTTTCTTTTCTTAAAGGATCTAGGATGGTTTCCATTTGCATTTTGGTTTTCATTAGACGTAGGTGATTGCTGATTTTCGTATTCTTCTTGTTCAATTGAATTTTCTTCTTTTTTAGATATAGCCATGTATGGGGTTGCCTGTTAGTGGATTTTTGGATTCTAATGATTAGGGCTTAGCGAGGACTGTGAATGCCGATTCATTAGGAAAGAAGTTATTTCTTCTTTTTTGATTTAGCTTTTAGTTTTACCTTGTTTTTATTGATTTTTGCCTGCGAAGATTTCTTTGAGGTTAGAGAAGGTTTCTTGGGAGAACCCTTTTTGACTTTCTTACTTTTCGGAAGAGCAGTCCGCTTACTTTCGGAGGCTAAGACCTTTTTAGTAGACTGTTCTTTTTTTTCTACAATTTTTTTTCTTTTTCGTGGAATTGGGCTAGAAATTTCTCTGCTGAACTTCTGATTGATTTTGAGAAGTTTAATCTTATTTTGTAAAGTTGACCTAGGAATACCGAGTTCATCAGCAGTATGAGAAATATTTTCATCATTTCGTCTCAGCTTTTGGAAGATGTAATGACTTTCAATTTCTTCTATTAGTGTTTCTAGTGGAACATTCATATGAAATGCTTCTTCTACGGAAGGGAATGTTAGCCCACCCTCGTTCATGCGATTCATTCGGTTTTGCGGGTCGATGAAGTGGTAAAGGAATCCACTAATAGTCTGTTCATTTTTTAAAGTAATGATTCTTAAAACTAAGTTTAAATCTTTTACATAGGCTTGGATAATTGGAACGATTGACTTGCGGGATTCTACATCCAACTCGTGTGTTTTGAGATAATTAGCAAATAAATCCTGGTTTAACTCTCGAAAGTATTTTTCGGTATAGCTGATGGAATCACGAAAAATACTACGCGCTAAAATATCTACTTCAAACCTTTCATTATAGAATGTGGTTACACCTTCTTTGTCGGTAGCAAAGAGTGCGTCTGGAAAGCTGGCAAGAACCATAGACATGAATTTATAAATAGCTGTTTTATTTTCTCCCAGATTTTCCCCTTCTTGCTCTATGTTTTCTGTTTTAATAGAAGGGGTATGACTTGTTAATTTGGAAACTTCTGCAAGAAAGCGAGGCTTTTCCCATGCATCTACTTTTTGTGAAAGAGTGTTTATCACAGGGATTGTGCGGTTGTTTTGAAAATAATAGATTACACCTTCTGTGATATTGAATTCCAAAAATTGTTCTGGGATTTTTTCGTATTCTTCTGTTGTAGATGCTACATCCGCCATTTCCATTAAGACTTTCTCTTTAGAGATAAGACCAACGATGTCGGAGTTTTCATCCACAACAGGAAGATGGCTGACGGGCGTCACCATAAAATGCTTGTATATCGATTCTATTTTCATAGATGGGTTAAATACTTATGCCACAAATAGCGAAGCGTTTTCAAGCTTATTTTATACTTTTGATTGGATTTGCTGTTTTGCTCTCTTTCGTATCTTTTGTTTCTTTGGCTGCTGGTGTATGCGTTCCGCCTGGTGGTGGAGCATCCGATTCTTTTGCATTTCCAAAAGTTTTGGAGAGATTTGCAAACTTCGGAGGTAATTGGTATTTTGCATTATCGAAGGCAAGCACCGTGTAGTTTAACGCACGCTTAAAAAGTTGAATCGCATATTGTAAATTTCCATCGCGCTCAAACTTCGTAGCATTTGCATAGTCTGCTTTTGCAATTGTATAGTATTCGGAAGATTTTTCTTTTGTAGTTGTGTTGGCAATTGTTGGCTTAGACTTCTTATCCGCTTCTTTTTCTTCTGCATTGGTTACTTGAGAGGAGTAAATTTCCATTAATTCTTTTGTCTCAGTGCCAATGAACGTTGTATAATCTTTCTGGAAAGCGGCTAATTTTGCTTCGCCGATGGAAAGAGTTTTTTTGATTTTCTCTTTTTCCCCGGAGCGATAGGTAGTATCTACTTCACTCATCATATCTTTTAACCCTTGCAGGTCTTTGCTTAGTTTTTCTGAGGTGATGATTTCTTGCATAGAGATTAGAAATTTTGCTTTAGAGTCAAAATTCTTTTTTCTATCTACAATATTTGCTTTTGAATTAGCGGAAATGCTGAACGTAAAAAATAGCAAGCATAAGTAAGAGAGAGTTTTATTCATTTAATTATTCCTTTTTTTGTAATGAGTCCACTGGATTGCCAGTATTCGTATTCATCGGTGGAGTTGTTGCCGGCGTTGATTTTACTGGTTGGGATGTTCCAGCACCAGTTGCAGGAGCAGGCTTTGCATTGCTGTCTGGTGTCACAGGACCTGGAGAGTCCTTGCGGATAACATTATTTGTCTCATCAAGAATAGAAATTCGATTGTAAGTAATAATTGCATAACAATCATCTAGAATTTCCATTAAGTCAAGAGTGCCTGAATTATTTGCTTTAAATTCGTAATCAGTCGCACCTTTTGGTCTAGGAAACGTGACTGTAGTCGAAATTTTGCCTTCGATGATTTTGTTTTCGATAAAATTTCTAAGCGTGACTTTTATGTATTCATAATCATTTACTTTGCCTTCGTTGACCGAATTTTGCAATTCGCTCAGGGATTGTTTTTTGTAAGTGTTCTTGTCTTCATTGGGAGTTTTAAAATTCATAAGCGCAAGAATTGTAAATCTTCTTGCTCTTCTAGAGGAGCGAAATCCATCTTCATAGAGAGAAATTTTATTTCTAAATTGGTAAGGAGATTGATTCCAACCCAGTTGATAGTAGTCTTCTGCAATTTTCAAATCACGAAAGGCAAGTTTCATTAAATGCTTGGAGCTAACATCATTTGACTTGATGATTCTCTGTGCTGCGTAAGCAACTAAAACACGGGTATGCTCTGTATGCCGCTCGAGCGCATCTTCATACAGCTCTTTCAATTTCCCCTGCGCTTCTTTCAAAGGTCTATGCGCCTCGCCGTAATCCCCACGAAAATATAAAAGGTTTCCTTCGAAGTCTTTCTGATTTGCTTCTAAAAACTTCGTATAATAGAATGAATCGTCTTTGTCAATGATTCTCTTCGCCGCTGCTTCCGGTTTAATTTTCATATTCGCATAATCCGAAAGCTTTTCCGATTCCGCTTGCGGCTTAATCAAATTACTCAGAACAACATTTACGAATTCAAAATGGATTTTGTTTTCGTTGATCAAAACATTTAAGTTATCCATATCTGGAGACACGGGGAGTAAAGAAGTGGTTGCCATACATAGAATTAGAAGGAAGATTATACGTTTCATTTCATACCTGGTTGCAATGGTTTTGTCTGTAGGTGTCGGCTTGCGCCGAGCTGACACTTTTAAGTATCGGACAATTTCACCTGATAAGAAAGTTTAAAAATAAGGATTGGAAAGCGGATTTTATCTATTCCGCTCTCCGTAAAACCAATTCCGCGACAATTTTCTTTTCAGGATCAAGAGCGGTTACGTGGTCGTTGACTTCGTATACAAATATATTTCCGTCTAGAGAAGTGATTCCTTTTTGGATTACTGAAAGTCCGACGCCGAAGCCTAGCTCTTCTAGAAAAAAACGTTCGTCGTAGATTCTGTTGATTCGAAAGAATGGCTCGAAGATTTCATTTTCATATTCAGAAGGAATTCCACGGACTCCTCTTGTGACTTTGGAAATAGAGTTCATGATTAGTAGCGATAGACCATTAGAAGAGAATCCTTTCATGATAAAAATATTCGAATTATCAGGAGAATATTTGTAGCTATTGATAAGAAGCTCCCTAAAGCTTAAACTCAATAGCTCGGCATTTCCATAAATATCTTCTTCATGAGTGAAGCTACTATGAATAATGTGCTGATTTTTTATTTTTCGAAAATCTTCTGTCTTTGCAATGGAGTCTTTTATAATTTCCATTACCTTCTTTGCTGTTATCCGCTCCTTCTCATATTCTTTATCAAGCAGGTAAATCATATTATCCAGCCGATCTTTGATTAACCTCATATACTCAGCATTCTTTACAAGAGAGGTCATGAGATTTGCTTTTATTTTATAAGAATCACCATCTTGCTTTTTGCTCATTTCCATTAGGTCAATTGTGGATAGTGCAGCTCCCATTCCCATTCCTTGAAAAATAGAATGAGATAAAGTTTCGATAATTGTTTTTCCTAGTGCGTATTTAGAATTGTGATTTTTTCTTTGTTGCCAGATAAACCATTCTAAGTCTCTCTTATAGGTAGCGTCTTCTTTGCGAATTTTTTCATTGATAGAATGAATTTTTTGGTATGTTTCTTTTGCGTTTGTTACTGCTGATAAAAGTCTTTCAAATCCTTCTCCTTTTTTTACAAATGTGAAGATAAGACCTGTTTGCCTTTTGTATTGTATGTCAATTGTATTTTGTTCGGAATGTAGAATAATTTGTGACTCGACTCCAATTTTTCGAAGCCCGCGGAGTAAATCATTTCCTATTCCAGTTGAGTCTATATCAATGATAATAACTTCTGGATTATTCATGACAACAATCTCCATCGCTAAAGAGTTATTATCCGCAGTGATGGTTTTAAATTTATTTTCTTCGAATAAAGTTTTGTAATTTTTTAAAAGAGTAGGATTTTTATCTATAATAAGAATATCTATACTTTCAGAGTTCTCTTCCATTTTAGTCATCAAGTAAATCTTTTACGATTTTAATCAGGTCAGGACCTTTGAAAGGTTTTACTATCCAGCCATTTGCCCCGGCTTCACTTGCTTCCTTTTGAATTCCTTGCTCTGATTCTGTTGTTAAGACTAAGATAGGAACTTCCTTATTTAACTTTCTAATTTCTTTGATGAAGGTAAGTCCGTCCATCTCTGGCATATTGATATCGGTGATAATCAAGTCTATCTTTTCAGATTGAAATACGGCTAATCCTTCTTGTCCGTTAGTCGCCATGACAGAATTCGCATCAATAATCGATAGTGCGAGGTTTACCGCATCTCGCATAAAATTAGAATCATCTACAATTAAAATCATTCTTGCTCCTAAGCATCATATATTTTTTCTAGATCTAAAATTAAAATCAAACCTAATTCTGAATCCAGGACATGAGAGGTAAACTGGCATCTTTCTTTACTTAGATAAGAACTTGCGTTCTTTAAGTTTAAAAAAGATTCTTGAATTACTTCTGTGATAGAGTCCACAATAATAGAAAAATGTTTGTTGTTTGTTTTTAGTCTTACAATCATCTCCCTATTTTGGAAAGTTCTTTTTTTTTGCTCGAGCAAGATTCCTAGGTCATAGACTACGCTGATTTCCCCTCTCAGGTTTGCAATCCCTGCTATATAAGGTTTTGCATAAGGCACTGGAAATATTTCAACATCTGCTTTCGTTTCAAGGCAGTTTTCCATATTCACCCCAAACAAAGTATCATTGAATGCCCATACTAGAAGTTGGATAGACGAATTTTCTGTTGAAGTCGATTCCATTAGATTGCCTCGGCTTTATTTTTTTGTAGAATTTTAGTGAGACTTATATGTAGAGCAGTTCTGTTTTCTATCATACTTATTCCTTCTACGAATTCGTTTTGGATGACAGTGTTGTCTTTTATTTCGATTGAATCAAACATATCAAGCAAATGATGAACTAGTATGCCTATAGTGGTTTCGGTATTTTGAATGATGAGGCAAAATAGAATATCAGGATGGTCGACTTGCTTTATATTAAAAAATGTTTCCAGTTTAAAACTAGGAATTAACACTCCCTCCACTTGGATCATTTCTTTTTCGAATACAAATTGAATTTGACTTTTTTGAATCTGCCATACATGTAAAATTTCGGATGCATGCACTAAAAACAATTGGTTAGAAATTTCAAATGCAAGGTAATTACTATTAGCTACAACTTTTTTTTGCAAATCAGTATTTAAGGTTATATCTTTTTCTAAGTTCAACTTTGAAAATTTAATCAGCCCCTCTGGCTCTAAGAGTAAAATGGCACTTCCGTCCCCAGCTAAAGTAGTTCCCCCAAAAAGTTCAATATCTTTTAATTGGTGAGGAACCGGCTTTAAAACAATTTCTTCAATTGAGACGATATGGTTAAAACATACAGCGAAAGTTTTTTCTTCTGACTTTACGATTGCAATATTTTCGAATTCGTTTTCTTTCTTATGTTCTGGAAATAGTAATTGTCCAAGGTCTATAATAGGGATTAGCCTCTCTTCTTTTTTATAAATTTTATTATTGTCTATAGATAATATTTGTTCCGGATTATATTTATTTAACTCTACAATATGTTTTTGTAATATGGCAAATTTATTTCCTAGAACCGAGATAATAAACGCTGGCATTACGCTTAACGTTTGCGGAATCGTTCCCCGAATAGTTGTGCCTTTTCCTAATTCGGTGCTGATCTTAATACTTCCTCCAAATTTTTTAAAATTTGTAAGAACGACATCCATTCCTACTCCTCTACCAGATACTTCTGAAACTTGCTCGTTCGTAGAAAATCCCGGAAGAAAGATTAAATCTGTAAATTGATCTTCCGTTAATGCCAAGGCTTCTTCTTTAGAAATTAATTTTTTTTCGAGAGCTTTCTTTTTTATTTTTTCGAAGTTTAATCCTCTTCCATCATCTTTGATTTCAATTACAATATTTCCTCCTGCAAGAGAAGCTTTAAAGAAAATTTCTCCTTGCGGTTTTTTACCGAGTGAAATTCTTTCTTGGTTCATTTCAATTCCATGGTCTATTGAATTGCGGATAATATGGAGTAGAGATTCTGTAATTCCTTCAAGGACTATTTCGTCTAGTTCAATATCATGTCCTTCTAGATGCATATTTACATCTTTTCCGACAGTTTTAGATGCATCGCGTGCTACTCTTTGTAATCTAGGAAAAATGGAATTTAATTTTTGGAGGCGAACCTTCATTAGCCGGTTGTAAATAGAATTAATAAATTGGCTAACACGACTCATTCGGATTTCTTCTTCTGAATCTTCTTCCAGATTTAAACTTCTAAAAAGTTGATTACGAGCAATGACCGCTTCACCGGCAAGGTTAATTAAGTCATCAATTATTTTTGTGGAAACTTTTAAATAGGAATTTGTTCTGGCTAATTCTTTGTTTGCTTTAATTTCCACTGGTTTATTTTCGGGCAAATGAATTTGATTTATTCTTGAATAAGGTATTGCATGTTTTTCTAAAAAAATTTCAGGGCGGTCTTCGGTGAGAATTAGGATTGAGTAGGGAAGGGGATATTTTTCCTGGTTTGGAGTTATACTTGCAATTTCTTTAATATTTATTTGCTTTAGTTGAATATTTAATTCGATAGCATTTATTTTTTGAATCCACTCTCCAAGCGTTAAAGATGGATTTGCCTCAAAATCTATATCTACGAGCGTTAAAAACTTATTTTCGTTTCTTGCTGTTTCGATAAATAAAGAGAAATCTTCTTCCTTTTTCTTATCTTCTTTTTCTGCTATTGAATCATTATTTAAAATTTTTTCCAATACAATGATAAGATCTTTTACCTCATAATTTGCTTCGTTCTTCAAATCTAGAATGATTGCTTTCATTCGATCTATAGATTTTAAAACAATCTCTATCATTTCTGTTTTCAATTCCATTTCTTTTGATCGAATTCTGGAAAATAGAGTTTCTAAGCAGTGGGAAATACCTCTTAGCCTGTCCATTCCAACCATCGCAGAATTTCCTTTGATTGTGTGGATTGCTCTGAATATGGAATGGACAATCTCTGGGTTTTTAGAATTTTCTAATTCTAAGATGTCTGATTCAACTTTTTCAATCAGCTCTTTAAACTCAGTCTCTAGGGTTACAAATAAATCATTTGAACTCATTGTCCTTCCTCGTTTAGTTCGATAGAGTATCTCAGACTACCCGTGCCAAGACTTAAAAATAAATCAGATAGTTTGGAATGAAGTATAAGGGTAATTGGTATTTGCTTCTCATTTATTGTTTTGATAAGACTAATTAGTAATCCTGTAAACTCCATTGAAATATCTTCTAGTTCTCCAAAATGCATTTGGACGGAATAATCTAAAGGAGTGAGTGATAAAAAATCGGCTAAATTACTTATTAGCTTTGATATTTGACTGGAAACATCTTCACTAGTGAGATACATTTTTGTGACTTTGGATTTGTGTTTTTGGATTAGGTTCATTATCCGCTCAAGAAAAATAAACCATTGCTTCTTTTAATACAATGGATCTATTATTTAAAGATTCACTCGTTGCAGTCAACTCTTCCGAGGCAGCAGCATTTGTTTGGGATAATTGACTCAATTGATTGATGGATACACTGATATGGTTTATATTGGTTGATTGCTCATTTACTGCCGCGGTAATTTCATCGAGCAACTCCGAAACTTTTTGCACATCGGGAACAACTGTATGAAGTAGACTCGCAGCATTTTCTGCTACCTCCAAACTTTTATGGGTCAAAGCTTTAATCTCCTGTGCCGCTTTTTTACTACTCTGTGCAAGCTTTCTAACTTCAGTGGCTACTACTGCGAAACCTTGTCCATGCTCTCCAGCCCTGGCAGATTCTATAGTAGCATTTACAGATAAAAGATTTGTTTGAGAAGCTATTTCTTCTATGATGCTAATTTTATCTACTATCATTTTCATTGCTTTTAATGTTTCTGCGACAGCGTTTCCACCTTCTTGGACTGTGCTTGTAGTTTTAATTCCTAATTTGTTGGTTAAATTTGCATTATCCGCTGTATGTTTAATACTAGAAAAAAGTTCTTCTATAGCAGCAGAGGATTCTTCGAAGCTTGCAGCTTGTTCATTTGCAGACGAGCTAATGCTATCTGCGGCAACTGTAATTTCTTTTGAGCCATCAGCGATTCCGACGGCAATATTATTTATATCGTGGCTGGTTTTTAAAAGGGATTTGATTATGAAAATACTGATAACAAAAGAAACTAGCATTCCAGCAAATATCAGTAGTATAAATATAATCGTTAATTTTCGAAACAGACTTTGGGCTTCTTTGTATTCTTGTTCTGCTACAACCAATTGCAAATCTGTAAGTGCATTCATCGCAAAAGCAATTGATTCATAGATTGGATAGGAGAATTCTAATGCGAATTCGTTTACAGATTTCGAATCTTTTTTTTCATAACCACTAATTAGTTTTTCAATTGACTTGTCTCCAACTATCATTGCATTTTGTGCATGTGCCATTAGCTTCTTCTCATCTTCCGTTAAGAAGGTCTTAAGATATGCCTCCCAGGCGGTGCGTATTTTTGCCTTAGCCTGTAAAGTGTCTGCAAGGGCTTTTTCCATTGAAATCAAATTTCTTCTTATCTTACTTACATTATTAACGGTTATGTCTGCGTAACCGTCTGTAATATCCTTTAATTGTTTGAGAACAATTACACGGTCAAGATAAACTGTTTCCATTCCTTTATTTATTTCATGCATTCCTATTAGCCCTGCAATGGAAATTAGAATCATTGTAAATGCACTAGATGCAACCAGTATATATAGACTAGTCTTGGCTTTCGTATCTTTGAAAAAATTGGACATAAACTCTCCTAAGAAGTAAAACAATTATTTAACTTATTTACTCTTCGTCACGTTCTGTATAGAAATTGAATGTGAATTGAGTGTGAACGGTGGTTTGGAGAACTTTGATTATCCGCTTGCTTTTTTTTGAGATTCGAATCCTTAATCTTCTTCTTTCCAGGTTACATGATGATGTGATCCGTCTTTTTTCTTGATCTTATGTTTTACAATGCAACGAGTGGTATTCATATCGAATTTTACTTTATAATCCACCTTTGCATCTTGCATATTTAGTACAATGCCAATTAAACCCACTGTCTCATGAGAAGTTGCTGTCCAGTAATTACCTTTACCATTACTTGGAAAGACTGTTGAATTTATTTGGCGAATAGACTCCGATGAAAGTAAACTTAGAATTTCTTGTGAAGTAGGCAGCGTCCAATGCTGATTAGCCAATGAAAGTTTCTCACAGTATCGCATTGCAATGAGCCAATTTGCTGACTGTAACTCTCCATCGCATTGGGAATTTGCTTTTTGTCCCATACTGCATTTTTGCCAAATAAGTTTTGTTTTTAAATCTGTTATAGTTCCATCCTCATTGTCTCTAAAATCATTTGACCGATTTAATGTCGGTTCTTTTGCTTGAAAGCATGCGATAAAGAAGGTAAAAATAAAAATTACAAGGTATTTGAATTTTAGATTGTCCATAGTTGTATACCACTCTATTTTTTTTTACTATTTTATATAAAAGCAGGTTATCGCAGTTAAATGAAACATTAGCCTAAATAAGTAATTTTCTGTAGAGACAAATCATCCATAAGCGCAACATCTTTTTGAATCCACTTAACGGTTTCTTCTAAATCAGCGTTACCATTTTCTAAACAGGTTAAGAATCTACCTGGGTCTTCATTTATTTTGGGCTTACCTGAGGGATGAGCGCCGACAATTACGTCATCTCTTCCATCTGAGCCTAAAATTACGACATCACCCGGAATTAATTGGATATTGGCGATTGAAACTTTTGCTTTTTTAAGATCAACGGTTGGGAATCCTAATTTATTATAATTTTGCTCTTCATTTATAAAACTAGCTTTTCCTTCTCTATATAAAACAGGAAAAGGATGCTCTGCATTGATGAAATACAAATTACCTGTATCCTCTTCTATAATTCCAAGAATCATAGAAACCATCATTAACCCCTCAAAGGTAAGAAAAGTTTGATTGAGTTCATGGTAGGTATTGTAAATCCATTCATCCGGCATTAAATTTTTCCCCCATTTAAAACTGCGCACGCGCTCCATGATGACTTCGAAAGCAGTTCCTAAAACAATCGCTCCCCCTGCACCTTGTGTAGATTTACCCATAGCATCTCCATTTAAAAATATTATAAAGGATTTATTCATAAGTTTGACATTATGCGCTATATTGATATCTCCCCCAAGAGTATTCGGTTTTCCTCTAAAGTTAAATTCTTTTTTTTGTTTTAGAAAAAATTCGATTTTTACTTTCTCGCTGGTGACTGAATTACGACCTAGAGGTTCTACTAAAAGAGATGTTAAGTAGTAATCTCCATCTTGTTGAAATTTTAATTCATTAATTTCACCTAACGTTCTTGTCAGATGCTCTGTTCTTTCGTTTACTTTTTTTTCTAGATCCTCATTAAAAATGTTAAGCTGTCTGTTTGTATCAATTAGCGTGGTTAACAACTCTTTGTTTTGCATTCGAAGAGAATAAACTTCCATCGCATTTTTCAAAGTTACAAGCATTTCTTCCGGCTGGAAAGGTTTCGGGATATATCTATAAATTTCCCCCAAGTTGACCGCTTCAATGATGGTGCCTATATCAGCATAACCTGTAAGTAATATTTTAATTGGATCGGGATGAGTAGTGGAAATTTTTTTAAGAAATTCGACTCCCGTTGTTCTAGGCATTTTTTGGTCAGTAAGGATAATATGAATTTGCTCATTCTTTAGTATTTCAAGACCTTCCTCTGCAGAACTTGCCAAATGAATATCGAAATTTTTTTTAAAAAGGTATCTAAAACTTATTAGATTTTGCTCTTCGTCGTCTACATAGAGAATTTTGCCTGTTGCCATGGATTTATTTTAAGAAGACTACATAGCTTACAAGAATTTTTTCTCAAAAATAAAATAATTTCGCCTAACGTAATGTATCCCTATTTTGCTTTTTATAAAAATCAAAAGCTTCCGTTAAAGCTAATTTCATTTCATCCATTTCAAATGGCTTAGACATACACCGGAAAACTTTCCTCTGATCTAAACACGAAGGATCATTATAACCCGTTAATATTATTCGGACAATCTGTGGATGCTCATTTGACACTAACTCTAGAAATTCCATTCCAGTCATGTCTGGCATTCTTTGATCTGAGATTACAATTTGAATATCTTCTTCTTTTAAAGTTTTCAATGCTTCTAGTGCAGAGTTAGCTAGGATGATTTGAAAATTCTTTTTGAATAAATATTTAAAACTAGTAAGGTTTTCCATTTCATCGTCAACGTATAAAATATTCTTATGCTTCATTTTTGCTTTCCTTAAATCGGCAAATAGACTTTAAACTCAGTCCCATTTTCTGCAACACTTGTAAATTCCAATTTGCCTTTGTGCTGTTCAATGATTCCATAGCTGATAGAAAGTCCAAGTCCTGTACCCTTACCAATTTCTTTTGTTGTAAAAAATGGCTCAAATACTTTGTTTCTTATTTCTAATGGAATACCCTTACCCGTATCTCGAATGGATATAAAAACACATTCCTTTTTAAAATCTGGTAATCCGGAAGGCATGTGCAAGGTTTTTATCGTAATTGTTCCTTGTCCTTCAATTGCTTGGATAGCGTTAGCCAATAGGTTCATAAATACCTGGTTTAATTTTCCTTGATAGCAGTTTACAAGTGGTATCCGCTCATAGTTTTTTATTACATTGATTCTATCACTGTATTGATTGTGAAGTAGAATCAATGTAGAATCAATATTTTCATTTATATCGGATAATACGGGTATATCGCTATCTGATCTTGAAAAGGTTCGAAGGCTTTTCACTATATCAGCAGTTTTCTTGGCACCAACTTTGATATTGCTGGATAATACTGTTACTCCTTCAATAGTATCTGAAAGATTGATACTTTCTTTTATTTCTTTGAGTTTTTCTAGAATATTTTCAGGTGTTATTGTTTCATATGTTTTTATAACATCTACTAATTCATTGGCTAAAGATTCCAGTGAAACTATGCTTGAGTTGATATAATTGATCGGGTTATTGATTTCATGTGCGATACCTGCTGTCAGAATACCGAGTGAGGCTAACTTTTCCGATTGGATAAGTTGTGATTGAGTTTCCTTTAATCTTTGAATTGTATCTATTAAATCGAGAGTTCTTTCTTGCACAAGTTCTTCTAATTTATTTCGATGACGTTCAAGTTCAAGTTCGGATTTTTTGCGCTCTGTAATGTCGCGAACAACGGCAATTGTAAATTTTTGATCATTTACTTCAAAATTACCGACCTTTACATCAAACGGAAATTCTTCTCCATTTTTTCGTATCCCCAAAGTTTCATAAAAATTGGGAGCTTCTAAACCGGCATTTCGTTTTTGGTGAAGTTGTTTAATTCTTTCCTGTTCCTTTGGTGAAATATTATTAATAAAAAACTTTCCTATTACTTCATCCCTATCATCAAATCCAAGCAAGTCTAAATAAGCTTGATTCACCATTGCAATTTTGCTATTTTGAGTAATGATAATTGCATCCTGTGAATTTTCGTAAATGGCTCGTAAAGTTCTTTCACTTTCTTCTACTTTTTCTTTTGCAATAATTAACTCTTGCTCAGCTTGTTTGCGCTTGGTTATATCTTCTACAAGTGCGAGGACATAGTCTACTGAACCATCAGAAATACGAACACAGGCAACGGCTAAGTTGGTGTAAACTACATTACCCTCTTTACTTATAAAGCGTTTCTCTAGAGTATAATCATCAATATTTCCTTTTAATAAACGTTCGAATTGGACATTATCCGCTGCTAAATCATCTGGAAAAGTTAGCTCTTCCCAAGTTCGTTCTTTTAGTTCTTCCTGTGAATATCCAAGCATTTCACAAATTCGAGAATTTACCTGTAACCACCCTTTCGTTGTTGATGTGATTGCCATACCTACTAGCTGACGTTCAAAGAATAAACGAAGTCTCTCTTCACTATCCTTCAATGTTTTTTCAATTTGTTTGCGTTCAGTTATATCTCGTGCAAATCCATTGACATACTCAATATCTCCGACCCGAATGTAAGTGGAGGATATCTCGACAGGAAAAAGCGAACCGTCTTTTCGGCGATGCAATGTCTCAAGAGTTATATTTTTTTTCTCCCTAAGTAATTGCCATATTTCATTCCAGCGTTCAGGAGTTGCATTTACACTAATGTTCGATATGTGTAAATTCTGCAATTCTTCCTGGCTGTACCCTAACATTTTGCAAGCTGAAGCATTTACGTAAATGAATCTTCCTTCAACATTCAACCAATAAACATTGTCAGAAGTAATGTCTATGGTATCACTAAGAAGCTGTAATCGAGTCTCTGTTTGTTTTAATAATTTATTTGTCTGACTAAGCGCAAGATGAGCATGAATTCTTACGACTAGTTCCATGGAGTTAAATGGTTTTAGAACACAATCCACTGCACCCAATTGCAAACCCTGCGCCCATTCTTTTGCGTTTGCAGTACCACTTATTAGAATAATCGGAATATCTTTAGTTTTAGAATCTCCCTTGATTAATGTGCAAGCTTCCAAACCATTCATATCACCTAAATGTATATCCAAAAGAATTAGGTCAGGCAGATGAGATTTTAAACTTGAGAGCATTTCTAGTCCACTCTCTGCTAATAAAACTCCATATCCTTCTTCGGACAGGATTTCTTTCAATAGTGATCTCGCTATAGTCGAGTCATCAACAACTAAAATGTTTTGCTTCATTAGGGTTTTATTTTACGTTTGCCTAATTAATGCAATTCCTTTACCCGCAATATTGAAAAGAAATTAAAACATATTTATTACACTTCCATTAGAGTGCTTTATTAGCAAAAATAGAAAGAATTGTGCGTTTCAGCTACAGTCAAAGAGTTGTATTATGGAAAACTTATCAATCTTCTCCTATTTATCATTATCGTTTAGCTTTGGTTTATTATCTCTTCTCACTCCCTGCGTATTTCCCTTAATCCCAATAACGGTTTCTTATTTTACGAAACGCCAGGAATCAGAGAAGGCGAAACCAATTTTTGATGCGCTTCTTTATTCAGTAGGAATTATTCTTTCGTTTAGCATCGTTGGTTTTTTAATAGCAGTTTTATTCGGTGCTAGCGGATTAAATCGTTTAGCCGCAAATCCCTACATGAATCTTATAATTGCGCTGGTATTTATTTTATTTGCGTTTAACTTATTTGGAATGTTTGAAATTTTAGTATCTAGTAGTCTACTTACTAGATTATCTAATTTTCAATCGCAAAATAATCTGTTAAGCATATGGGTGATGTCGTTTACATTTACGCTTACTACATTTACTTGCACGATGCCTTTTATTGGAACTGTGCTTGTTTCTGCGTCTAAGGGAGAATGGTTTTACCCCATACTTGGAATGCTTGGATATAGTTTTGCTTTTTCGATTCCATTCTTTTTACTTGCCCTATTTCCTTCTGCTATAAAAAAACTTCCTCGCTCTGGAAATTGGATGGTATCATTTAAAATAATCTTAGGCTTCTTCGAATTAGCCGCAGCGTTAAAGTTTATTAGCAATGCTGATCTTGTGTTCGGGTGGAAAATTTTATCACGAGAGTTTTTTTTAGTTATTTGGGCTTCTCTTTTTATCGGAGCAGCTCTTTACTTATTTGGAGTATTTTATTTTTCTCATGAGAAGAAAGAGGAAGGAAAGTCGGCGCTTAGAATCTTTGCAGCCATTTTCTTTCTTGCTATCTCGCTTAATTTTCTGACGGCTACAAATGGTCGTTCCCTTGGAGAGTTAGATGCCTATTTGCCGCCACCAAGTAACCAGATGAGCATTACTAAGTTGCAAGATGAATTGGTTTGGCTGGATAATTTAGAGCTAGCAAAAGTAGAAGCTAATAAGTCAGGCAAAAAAATCTTTATAGATTTTACAGGTTATACTTGCACAAATTGTAGATGGATGGAACAAAATATTTTTCCAGAAGCTGACATCAAAGAGCTACTATCGAGGTATATTCTTGTTCGCCTCTATACCGATGGAGAGGATAAAGTTCACGAAGATAACCAGAAATACGAAGAGGATAAGTTTGGTACTATTGCCTTGCCACTTTATGCAGGAATGGATTCTAACGAAAAAGTATTAAATCAATTTCTTGGAATGACTCGCGATAAAGAGGAATATAAAAAGTTTTTGAAAGGAATGTTGGAGTAAGACCTCTCCCTAACTTCCTATTACTTACAGTGTCTAACCGATGTAATCCCCTCTCTAAATCCCCTAACCCCTTTAGAAAAGGGGAAGGGAAGGAGAGGGGAGACTTCTTTGTATTCTACAAATAGTTAAAGCCAGAGGAGAGGTAGAGAGGTGTTAGAAAATTGTAATAATCAACCCAGAAGGAGCATCGCATTTACTAAAAAATGCAGATTTTGCTTGATTCGGAGTGGAAACTTTGTTTTGTGAAAAGTTACAATTTGTAGCTGCAATTTGCGTATCAACACAGGTGATTAATGCTTGGTAAACCTCAACAGAAGTTTTAGCAGTAGTCGGCGGTGTTGTCGTTGCATCTGCTGCTATACCTTGGTTCAAGTTAAGGTCACTACACATTACTGCTGGATTAAATCCTGAATCGGAACCTATGCACTGATTCATTCTTAATACAGCATTTGCACAATACTTTCTTGCCTCACTATTAGAAGGATTTCTGCTTAAAAGAGCAAGCATCAGTAAGTTGTTCTTGTCAGACTGATTTCCTGATTTATGACTTTCGCAAGCACTGAAAGCAGAAATTGTAATCAAGGCAATGCTTATTAGTTTTAAAGTTTTATTTAATTTCATTTTATTTCTCCTTTCCTTAGAACTTAGCAACAACGCCAATGATAATTCCATTTTGACCTTTAACAGCTCTTCCTGCTTGATCTATGAACTGTGTTCCAAGTGCCCAGTCTCTTCTTAAATCAATTTTTATAAGAAGGTTTTCTGTAAAGTTAATTGTTGGCGTTAATGTAAATGTTCTTACTTGACCTAAGCTAGATGCGGGTCTTCCAAGTCCTGCAAATCTAGTATTAGTAAAACCAGAATCGCCGGATGCTGCTTGCAAGTCATATCTGTCTCTTGGAGTAACAAACGCCATAGGTTGGTTTACAGTTAAAGAACCACCGTATCGGCTATCGTCAATATTTTCATAACGAGCAGCTAATGCGTATTTTTCATTGATATTGTATTTTAACCAGATACCGTATGTGTTGTAGATTCTTTTAACATCTTGTCCGCTCGGACGAAATTTGAGGTCAGCACCAGTGGTCTCTACGATACCATTTCTGTTGGAATCAATGTAAAATCCCTCATTTGTGTAACCGGCAGCATTGTTTACAACATAGCCAGATCTTTCGCCAAAAGTCCAATCCAAAAGGACAGTCAACTTATCCGTTGGGTTAAATATAAAAGACATATGGTTGATGAAGAGATAATCTCTATTGTTTTTGCTAACAGGGGTTGCTTGTGTATTAAGTGGTCCACCTGGTAACAATCCATTCATACCTGTTTGAGATAAATAGAATTCCGAATCTGTAGCCCTTCCCTGTGCAACGTCGTTACCATAAAGTGTGTTCCATACGATTTTAAATTTATCCTTGATCGCATCAAACTTTACTTGAGAACCAATGGATTTCATTGCGTTAGCGCCATCGTTGTATGCATGATTACCTGTGATGGATTGGTTCTGGCTTGTAAGTAGACCGGATTGTGGGGCTGCCCCGATGGTTGCGGTATTAGCTCCAGTCGGTGTAGTTCCTGCGAATCCAAACTGTTGTCCATTTGCTGTAAACCCAGTTCCCTGTGCACTATTGTATAAATAGAGACCAGCAGCTAATTTATCAGACATGGTAAGAGTTGCCCTGGCACCGGTATGAATGAAAGGGATTGTGTTGAAGAATATATACCCTATCGTGTAGTTCATATTATCCTTTGAGTCCAAGACCTCATTACCAATATGCGTTGCCATTTTACCTGCATCTATCACAAGTCCTTTTGCAACTGGAAAGTAAAGAGAAACGTATGCTTGTTGTACCATTTGCATATTGTAAATAGAATTAGAAGATTGGTATGGTCTTTCTTGGTACATGTTATTTTGACCATTTTGCATATCTAATCTAAATCCCCACGGGGTTTCTTTTTCTGGAAGTTTTTCTATAGAAAGTTTCACTGCATTCACTGCAAATTGCTTATTATATTGGTGAAATGTTCCAGCGGTGTCCTGTGTTGAACCTTGTCTATTATTTGCTGTGTAGTTATAATAAATATCTACATACCCTGAAAAGTTTACCTTATCATACCATTTAGCTTCCGCGGGCTTTGGGTCAGAACCTTTTGGAGTAATGGTCTGAGCCGAAATTCCTACAGTTGAAAAGATGAGTAGGCATAAAAGAATATTTTTTGTCTTCATCGTTTATATCTCCTGAGCTTTCTACTGCAAGATATGTGCCAATGATTTCCTTAAAGGCAAAAAGCTCCTTTTTGTAGCTTTGGAAATAAATTTCTTTGTTAGAGACTGCTCGAAAAAATATCTGACTATGGAAGTCTTGAACGTTAATGAAGTTAGTTTTCCTAAGAATATGATAGAAATTAATTAATTTGTTTATAAAATAAGCATGCAGTGATTAGGCTAAGAATCTGCACCGGAGAAGTAAGCTGAGCTTATTTTACTTTTTAGCTTCTTTTTTCAAAAATTGAATCAATTCTTTACCGGTTTCCTGTTTAAAGAAGAGAGCCTTATTTTTTTTATAGAAATATCTCTCTCCACTTGTGGCTTCGTATCTCAAATAGTGAGTGAAAATAGGATCATTTTTCTTTCGCCAGCTCTCATCTAATTTCGCTTCTTTCTTGATGCTTTGAATAGCTTTTCGAGCTTTCATGCCTAGGTAGAGTTCTTCATTTACTCCAAAGTAACGATGTAGCTGGAAATCATCTGCTTGTATCAGGAATTTTTCTAATTTCCGAATTTCAACTAAGTTCCACTTATTTTTTCCTCGAAGAGCGGTTCCTCGCAAAATAATATCAATTTGATAAAACTGCTCGTTTGATGGTTTTACAGACTGTTTGTCTATGAATCGTTTCCGGGGGATGTAATATTCGACTTCCTGAGGAGACATATTGCGCTTAAATTCCTCAACACGGTCAAAATTTCTCTTATAACGTGCTCGCTTAGATTCGGAATCTGACGAAATGCTCAAGGATAGAACAATATGTATTAATAAGAAAAACAAGCTCCATTGAAATGGCAGTCTGCTGAGTATTATTTCTGTGTATTTTTTTAGCATTTCAATCCTTTTAGTAAGCGAAAAGCGCTAAAATCTCTATATCCTGATGGATATATCGTTTTTTGAGTTATAAATCAATTATCGGGAAGTTCTCTGAAAATATGGTACTGATTTTGCAAAGACATTGGCATCAAGAGCACAAGGAAATCTAATACCATGAAAAAAATTCTAACTTTAATCCTTTTTAGCACTTCCACAATCCTTCTGGCAGATGCTGAACTTAGCAGCGTTGAAAGTATTATTAAGAATAGTAGACCCGCTGATCTTCCTACAATTGCTAGTAGCTACAGTGCTCTTGGTAGTACTCATCAAATTAAGGGTGATTATGCAAGTGCCCTTATAAATTATAAAAAGTCTTTAGAAATTCGTAAAGCAATTGGTCTAGACAAAACCCAAGGTTATGCAACTATTTTATTTCTGACATCTATTGTTGAGCATAAATTAGGTGATTCTTGTAAGGCTACTGAGAATGTAAAAAAAGTAATTAAGATTTATCACTACTTAGGTCTAGTGGATGATGCGAATGTTGCTGAATCAGAGGGCTTAAAAGAATTCAAATCAGCTTGTGCCTTAGTATCCCAAAACTAGCCTAAAATATTCCTTCTATCCTTTAAGAAGGGGAATTTATCTCTTAAATCCTTTACCTCTTTAGAGGATATTTTGACTTTCAGAATATCCTCCTTTTTCGTTCCTAAAATATCTCCTTCTCCATACGGATTAAAAAAAGCAGAATGTCCTGTGTGATAGAGTTGGTTCTTACGACCAGCATATCCTACACGGTTTATTCCTAATACATATGCCTGATTTTCTATTGCACGAGCCTTTAATAATGTGAGCCAATGATCTATTCTTGCTTCGGGCCAGTTTCCTATGACGAGATAAAGGTCAGTTGTTCCGGCAGTCTTACGGAATACTTCCGGAAAGCGTAAGTCATAGCAGATAAGCAAGCTTATGCGAAATCCGTTTAGTTCGAGAGTTTCCGTTTTATCTCCTGCGGTGAAGTGTTTGTCTTCCTGAGCAAGGGAGAATGGGTGAATTTTGTGGTATCTATTTGTTATGATCCCAGACGGTCTTGCCATCGAAAACGTATTGAATGGCATTCCATCAGGATTTTTTTCGATCCAGCTTCCGCCTATTGAGGCACCAGTTTTTCGTGCCATTTCGATTAGAAACTTTTCGGTAATTCCCATTTGAGGCTCAGAAAATAGTTCACTTTTCATAGTAAATCCAGTAGCAAATGTTTCCGGCAGAACAATTAAATCTGGTTTAGAATCAAGCCTAGATAATATTTCTTGAATCCTCTGAAAGTTTGCTTTTTTGTCTTCCCAGATAATATCTAATTGAAGACCGAGGACATTTAAAAGTCGATTCATTTTCGGTAGATGAAAACAAATGAAAGTGTAAATAGTAATCCTAAAATTCCAATTACGCCTAATAGGGATTTGTCCCAAGTTGTAAATAAAGTTCCGTTTCTTACTTTACGCGATTCTGCTGCCTGGTGAACATCTTCTTCTGGTTCAAACTTTCCACCTACTACAGAAATTTCTACAGGTAAGCCCGGTGGATAAGTTGCACGGATTGCCCCGAGCCCTTGCGGTATATTATCATTAATCTCTTCCTTGGTAGTTGCACCCTTAATATCCACTTTCATATCTTTGGGTTTAAAAAAAATCACGCGAGGAGATTTTTTATCTTCAAAGCTAAATTCATCTTTAAAGGAAACATCGGCTAGAGACGTTGCAGGCAACGCAAAAGAAATTTGTAGTTCAGAAGTTCCAGGTAATATGGGACGATCTAAAATTTTGCCCTTAGCCCCATCCGTGAGAGTCAAAGGAATTCCCATCTTGGAATCCCCTTGTTTTAATTGACCGAAAACCTCTGTTGCTTCTTTAGGAATGTAAATTTCTAAAGGGGTTTCTTTATTATGAAAAGATTTAGGAGGATTTGTTTGATTTTCAATCAGAAAGATTTTATAGACTCGAACAGAATTTTCTTCTCTTAGAATTTGCATCAGGCTTTTTACATCTATGTTTTTAAATTCAGAAGTAATATCATAGACTGTGATTTCTTGCACCTTGTTTCTGAATATCGGAGTAGGCGGCACCATCTTATTGTAATTAGCTCCTTTGTAACTGACTTGAATTAATACAGGAGCTTCATCTGGAAAATTTATTTTTTCTAAAACAAAATCGCCTTGTTTATCTTTAAATTCACCAATCGGAGTCATTCCACCTTGGAGTGCGATTAACTTAATAGTATCCGCTCTTCCAACTCCGCCATTCGTTCCATTCTTTAGTGAAATTTTTAGATTTAATTCTTCTGCTTTTATTTGGGAAAGTAATGTAAAAAGAAATACGATAAATATTTTTATTCTGAACATAGAATCATAGTTTTAGGGATAGAGTTTTTGTAAAAGAAAATATTCTTGTATTTGTGGGCACAGTAAATAGATGTTTGGCGTTGTTATTACATTTATTATGAATTTTTAAAAAGTTTTTTGAAGCTTGTATTTTTTTTTCATTAAAACAAACTTTTTTATAAAAAAGATTTGCTATTTTTTCAGGACATGGTCTAATACATGTAACTGAAGACGGAATCTCCGGTGGAATCTGAAAGAGGAAAAGTTCTAAAGGAACAAACTTTCAGGCTTGTCATAAGACAAAATCCAAACATGATATGGTCAACGGTTAGAAATTAACTAGATAATTTTAAATGGAAGGAGTGTTATTTGATTAAGAATTTTCTCACAGTTTGTATCATTGCCCTTTCTCTAGCAAGTGTAAGTCTATCTGCCTGCGATGGAAAAGGCAAATTAGTAGAAGATAAAGTATCAATCGAAATTTCTACTAAATAGTTTCACTTGAATAGCCGTAGTAGTGCAATGCTGCTACGGCTATTCCAAGAAGTATCTCTCCCGCCTATCGTCTTCATTTAACTCGAAATAATACTTTTTAAAATCTTCATAATCTTTACGTATTTCTTTTTCTGCTTTTGTGTCCATTTCTGAAATGTATTTATCTAAATAATTTTCAAACACTTGAAATTCAAACATACCCGTTCTCTTTAACTCAGAAAATAGAATAGAGTCGTAGCGGATAATTCGAAATTCCCCTGAAATATTCTTTAATCGAATAGAATTGTATTCTGTTTTGGGAGTATCGGTTGTGGGAAAAAAATGAATGTGAACATTTCGTTTTTGTAGGTAGCTGATAGGTGCTGGCTTTTCATGTCCTACTTTACTTCGTTTGGAAATCTTTTGATGCGCAATGAATTCATCTGTAAGCCCAGTAACTGATTCTATTGCTACTTTCGGATTTAGGTAATAAGCAAGCATTGCCTGTGAGCCGCCGTAAGCGATATGAATTTCTTCTTCTTGGAAAATTTTAGCAAAGGGAAGAAGTGATAGCTTCAATCGGTAGACACTTTTTAATTTATAAACATCGCTTTCATTTGTGATATTATCAACGATTGGAAACTCGGTTCCTTTATATGAGTTATAATAAAATATTGTGCAGATAATAACTAGTATGCTGAGTAGATTTCGGATTCGTTTAAATTTCATTCGAAACAAAAATAATTCTGCTGTTAAATAAAGTAGTGGAGTAATAGGAATTAAAAGACGGGCAAACATAAAGTCACCGCCGATCTTTGTAAGATAGAGGATGTATAAAGAAGATGGCACAAAAAAAAGAAGGAAGATTCGCATATAGAAATTATCAATCCTGCTTTGGCCTGATATAATTCTTTTTAAAGAAAAGGATGGCTTTATTCTATAGAGACTTCTATGTTTAAATCGGAGCTTTCTTCTTCTTGCTTTATAACTCGAAGAAAAGGTAGTCAAGAAAAAAAAACGAATCTTGGAGCTAATTTTAAATAGCCGTAAGAACCAGAGAATTACTAAGAGAAAAGGAATGTATAAAACAAAATAGGAATTAAAATAGAGTAGAGTATAGCGAATCCCCTGCTCAAAATAGGTATCCATTCCCGACTTGGCATAAAATGTATTTGGAAAGAACCAGCCATAATAGCTATATCTCCAAAACCAATAAGGTAAAAAAATAAACAGAAATGGAAGTTGTAACGCGATTTGATTTGTAAAATACGTTTTGTAATCAGTGTGTCTGTATTTGAATAGAGCTACATACAGGACAGCAAAAGAATAAAAAAGTGCGCCGTCTGGTCTAGTCATAATAGATAGAACTAATAGAAAAAAACCGGTTAATAGATGTAAGCCTCTATCACTCAAAAGTAAAAATACATTTCCAGTCAGAATTAAAAATGTGAATAGAGACGTTTCAAGTCCTCCTGTCGCAAATATTTGTCCATGTGTATGAAGTGCAAAACCAGCAAATGCGATAGGAAAATAAAAAGATCTATAGTTCTTACCCGCTTTGATTTCATAAACGGTTGTTCCTGTTTTATACAAAACAAAAAGAGTGAGAAAATAAAAAAGGATCCCAAGACTGGAGGAAATATGAATTGGATCAAGCTTAAAACTCAAACCCAAAGAAAGTAGAATAGTCCAGAGAAAATTAGTAAAACCTTCTACATATTCCCCTGCGTTATAAACTAAACCGAGTCCGTCGTTCAGATTTTTTGCATAGCGAAACGAAATAAACGCGTCATCACAAACCCAATGTTGGGCAAATGCTTTGTAAATCGCAAAAATTCCAATTCCAATGCTTAAATAGATAGAGATAATTTTTTGATTGAAGCTGACTGAATATTTTTTAGAATACAAGATTTTTCCTCTGATATTTATCTTTATTTTAAAATGATTCTGGTCAATCTTGATTTAGCATGAAGAAAAAGATAGCACTTGTCTCCCCAATATTTTCTCCACATATTTCAGGTGGAGCAGAAAAACATGCTCTGAATTTTGCAGAACTTTTATCCGATGAATATGAACTGGAGATATTAACTACAAAGGCATTGGATTACATAAGCTGGAAAAATGTAATTTCAAAAGATAATGAAAATTTTGGAACTAGTCTTGTGCGTAGATTTACAATAAAGGAATCTCGTAATATAAAAACATTTAACCGATTTCATGAGAAGCTAATTCAAAAGTCACCAAACATTGATGAGGAAGAAATGTCGGAGTGGCTAAAAAGGCAAGGTCCGTATTGCCCTGACTTAATCGAGTTTATAAAAGAAAATGAAAAGTCCTACGAAGTGTTTATTTTTATGACTTATCTTTATTACACCACAATTTATGGAATAGATAAGGTTAAGCATAAATCTATCTGTGTGACAACCTTGCATGATGAGCCGCCGGCATATTTTCCAATTTTTAAAAAAACCCTAACTAATGAAGTTACCTTTTCTTTTAATACTCCAGAAGAAAGAGACTTATTCAAAAAAATATATTCTTTCGAGCCAGATAAATATTCAGTAATTGGTTTACATGTAGACGGACCGGTAATTCCTTCTTTACCTCCGCCAAGTTTTGAATATATTATTTACATAGGTCGAATTGATGCAGGCAAAGGCGTATTTACCCTCATAGAACAATTTACAGAGTGGAAATTGAGAATGAATTCCAGCGTTAAATTAATCTTAGTCGGTGGTGGGGAACATGAAGATACAACAAGTAAAGATATAATTTATACTGGCTATATTTCTGAAGAAGAAAAAATAAATTACTTAAGGCATGCACTTTTCTTAGTGAATCCATCTCATCTCGAAAGTTTCTCTATCGTAGTTATGGAGGCATGGCTTTTGCAAGTTCCTGTGTTAGTAAATAGTGATTCTGAAATTCTTCGCGCTCATTGTAACAGAAGTAATGCAGGACTTTACTATTCTGATCAAGATAGTTTTTCGGCTACTATGAATTATCTGTTGTCTCATCCTGAGAATAGAACAAAAATGGGAGTTAATGGAAAACAGTATGTAGAAATGAACTACACCCGAGAAATTGTTCGAAAGAAATTATTTGGATTAGTTGAAAGTATAGGAAAAGAAAATGTCTGATTTATCAATTCTAAAAGTAAAATTTAATAGTCCTCATAAAGAAGTTGAGGATTTTTATAATAATAGCTTACAGTTAAAATACTTTGGCTGTGAAATAGCATTTCAAAAAGAAAATCTCTTGCTTGTTAGAATTCCAAAAGTTACTTCTATTCATCATGGTGGAGTAGGAGCTGATGCGGTTAACGGGGGAGTAATTTCTTTTTTATTCGATTTATCATTGGGGCTAACAGCATACTTAGTTAAAGACAATCAGTATTCCTTTTCAGCAACTTCCAGGATTAGTATTCATTTAAAAAAGCCACTTTTTACAAAATCGATTTCTATGTTCTCTAAAATAAACCAAGTAAAGAAAAACTTAATCTATTCCGAAGCCTGGGTTATAAATGAATCTGGCGTTGTTTGCTCAACGGCTAATGGCATTTTGTTTACGAAGTAAAAAAGATATTGTGTTAGGGTGATACAATGCTACATAGAATTTATTCTATCTTGTCCTACTAGTCTAGTATAATAAAACCATATTCAATTTGTGGGGGAAATAAAATGTATTCTGACAAAATAAATTTAGTCTATCGAAAAGAAATGGTTTCTGAATTAAAGGTGGGTTCTTCTAAGAGCCCCAATAAGCCTAAGTATTTATTAGAATTTTTAGCACAGAATAATCTTGAATCTCATTTTACTCCGTTTGAAAACTGGGAGCCTTTTCATAAAGAAGACTTTTATGTAGCACATACTAAAAATTATGTAGATTCCTTTTTTACAGGCAAAGAGCCATTAGCTTCTTCGAATGGATTAAATTGGAACCCTCAATTTGCAGATTCTGTTCGTTATACTAACTCTTCCCTCTTTCATGCAATAGAGCAAAGTATTTTACATCCGGATATGATTCAATTTTCTCCTACTTCTGGGTTTCATCATGCAAGACCAGCTAATGGGTCTGCTTTTTGTTCTTTTTCCGGTCAAGTCATTGCTTCTGTAAAAATTTGGAATCAATACAAACTAAAAGGCGCTTATATTGATTTGGATGGACATTTTGGAAATTCTATTGAAGATTCAGAAGGTTTTGTGAAGGGTTTAAATAGGATTATCCTCCACAATATTAATCCTTTAGGAGCGCATGAGGTCTACATCGAAAATCTAGTTCGCGATTTAACGGTTCTTACAAATAATCTCTTAGCGAGTAAGGTCGATTATGTTGTATTTTGTCACGGTGCAGACTCTCACGAGTGGGACGATTTAGGATTTCAATGCACAACTGAAGAGTGGTTACAATGCTCAGAGTTAGTTTACCAAATGATCAAACGAGTTTCGCGAAAATTAGGCAACCCGATTCCATTAGCTCTTAGCCTCTTTGGTGGTTACCGCAACGATGATTATAATTCAGTTCTAAGTCTACACACTGCTGATTTATGCAAATGTTTGGATGTTTTATGTGGACAGGATATTCGGTATTTGCCGGTAGTGAAGAGGAAATAAAATTGGCGTGTTATGTCTTAACAAAAAAGCCTACATTGATAATTCCAGTGAGCCGAATCCTATTTTATTCGGCTCAGTCTATGAGCTAAATATTACTTGCAATCGGCTCATAGTTTTAATACAATGTAAAGTATGACTTGGATATGGGAGAATAAGAACTGGCCTGATTTTACTTGGAGACCAGAACAGATAGATCCGATTTGTAGGGAGATTTCTTTTCTTTTGGGGACATTGATTGCTAAAATTGGTTTTGCAGAAAAAAGCGAAACTGCAATGACTGAGTTAGATTCACTTTTAAATAATATTATAAAATCCTCTGCGATTGAAGGAGAGTCTGTAAATGCGTTTTCGGTTCGTTCTTCTCTTGCGAAGAGGTTGAAGATAATCCTAAAAAAATTTCCGACGACAGATAGAACTGAGGGTTTAGCAGAATTGCAGTTAGATATTTTTCAAAATACAGACAAAGAACTTTCCCTAAAACGCTTATTTGTGTGGCATCGTTGGTTATTTCCTGCAAATGAAAATTGGAAAATCCCGGTAGGTAAACTAAGAGGAAAATCTCCGATGCATGTGGTATCAGGAAGAATTGATAATCCGAAAATTCATTTTGAAGCACCAACACGAAAAGAATTAATCAATGAAATGAAGACGATGCTACAATGGTTTGAACTAACAAGAACTGATACAGGGTTTGATCCATTTGTCAGATCTGGAATTATTCATTTGTGGTTTCTCACCATTCACCCCTTCGAAGACGGAAATGGACGGCTTGCGAGGATAGTATCAGAATTAGCCCTTGCGCAATATGAAAAAAAAACTAGTAAGTTATATTCTGTATCTTCCGTTATTTTAGATAAACGAAAAGAATATTACACGCTATTGGAACAAACACAAAAGGGCGGACTTGATATAACAAAGTGGCTCGTCTGGTATTTAGGAATATTAAAACAAGCCGTTCAAGAATCGATAGACGGCATTGAAAAAGTTTTGTATAAAACTAACTTTTGGAAAATTTTCCATACATTAAATCTATTGCCCGAGCAAAAGAAAATCTTAAATCTAATGCTGGATTCGAAAGACTCTCGATTTGACAACGGCATAAGTGCCATGCAATACCAAAAAATTACAAAAGTTAG
>JANMOF010000072.1:0-16267 GCA_031368925.1 Leptospiraceae bacterium
CTTGTCCCTTGCTGATAAAATAGAGATGATGACCTGTATCTCCATGTTTAAAAATAAAATCTCCTTTCATATATACGACAGGGACAAGATTCAAAATAATTTTTGAAATTAAGTCATCACTAGCACCCTTTAGAATTGGAACTTTTCGAACTAGGTCACTGTTTAGATAAATACTTACTTTCATTTTAAGGGAAGGGGGTAATTCGTGTAGAATTTGTTTTTCATCATAGCCCTTTCTGTTTTTCCAGATATAGTCATAGTAATCTAAAATTGCTTGTTGCATTTCTAATGGAATTTTTTTATACTTCATAAAAGTATTTATTTTTTGAATCTTATCAACAAATTGCGATCGTACAATATCTGAATTGGCAAGGATCGTAGCAATATTAGCCACAAGGTATCCATAAGCACCTGCACCAACTAGCATAATACACATAGTGTAAATAGTCTGAATATTTGTAACAGGGGTAATGTCCCCGTAGCCGATAGTCGTAAGCGTTGTGACTGACCAGTAAATAGCTCGAATATATCTAGTTAAGTTATCGGGGTTTGTTACTCCACCAACTCCGCCATCTATAGTTATCCACCCACAAGCAGTCCAGTGGGCAAATATGCTTATCCAGTAAACTAAAAATCCTAAACGCATAAAACTCGTGCTATCAAATTCATGCATCCCCCAGGTTTGTTTGAAGTGAATACTATTTGTTAGCTTGATGATTCTTAAAAACCTGAATACGCATAGAAATAATAAATCTTTAGAAACAATTCCATATTCGATAAATAGTTCGAGGGGGAGAATAGATAGTATGTCCAGTATGAACCAACTACTCAGGTATTTTTTTGCTATACTTAATGGATCCGTGATTTGAATTTCATTCTTATAATAAGCGGTTCTGAAATTAAGTAATAAATCTACAAAGAATGCAACAGAAATAAATATTTCAAAAAAAAAGAAAAATCCGACCTGATTGTAAGGAAATAAAATCCAAAAAGGAATATCAATAGAGCAGTAAGTCGCTAGTAGAAATATAAATAAATCCCAGTAGCGTTTAAATGTATTTCCAACTGAAAAAATTTTCATAGTCTCAGGCGTTCTCTTTTAAAAAATCACTAATTCCTTTTGCTAAAATTTCCTTTGGTTGGTTGTTTAATTCTTTTATCATTCCAGATTTTGAAAAAATGCGAATACTAGAATCTACTTCTCCAAATCCTGTGTTAGACTTACCAACGTAATTCCCAATGATAAATTTTAAACCCTTACGTTCTAATTTACCAAGTGCATGCTCTTCTAATTTTTCAGTCTCAGCGGCAAATCCTATTAATACGCTAGAATTATATTTTTTTTCTTTCAAACTTGCGTTTAGTGCCATTAATATATCTGGATTTTTCTCAAGCTCTATCATGAGCCCAACTGTAGTTTCTTTCTTGATTTTATTTTCTGCTATCATAATAGGTCGAAAGTCTGCTGGAGCTGCTGCCATGATGACTAACGTATCGTTCTCCAATTCTGCAAGCATAGTATCTCTTAAGGCAATTGTTGTTTCTGCGTGAACATTTTTTGCTCCCTCAACACTCGCATATTTATCAGAAACATTTCCATGCACATAGACTACATTTGGAATCCAGGAAAGAATTTCTTTTGTTATATGAAATCCCATTTTACCCGAAGACGCATTTGAAATATAACGGACTGGATCTATCCATTCTCTTGTTGGTCCTGAAGAAATAATTGCTTTTTTGAATCGGGTGTTTGAGTTCATACTTTTCTATTATCGGATTTTTAGTGAGTTAATCTGTAGATTGCAAGTCAAAATGCCTGGTTGTATATTACTTTGTATACGCTTTCGTTAAGATTGCGTTTACTCTCATTCGGTTCAGATGCGGTTTCTTCTTCGGTGGTTGTGCGGTCTATGTTGGGGTTGGTAGCGCACCTAAGACCGTAGATATAAGCGCTCCTGCACCGTTCAAGAGTAAAAGGAATCTTATGGGAAGAAACAAGTGAGATGCAAATAACGTTAGCGAGCTATGTCAGGGCTAGAAAGACATTCGTATCCTAATGAATACTTGACTTACTAAAGATTATTGATTTTATTCTGAGTATCTTTGAGTAAGATAGACTTTGTGTTGACAGGATTCTGGTTCAAATTACTTTCTAATCTGTTCTGACCCACATGTACAATAGAATCCAAATTTTTAAAATAAAAGAACGTTTATGCAGCTAACTTCCTATCACGCCAAATACTTTGCCCATGAGCTAACGAAACGAAGCTCCTCGGACAGTATTCAAAAACTTGCCTCTACTCTTGCCGACGCACAGGTAGATATAAATCCGCACCAAGTCGAAGCTGCCTTATTTGCATTTCGGTCTCCGCTTTCTAAAGGAGCAATCTTAGCAGATGAAGTAGGACTTGGTAAGACCATCGAAGCAGGACTTGTGATTGCACAAAAATGGGCAGAACAAAAAAGGCGCATACTCATTATTACACCTTCTAATTTACGTAAGCAATGGAGTCAGGAATTACTTGATAAGTTTTTTTTGAATTCAATTATCTTGGAAACAAAATTCTTTAATCAAATTATCAAAGAAGGAAATCTAAATCCATTCGAGCACAAAGACATAGTTATCTGCTCCTATCAATTTGCTAGATCAAAAGATATTTACATTAAAAAGGTTAATTGGGATTTGGCGGTCATTGATGAAGCTCATAGACTTCGCAATGTTTATAAGACTTCCAATAAAACAGCAAGATCCATTAAAGCTGCCTTGGAAGATATTCCTAAAATTTTACTCACAGCCACGCCATTACAAAATAGTTTACTGGAACTTTACGGACTTGTTAGTATCATAGATGAATACACGTTCGGCGATTTAAAAAGTTTTAAAGCCCAGTATGGAAAAATAAATTCAGAGGTAGAGCAAGAACTATTTAACGAATTAAAAGAAAGACTAAAACCAATTTGTAAGCGAACTCTTCGAAAACAAATTCTAGAATACATTCAATACACCAATCGAATTGCGCTCGTAGAAGAATTTTATCCTACCGAAGAGGAGGATAGACTTTACAATCTAGTCTCTGAATATCTACAAAGAGAAGAATTATACGCATTACCCGCAAGTCAAAGACAGCTTATGACTTTGATTCTACGAAAATTACTTGCCTCTTCTACATTTGCGATTTCTAGAACTCTTGATTCACTTATTTCTAAACTAGAAATAATTATCCAAAAGCATAAACCAATCGAAATAGAGCTTCCTTTTTACGAAAACTATGAAGGATATGACGAACTTAAAGAAGACTGGGAGGATGAAGATGTAGAAGAAATAAAAGAGGAACGAATTTACACAGAAGAAGAGCTTGCAGAAATGAAAGAAGAGATTCAATCTCTAAAAGAATTTGCAGAACTCGCTAAGTCTATTGCAAAAAACTCTAAAGGAGAAAAGCTATTTACCGCACTCGAAAATGGATTTAGAGAATTAGAGAAATTAGGAGCACCTAAAAAAGCAATCATCTTTACCGAAAGCACACGCACGCAAGAATATCTATTTTCTATTTTAGAGGCTAATGGCTATAATGGAAAAATCGTATTGTTCAATGGCTCCAATTCTGATTCTGGCTCCCTTGCTATATACAAAAACTGGTTACAGCTTCATGCAGGGACTGATCGAATCACTGGTTCGCGTTCTGCTGATATGAGAGCAGCTTTAGTGGACGCATTTAGAGACGAAGCAACTCTTATGATTGCAACAGAAGCTGCATCCGAGGGAGTCAATCTCCAATTTAGTTCTCTTGTGATTAATTATGATTTGCCTTGGAATCCGCAAAGGATTGAACAACGAATCGGGCGTTGTCATCGTTATGGTCAAAAACACGATGTAGTAGTTGTAAATTTTCTCAACAAATCCAATGCTGCCGATGAAAGAGTTTATGAACTTTTAAAGGATAAATTCAAATTATTCGATGGAGTATTTGGCTCTAGCGATGAAATTTTGGGAAGCATTGAAAGCGGAGTCGATTTTGAAAAGCGGATAGTCAAGATTTACCAAGAGTGTCGCACAAGAGAACAAATCCAGGCTGCATTTAACCAATTGCAAAAAGAATTGGAAGAAAGTATTTCAAATGCTATGCAGACTACTCGTAAGTATCTCCTCGAAAACTTTGATGAAGAAGTTAGGCAAAAACTAAAAATCAATGTTGAAGAAAGCAAAGAATATATTTCTAGATACGAAAATTGGCTCTGGGAAATCACTCGATTCTTTCTAAGAGAAAATGGAATTTTCTCGAATAAAGAATATTCCTTTACCTTAAATCAAAATCCTTTTCCTGAAATATTAATCCACTCCGGACCTTATAAAATCGGACGTCATGTTCCGGATATAAATGTATATCGAATCAATCATCCATTAGCTGAATTAATCATCAAAGATTGTAAAGAGAAAATTTTAACTTCTAAGACTTTAAAATTCCAATACACGGATACAGGAAGAAAAATTTCTGCTTTAAACGAATTAATCGAGAAGTCTGGATATTTACAATTGAGTCTATTTACGATTAACTCCTTTGAGTCAGAAGATTTTTTACTCTTAAGTGGTGTGACCGAGGAAGGAGAAATTTTAGAGTCTGAAATTTTACAAAAACTTTTTTCTCTTACTGCTAGGGAAGAAAAGCTATTAGCCGTTCCTGTTCTAGTAAAGCAACAATTAAGAACACTGACATCAAATCAAATTGAATCAGTAATGCAAAAAAACTTGAATAAGAATTCTAAATTTTTTAATGATGAATTTGATAAATTAGATAAATGGGCTGAGGACATGAAGCTCAGTTTAGAAAAAGAAATCAAAGACATTGACGCAGAACTTAAACTAAGAAAAGCAGAAGCAAGAAAAGTTATGGAGCTTGCCCAAAAGGTAGAAGAGCAAAGACTAATCAAAGAGCTAGAAAAAAAAAGAAATGAAAAACGAAGAAAACTATTTGAGTCACAAGACGAAATTGACAACCGCAAAGAAAAACTACTGAGTGAAATAGAAACTAGATTAAAACAAAAAACTTCCGAAGAGTTACTCTTTATTATCCGTTGGGAGTTGGTATGAAAAAGAGTTTAACCGCGAAGGGCGCGAAGAACACGAAGGGAAGAGAGGTAGATAATGATGGAATTTAATAATTTATTAAAACTAATGATTGGACTAGCGTTCGAATGTTTAACAAACTTTATATTCCAAACCAAAACCCTTCGCGACCTTCGTGTGCTTCGCGGTAAAAAAATCTTAACCGCGAAGGGAGATTGTGATGGAATTTGATAATTTATCAAAGCGAGTGATTGGATTAGCAATTGAAGTTCATAAATCATTAGGACCGGGTCTATTAGAAAATACTTATAAAGAATGTTTAGCGCTCGAATTTAAAGAAAACGGAATTAATTTTGAGAAGGAAAAAGAGTTGCCGGTTGTATATAAAGGTTTGGAAGTTGCTTGTGGCTATCGAATTGATTTAAAAGTAGAAAATAGTTTAATCATCGAACTAAAAAGTGTAAGTTCTTTAAATTCAATTTACGATGCACAAATTTTAACCTATATGAAACTTTCAAAAATACCAATCGGATTATTAATAAACTTTAATGTGAAAATTTTAAAAGATGGCATTAAGAGATTTGTATTGAAAGAGTTTAACCGCGAAGGACGCAAAGAACACGAAGGGAAGAATTAAGAAAGGATGATAATGACTGAATTTAACACAATATCAAAACGAATGAATGGATTAGCGTTCGAATGTTTAACAAACTTTATATTCCAAAACAAAACCCTTCGCGACCTTCGTGTGCTTCGCGGTAAAAAAATCTTAATTCTTAAAGGATAATCATGGCAGAGAAATTTCAAAAACTAGAACTGACTTGGATAGGCAAAGGCGAAGAGCCCAAACTAGAGCCGCGGATACTCCTAGAAAACCCCGATTACTCGTATAGTAAAAACCTTCGCGATCTTCGTGAGCTTCGCGGTGAGAAAGAGTTTAACCGCGAAGGGCGCGAAGAACACGAAGGTAAGAGAGGGAGTGTGGATAATACGAATATGCTCATCCACGGCGATAACCTTCTCGCACTCAAAGCACTCGAACAAGACTACACCGGCAAAATCAAATGCATCGCCATCGACCCTCCGTATAACACCGGTAATGCGTTCGAACACTACGACGACGGAGTAGAGCATTCCATCTGGTTGAATCTGATGAGCACGCGATTGAAAATATTAAAGAATCTACTCAGTGAAGAGGGAAGTATTTGGATTTGTATTGATGATGGTGAAGGACATTACTTGAAAGTAATGATGGACGAAATTTTTGGAAGAAGTAATTTTGTTTGCGGAATCGCTTGGGAAAAGAGATATTCACCGCCACCTGATACGAAAGATTTTGGCTATATTCATGATCAAATTTTAGTATATAAAAAATCTGACTCTTTTTCTCGTAATCTTCTTCCATTTACAGAAGATCAAACAGATCGTTATAAAAATCCTGACAATGACCCAAGAGGAGTTTGGAAAGCTATGGATTATACTTGCAGGTACAATTCTGTCGAAAGACCTAATCTTTATTATCCAATAAAGCAACCATTCACAGGTGAAGAAATCTGGCCAAAAACTACAAGAGTTTGGGCAATGTCTAAAGAGGTTCACGAAAAGAATGAACGCGAAAATAGAATTTGGTGGGGAACCAAAAAGAATAATTCAGTCCCATCACTTAAAAATTTTTTTTCCGAAATAAATCAAGGGATGATGCCTATGTCTTTATGGAAACATACATTGGCTGGTCATAATCAAGAAGCAAAAAAAGAAATCAATGAGCTATTCGGAAATGATGTTTTTGCAACTCCAAAACCTGAAAGACTTATAAAAACAATACTAACCATCGCCACAAACCCGGGTGACATCGTCTTAGATTCCTTCCTCGGCTCCGGCACGACAGCCGCAGTAGCGCATAAGATGGGTAGGCGCTGGATTGGAATTGAGTTGGGAGAACATGCGGTTACTCATTGTGTGCCTCGACTTCGTAAAGTAATTGATGGAACAGACCAAGGGGGAATTAGTAAAGAAGTAGGTTGGACTGGTGGTGGTGGGTTTAAGTTTTATACGCTGGCTCCGTCACTTTTAAATCGAGACAAGTATGGAAATTGGATTATCTCGAAAGAATACAATCCGACTATGTTAGCCTCTGCTATGGCTAAGCAAGAGGGCTTTCGCTATTTGCCGGACGAGCGTATTTATTGGAAGCAGGGCAAGAGTAGTGAGAAGGATTATATCTACACAACCACACAATTTATCACGATAGAAATTTTAGATAAAATTCAAGCCGAAATGCAACCAGACGAAAGTTTGCTCTTAGCCTGCAAAGCCTATCATTCTTCTTGTGAAGATCGTTTCCCTAACATCACCATCAAAAAGATTCCCCACATGCTTCTAGGCAAATGCGAATTTGGAAAAGAAGATTACAGTTTTAATATTGTAAATTCTCCCGTTGAATCAGAACCCCTTCGCGATCTTCGTGAGCTTCGTGGTGAAAAAAATCTTAACCGCGAAGGGCGCGAAGAACACGAAGGTATGGATAATGATGATTTACCGGTTGAGAAGAAAAAGAAATCAACCGCGAAGGACACGAAGAGCGCGAAGAAAACAAAGAAGGAAGATGATGGGAATCAATTGTTTTAATGGTTTCGCGAGTATTAAAAAATTGATGCAATTTAGCCACAGGTCGTGGCAAAATTACTGGAGCAGAGATAATGGATAATCCACTTTTAACAAATGAGCGAATAGGAGATTTTCGAAAATGATAACAATTAAAAAAACAAAAGAATACATTGAACAAGACAAACAAAACTGGTCATTATATCTCATGAACTTTGTAGATGACTTTCGTTATTACAAAAATAAAGAAAGCATACAAGAGGGAATTCTTTTTTCTGATGAGAAAATAGATCCACTGCTTGCTTCCACTGTTGAATATTTATGTGATGAGGTAAAACTAGATTATCCTGAGTGGACTTCTAAAATTCCAGCTTGTGTACATCCCTATTTTGTATCAGGTGTAGAAAACTTAAAAGCACTATCTCTAGCACAAAGCCCTCTCGTCTTTCGTATCCGAAAGATATTCGTTCTCGAAAACTTTCTAGAAAGATGCTAAATAAAAAAACCTTCGTGATGAAGAAGAGTTTAACCGCGAAGGGCGCGAAGCACACGAAGAGAAGATTAAGACAGGGAGATTATAATGGAATTTGATAATTTATCAAAACGAGTGATTGGATTAGCGTTCGAATGTTTAACCAACATCCTATTCCATCACAAAACCCTTCGTGATCTTCGCGTCCTTCGCGGTAAAAAAAATCTTAAACTATATAGGAACAAACTATGCCAACTAACGCTGAAATTATAAACCAAAGACTCTCTCTTCGTAAACCACTCAAAGAAGCACTCGATATACTGGTTGCATTGAGTGATAAGCTAGAATTAAAAAAAGAAGTGGATTTAACCGTTGAATTAGAAAAAGTCAACTCGTTATTTGCCACATGCACAGATTTTGAAAGAGAGTTTCCTTCTATATGTTTTTCGATTGCGACCGGTGTTGGTAAGACAAGACTCATGGGGGCTTATGTAACTTATCTTTATACACAAAAAGGAATTCGGAATTTTTTTATTCTAGCTCCGAACATCACAATTTACGAAAAATTAATTGAAGATTTTGGAAATCCGGGTAATCCTAAGTATGTGTTTAACGGCATAGCGGAGTTTGTCCACAACAGACCAATCATCATCACGGGAGATAATTATAACCAACAGAGTAATTTGTTTTCCAAAGAAGAAGATGTTCGCATTAATATTTTTAATATAGCAAAATTCAATTCGGATAACAAAACCCAAAAGAAAGACGGACGCTCTTTACCTCCACGTATCAAAAGACTCTCTGAGTATTTGGGGCAATCTTATTGGGAGTATTTATCTGGTCTTAGTGACCTTGTGATTCTAATGGATGAGGCTCATCGTTATCATGCGGATGCTTCTAAGAATGCGATTAACGAGCTGAAACCCATACTTGGAATTGAACTCACTGCAACTCCTATGGACGATAAGGGAAATGTATTTAGAAATATTGTATATGAATACTCACTCGCCCAAGCGCTGAAAGATGGAAAGTATGTAAAACATCCAACGATTGCCAAGAGAATGAATTTTAAACCGGATGGACTTTCCGAAAAAGAAATTGAAAATATCAAACTAGAAGATGCAATTAGTATTCATGTGAATACAAAAAATGAATTAGAAGTCTATGCGAATACTTACAACAAACGAAAAGTAAAACCATTTATCTTAGTAGTTTGTAAAGATATAACTCATGCCAAAGAAACTTTTGCATATATTGAATCAAAAGATTTTTACAAAGGGGATTACAAAGGTAAAGTTTTACAGATTGATTCTTCTACAAAAAATGAAGAGGATATATCTAAACAATTTCTTTCTCTTGAACATGACACGAATGAAATTGAAATCGTGATTCATGTAAATATGCTCAAAGAAGGTTGGGATGTTACCAATCTATATACAATTGTTCCACTCAGAGCGGCTAATGCGAATATACTGATAGAACAAACTATCGGACGAGGTTTGCGTCTGCCTTATAATGGAGAGCGAACAGGAGTAGAAAACATAGACAAACTAACAGTAGTCGCTCACGATAATTTCGATAAAGTCATCGAAGCATCCAAAGATCCAAATTCCCTTTTGAATAAAATGAGTTTTATAGAACTCTCAGAAGAGGAACTAAAAGTAAATACTACAGTAGTTACTTCGACTTCCAAACAAGAAGTAGAAATCAAAAAAGAAGAAGAAAAGATTTCTCAGATAAAAGATGAAACCAAAAAACAGGAAGCACAAACTTCTTTAGATGCCAAGAAAGCTATTCTTTCTGTGATTCCTTCTTTTGGCTCTGTAGCAGGCGTGACAAGAATAGATGATTTACAAAAGCCAGAAATAAAAGAGCAGGTAATTGCAATTATCCAAAAGCAAGCCTCGGAAGGTTCACTTGGTCTATTCTCGCAAGCCATTGCCCTAGATGCAGAGAAACAATATGAAGCAGTAGTTTCCTCATTTAAAAAGAATGTGATTGAAATTCCTAGAATTGACCTTGTTCAAGAAGAAGTCAGAGCTTGGTTTGAAGACTTTGAATTACAAGTGGAGAATGAATTTGATTATTCTGTTTTGTCAGAAGAGATTCACAGAAGAAGTCTTGTGAATAGTGAAGTAGATACAATTCAAGTAAAAGTAGGTGCGTTGTTCAAAGAATCACCAACCAATCAAATCATCAGCGAACTAATGAATTTTCCAGAAGTGGATTATGACGAGAATGCTGATCTTTTGCAAAAACTAAGTAACCAGGCTATACGAGCATTATCCACTCGAGAAGAAGACAAATTGCCGGTTCTAGTTCACCAATACCGAAAGATCATAGCGGTTAAAATCTATGACCAACTAAAAGGACATTTGAAATTCAGCGAGCCTGAATATCTACAACCAAAAGTATTACCCTTTGAAAAAATAGAAAATTGGAATTTTACAGTGATGAACAAAGACGGATACAAAGACTACCGAGATAGCATAAGCCCCGTCAGCCTTATTCCCAAATATGTATTCAGAGGATTCGAGAAAGCATGTCACTTTGAATACAAGTTTGATACCAAGCAAGAAAAAGACTTTGCCTATATACTTGAGAATGATAAAAAAGTTATCAAATGGTTACGACCTGCACGGAATCAATTTCGTATTTACTATGCAAAGAATTCTAGGCAATACCATCCTGACTTTGTCGTAGAAGCGGATAATACCATTTACCTTGTAGAAATAAAAGCATCTAACGAATTAAACGATGAAGAAGTATTGGATAAAAAGAAAGCCGCTGTTACCTATTGTAGATATTCTTCTGAATATACATCCGCCAATCAAGGCAAAGCATGGAAGTATCTTCTGATTCCTCACGATGAAGTCACACAAACAAATACGTTAGAATACTTTGCGAATAGATTTATTTGTTAATAGACTTTAAACTTTTCTACTTTTCGCAAAGGGAGATTAGGAAAAGGATGAAAAGAGTTCGAATATATTCTAATTTCGTAGTCGTTTTTCTAAAATAACGACTAACACCCATTATCTACCTAAACTCAGCCTCCGCTTCGAAGCGAGTAAATCGTTCCGGAAAAGGAAGTGTAAATTCAATCGTCTTACGTTTGAATGGATGTTTGAATTTAATTGATTGAGAAAAAAGTAAAAGTCCATAGGAAGAGAATTCATTTCCAGTCCGAGAATACAGCATATCACCCACAACAGGGCAGCCCATGTTTTGAAAATGAACACGGATTTGATGCGTGCGTCCTGTTTCGATTTTGATTTCGGCGAGAGAAAAATTTCGACTCTTGCGAGAAGAGATGGATTTGATAATCTTGTAAGTGGTAATTGCTTTACGTCCATCTTTACGGACACACATTTTGAGTCGTTCTGTAGGATGACGTCCAAGGGGTAATTCTATTCTGCCTTCCGGAAGCTGCGGAGTTTGGACAAGCCACGCATAATAGGTCTTTTCCACTTCTCGTTTCTGAAACATACTAGAAAGTTTTATATGTGCTTTGTCTGTTTTTGCAATAATCATAAGACCTGAAGTTGGCTTATCTAATCTATGAACTATCCCGGGACGAATTTCTCCGCCGATTTGGGAAAGATTTTTGAAGTAGTAGAGTAAACCATTCACAAGACTTGGGGAGTCGTCGCCCGGACCACCGTGGGAGGCTATGCCGGGTGGTTTGTTGATGATTACGAATTCTTCTTCTTCATAGATGATTTCGATTGGCATTTCTACCGGATCTAAGTTTAGTTTAGGTTTAGGCGGGATTGTAATTTCAAAAATTTCCCCTGTTTTTACCCTGAAATTTGGTTTTAGCTTGGATTTCGGGTTTGAGACACATAAAATGTGCCCGTTTTTAATCCATTTTTGGATAGATGTTCTGGATATATCATCTCCGGTGGATTGTGCGAGGAATTGGTCTAGGCGGAAGTCGTTTTGGTCTTCCTGAACGTTTGCGGTTATTATCATGAAATTTCGTTAGTAGTATTAAAAATGGTTTTAAAATAAAATATATATTTCTATTGTGGTAATATTCAAAATTCATTATTAGAAAGGAAGCATTTATTTATGAATAGACAATTTATTAAAACTGCCCTGGTAATTGGGATTGTATCTACTTCGTTAGCATTTTGTGGTTCTAATGACAAGAAAGCATCTCCCGATCCTTCTAAAGACACTAAGCCTGTTGAAGATAGCAAAGCTACTGACAGATCTGCTGCTGAAGAGCCAAAAGACGTTAAGCCTGTTGATTCCAAAGACGCTACAGATTCAGCAATCGGTAAACGCGATTTAACTAACCCTGGTGCTGAGTTATTTGCTCAATTAAACGAATCTCTTAAATCTGCTCGTTATCCTGACGGAAAAGCGATTGAAGGGTTTGCCTACAAAAAATGGGAAATTCCTAACAAGAAAGATTTCATTAAGTGGATAAAAGAATCCGGAGCTGTATTAAAGAAAGGTTTAGATGAACTTCCCGCTATTTACACCTTAGAAATTGCAGGTCATACTGATACTGTTGGTCCTGAAACTCCAGAAGGTGCTAAAAAAGGAAATATGTTCTACTCTGAGCAAAGAGCAAAAGAAGTAAAACAGGCTTTAGTAAAACTCGGATTCCCAGAAAAAAGAATCGCAACCAAAGCAATGGGATCTTCTAATCCTATTCCTGGTATTGCAGGGGAAAGTGCTCAAAATAGACGTGTAACTTTTCAGTTCTTAATGAGTGAGCCTGATATCAATGCTGCTAAAGATTCTACTGACGCACCTAAAACAGATAAAGACGAATCTAAATAATTTTTAACGTAGTTACATTTCGACTTGTAGTTGAAATCTCTTCGACTCCGCTCAGAGATCGGTCATTGAGCGTAGTCGAAATGCCGTTGAACTCTAACATATGAAAGTCTACGAATATAAAGGCTGTTCTACTTGTAGAAACGCGCTTAAATTTTTAGATTCTAAGAAAATTCCTTATTCAAAAATTCCCATTCGGGAAACTCCTCCCTCAATTAACGAACTCAAAAAAGCTTTAAAGTTTTTAAATGGGGATAGTAAAAAACTTTTTAATACTTCTGGTCAAGACTACAAGGCTTTAAACTTAAAAGAAAAATTACTAGCAATGACGGAAGAGGAAAAACTCAAACTATTAAATTCAAATGGGAATCTTGTGAAAAGACCTTTTGTTATTTCTACTGATTTAGTATTGATTGGTTTTAAAGAAGACGATTGGAAAAAAACGTTCAGTAAGTGAATTAAATTAGTAAGTATTCAGTATAACTGATTGCCATGGATTCGATAAACTCACCACTGGCGCCGGCACCGAGTCACAGAGGAATTTCAAGAGAGTCGATTTAACAAAATAAGGTTTATTTTCCAATTTCAAGCTTATGTTTTGTGCTTTTAAAATGCAAAATCCAATAATCTTTTCCCTGCTTTCTTTAAAATGACCCATATGGATAAAATAGCGCAAACCCTCACTCAACCCTCCGTGACTTTGTGCCTCTGTGGCAAAACATTATGAGTAGTTACTTATATTCTATCGAATCCCTTCCCTTCTCGTAGAACTTCCATTTCATCGTTTGTAAAATCTAGGATGGTTGAAGTCTCAACTTTTGCAATTCCCCCATCAATGATTGCATCTACATGATTTCCGAATAAATCTTCGAGATCATTTATATCTGTTAGATATTCATCTCCAGTAAAAACAGAAGTGCAGGTGAGTGTTCCTTCATGCACTTTTAGTAATTCTTGTAGAAAAATGCTTTCTGGAATTCGAATACCAATTGTCTTTGCCTTTGGGTTTACAACAGCCCACTTGGGAATATTTTTGTTAGCCTTTAGAATAAAAGTAAAAGGTCCGGGAGTAATTCGTTTCATTAACTTGAATGCTTCGTTCGGAAGAGTCTCTACGTATTCGGATGCAGTAGAAATATCGGGACAAAGTAGGGATAGAGGTTTATTTTTATCCGAGTGTTTTAGCTCGTGTAGTTTATCAATTCCTTTCTTTGACTTAGAATCTGCAATGATTGCATATACTGTATCAGTCGGGAAAATATATACAGCCCCGTTCTTTAAGTTCTCCGAAATAGTTTTCAGTGTTCTAATTTCCGGATTTTTAGGATGAAGGTTAAGTATCATTATGCTCGTCTTAGAGTAAAACATTTCATTGTAAGTTTAAGGGGTTACATGCTGTATTGCGCCCTTTATAGCTATCTAACATTTTATTGTAATCAATTACACCGTCATCGTTAAATAAATCACGCCTGATATAATGTTCCCCATCTTCATAGTAATTTCCGATTGTATCGCAATCGTTGATTTCTACGCGAGCTTTCTTTTTGTTGCAATTGGCTTGGGTTATCACCAAGCCAAATAGGAGGCAAAAGGCAAATGCTTTCATTTTATTTCTTTGCCGGCTCAGTTACTGGCGCAGGAGCGGGAATAGATTTTGCGTCCTTAGAATCCTTTACATCTTTGGTGTCTTTCTTAGGTTCAGGATTTGATTTGTCTAATTCTTTGTTTGTATTAAGCTCACCATATTTATTTGTGAGACCTTTCTTAATTTGTTCTCTTTCCTTCTCTCTTTCTTTTTCTCTCACCGCAAATACTAAACCGAGTGAATCATCATATTCCTTTAAATATTCTTTAGGAATATAATCATCATCGAGTAAAAGATTTTTACTTACTCTTTCTGCTAGCTTAAGGTTTTTATTTTTATGTTTGTTGATCGTATAATAAATTTTAAATAAGCTTTGGAGTGCATTTTTTTGTTCATACAGTCCATCTATATAATTTGTTTTTGCATTTAATACTTGTGCGGATGTATTGAATTCATTTGCAATCACAAGTTGCTTCTCAAGCACCGGATAAATGTTATCATCCGTATCCGAGTTTACTTTTAAGTCAACAAGTTGGAAAGAAGCGTCCGCATACAGCTTATTATAAGTATCTGCATATTTCTTAGCGAAGGTTTGTGCTTCCGTATTTAGATCTAAATAGTTCTGCTCAAAAATTCTTCTGGAAGTAATATAATTTTTCTCTTGGAACTTAATGCTTGCATCTACATAGTTTTTCATGATGGCACTGAATTTTGGCTCTGCATCATAATTTAAAAAAGAGCTTTTTAGTTTTTTTAAATGTCGTAGATTATTTCTTTTATAGTCAGCAGAAACAATTTGTGGATCCACAGTTACTGTTCCTGTTTCCATCTTGAGAGGCTTGCCTTCCTCTTTTTTTTCACTCGGAGTTTTGGCTGGCTCAGCAGTCGGAGCATTTTTCACATCTTTAACACTGACTTGACCAAAAATAGAAAGTGTAAAACAGAATAGAAAAGGAATTACAGAGAGTATGCTGCATCTGGAAGGAGTATTGGATTTTATAAAAGTAACGAAAGGAGTATGAGTTTTCATAGTATACTTATTATCGACATTTTTACACTTTACGTAAGAGTGGGTGTATGTTAATTTTAAAGTCCGCCTCTCCAAGAAGGCGAGAGATTTTGCAAAATCTAAAACTCAATTTTCAGGTAAATCCATCTCATATAAATGAAGATATACAGCCAGGTGAGTCCCCGCTCTCTTATTTAAAACGAGTTACCAGTTCCAAACTTGAAATGGAAAAAGCGGTTCTAGATAATGTTTACATTGCGTCTGATACGATTGTCGTTCTAGATAGCCAGATTCTGGGAAAGCCCGCTGATTTTGCCGAGGGGATGGAAATTCTATCAGTTCTTTCCGGAAAGACACATTCGGTATTTTCCGGCTTGGCAATCTTACGAAACGGGGAAATTCTTTATGAATATGATGAAACAAAGGTGGAATTCAAATCTTGGGGCGAAAAGGAAATAGCTAGGTATTTGAATGAATCAAAGCCTTATGATAAAGCGGGTGCCTATGGGATTCAGAATGAAGGCAGTCCTGTTTTAAAGTTCACAGGGTCGTATTCGAATGTGCTGGGATTTCCGCTCAGGAAGTTTTACCAGCATTACTCAATCTGGAAAGAGTTCTTAAGCTAAAACGTCCAAAATTGCTCCACGTCCCATTGGCTCTTTTGTTTTGTCAGGGTTTTGTCCGCGACCATTTTTGAATTCTTTGTATGAGGATTGGTTAAAATAGTTGTCGTTAGAA
>JANMOF010000091.1:0-12092 GCA_031368925.1 Leptospiraceae bacterium
TTGTTGTGATTGGATGCTAGAGTCATACAAGACCACAAAAGAGACGATAAATTCTATTTCAGTTGCAGGTCGTTGTTGTGATTGGATGCTAGAAGCACAGGAAGCCCCGCAGCATTCACAATATAATAAATTTCAGTTGCAGGTCGTTGTTGTGATTGGATGCTAGTGTATACGTGCTCAAGTCATGATTCAAAAGTGGGGATTTCAGTTGCAGGTCGTTGTTGTGATTGGATGCTAGGTCTCCATTAATCGCTAGATAAGTTCCTATTGCAGATTTCAGTTGCAGGTCGTTGTTGTGATTGGATGCTAGAGGTTTTTGTGTAGGATAGCCTAATCGCTCTCCAGAATTTCAGTTGCAGGTCGTTGTTGTGATTGGATGCTAGGCGCTTGAATGATGGAAAATATACAGTAACCAGGGATTTCAGTTGCAGGTCGTTGTTGTGATTGGATGCTAGTTATCAACTTTATACGATAGCGCGGTTGCAGTAGTATTTCAGTTGCAGGTCGTTGTTGTGATTGGATGCTAGAATAAAATCAAGTGAGCTATTTTTCTTACTGGATAATTTCAGTTGCAGGTCGTTGTTGTGATTGGATGCTAGATCTAATCAACTTATCTCACAAATGCAAAGTTCATAATTTCAGTTGCAGGTCGTTGTTGTGATTGGATGCTAGCCTCCCCCTTTAGCCTGATTTTTCAAGGTGTTGGAGAGACTAGTTTTAGAATTTCTTCGAAGATGGGAAAGTTGAAAAAATACTTGCTATTTTTCGAAGAAATTTTAAGGTCATTGTAACGACCTAGCACTGAAAACAACAAAATCAAAGTTGACTCTCCCTCTGCGCTAAGCATGGAGGGTTAAATATTTCTGTCATTACAAAAATTTAGATACTCACACTGATAGCATTTTTCCATAGAAGCAGAACTTTCTGGTAAAAAATTATTTTCTCGAATTTCTTTTATTTTTTGAACCACATCGGCTAATTCTTGTTTGTCTCTTTCTGAAAATTTGACTTCTGTAAGCTTTGCATTATTTCCGCTCACTAAAAATCCTTTTTCAATTCTTGTATTGTGTCTTTCTTCGAGACATACTGCATAGCCAAGCATTTGAAAGAAAATCCCTTTTGATTTAGAAGCGGAATTTAATTTGAATTCCACTGGATAAATTTCTTTTTCATTTTTAATAATCGCATCTACAATTCCATGAATTTGAAATTTTGCCGAATACACAGGAACGCGGTATTCTAATTTTAAATTTATATTTTGAAATCGCTTTAATAATTTTTTCTTGAGTAACATTTCTCTATGCGCGTGATACTCATTACCCTGAGTCATCCAAATATTTTCTTTTGGCAGATTATAGCTATTAACCTGATACCAATTAATTCTGGGGCAAAAGAAATATTGCCTGAGTTGAACGATTGTTAAACTATCTTCATACATAATTAAAAAATCTCGTAGTCTCTTTCTTCATAAAGTTCCGGGTTGTCATAACCAAAACTCATTTTCTTAATTTGCGTTGCAAAATTTGCTTTTAAAATAAAAGCTTTATCTTCGCCCTTTGTAAGAGTATCATCAAAGACTCTCTGAACCGATTTCAACTCTGCTGGTAAAACTCTTCCCCAAAAAACAGACTCCTGCACATTTTGTAATCCGATGTCCTTCAATTCTTTTACTAATTTGCGGCGTGCTTTATTCGAGGTTATATCATAGCAAACTAAAATTTCTACATACATAACGATTCACCATTTAAATCTAATAGCTTTGTATTTTTTCTTTCCATAAATAAAACCGCATAGCCGGTACACTTGCCTTTGAAGCATTGTTTCTAGTTTTAATTTCTTTCCATAAAACGGATATGTCTTAGAAAACGTTTCATGAATTTCTTCAATGACTCTTCTCTTAATTTCAGGCGTAAGAGATTTTTCTTTTTCCATTAGATGCCGTAACTTAATAACACTTCTGTCTACAACCCAAGCTCTATATTCTTCCATGATATCTAAGATTAACGACGGTTTGCCGGGTCTCACCACATGAAAGAATCCAAGATAAGGTTCAAGTCCAGATTTAATCACAGCATTCCAAATATAGGACATTAAAATAGAATATCCCAAGTTTAAAGATTGATTTACTACATCGCCTGCTCCACGTCCTTTTCTAGCTTCAAAACTCTCTGGAAATAATTCTGATTCTCTAAGCGCATTCCAGTAAATATGCGCTCCACCACCTTCCGTGCCTAACAGTCGTTCTCTCCAATTAAAATCCTGTAACCAAGTAGCAGACTTTAAATCTTGAATCATAGATTCCATAGAAGCAATTGCTTTGGATAATGCTTCTTCGCTTTTAGGATTTATCTTTTGTGCTTTCGAAAAATACAACAGCACCGACCTTTGGTTTTTCAATTTCCCTAAAATGATTTTCTGACAGAGTTCAGGAACTTTATCAGAATCAGAAAATTTGAACTGATGCTTTCTAAGCTCCACAACTGCGTGTTGCTGTGTTCCGGATAATACCAACACAGGAATACTTTTAAAATCTAAAACGAAAAACGAAACTCCTCGTAACGAAAGTTCATACAAAAGATTCGATGAAAAAGAAACTCCACTCGCGACAACCTGCACTGTCTTGAGTCTAGCTATCGGATACTCTCCGATTACCTTATCTTTTTCTTTTACAACTAATCTCCTACTTTCTAACCCAATGAAACACCCAAACTTTGTAATCGTTAAGTGCCTCATGGATTTTCTACTTTCGTGCCTTGGTTGTAGAGAATCTGCAACTTTGCAGGAGTACCAGAGCTTTCTGTGACAAATCTTAATTCAACATACTGCTCATTAATTTTATTTATAGTAATTGTATCTCTCTGCTTATAGATATTCTCTTCTAGAAATTTACTTAATTTATCAAAACCTTCTTTGTCTTTCTTGTCTCTCATTTTCATCTTATACATAAATGATAAATCATCTTTCTTAGAAAAAAAGAAATTAGCAACAACACTAGATGCAATTTTTACTTTTATATAGCAACGTGCTTTCGTTCCAGGCGCCATTCTAATTTCTTGGATTCCTTCTGAAATTTGTTTATCAGTGAGTTTAAGTATTTTCCATTCATCGAAGTATACAACATTATCAGAAAGAATTTTATCTTCTAATTTATAAGACGAGACATTTCCAGAAAGATAATTCTTTGCAAGAATCGATTTGGAAAAATTAACTTCGCTATTGTTCATCTCAAAACCAATGTTAGAAGTTTCTCCCGCTTGCACTTGATAAATTAACTCTTTAAAGTCATCCGTTCTCTGAATTCTAAATCCTCCAGAAGGTTCTGACTTGATTGGCAAAGAAAGTTTTCTACTAACGGTTCCATGTTTACTTTCGTTTCGGATTCTATCTTTATGAAAAAATTCCCGTGCTTTAATCTCAAGCTCATCAGGCTTAATATCTTTTATATAATCTTTTAGTTTTATCCAGTCGTCAATGTATGGCATTAATATTTCAAACGAGGAAATTTTCCTTTTTCCTAGTTTGATTTCAAACTTTTCTTTCTTAGATAAAGTTTTTTCATCAATGTTAAGGTTCATTTTATCATCGAATATTTTTTTATTTTGAGTAATGTAACGTAGGCTTTCTAAAAAATCTCCGAGTTCGTCACCATTTGGACAAGACTGTAAATACTCTTTTACTTTATTTCTATGTATTTTTAAAAGAGAATACTTAGGAGTATTCTCTAGCTTTGAAAAATACTCATAGTTTTCTTGGATGAATTCGCCTTTATACAGTAGAAACGGTTTTAATTTATTGAATATTAGTTCATTCAATTTTTCATCAATATAGGGACTTGCTTTTTCTGAAGTAAATCCAAAGCGGATTCCCTTATTATCCACAAGTATGCTTAAAAACCTTTCTGCATACATTCCAGCTTTAAATAAGGAATTACTTTCTGGGTTGTCTTTTCTATACTTTGCCGTTCTCTCAATATATTTAATTTCAATTTCTTCGGGCAAAAGACTTTCTAACCATTCACCCTCATTTTGAGTTTCGTCTTTCAATAGAGGAGATTTTAAGAAGCCTTTATTTTTGTCTGAGAGTAGTAAGGAATGTGCAACTAACATACTAGCATCTACAATATGACTGCCTTCTGTCTGTACTTCTTCTTTTTTGTAATTTGAATTATAATGAGCTAACTTATTTCGAAGTTCACCCAATATAAAGTCATCATCGCGACCGCCAAAGTAATGAGGGAGAATTTTAATTTCAGATTTTTTAAATTCAGAGTGAATTACAAATTCTAATTCTTTTTTTAAACGTTTATAGAACCAAGCCTGCGTTCCATTTACAAGAGCTTTTGAATGTGTTTGTAGATAAGGAATTACTTTGCTTCTAAGAGAACTATCTAATAGAGCCAATTTTAAACAAATTCGTTGACTCGGTTCTAAACTATCTGCAACAATATAGTTTCTTTGAGCTTCTCTATTCTTTTGTGCAACATCAAGAATTACTCTGTCTATATCTTCAATTACTTTGTCTAGATTAGCAGTTTTAAAATGATGCTTTAAAAACTTCTCGTGAATATTATTTAGCGAATATTCTTTGTTACCCTTACTTTGATTTCCTTTATGACTACAATAGATAAGATTTAATTCTGAATTTAAGATAGTTCCTTTAGTCACTGACCTTGGAATGATATGATCTATTTCTCCATCATCCCCGAGTGAACTTCCGGTATATGGACATATGCCGTCAGAATCAATTTTAATTCTATTTTCCTTTGATAGGAGTTTACTTTGCGAATCTTGTATATTTCTTTGTGATTTTTCCTTTGCCTTCTTGCTTGCTTTCTTTAAATCTAAAACTTCCTCTGTAAAGGAAAATTGATTATTCTCCATCAATACTGGTATTTCAATCTTATCCCCATCTTTTAAATGTTCTTTGATTTGCTCTAACTTTTTAGTTGTAATTTCTTTTGCAATTCTTGTTACAATTCTATCTATCTGTCCATCAAATGGTCTTCCTGTATCTGCGGATAATTGAGTTGCCTTCGCAATTCTTTCCACTTCACCATTTTTATTTTTTACATCTTCGAGTTCCCCTCTCCAAGAATTTTCTTTTTGACAGGCTGAGCATATCTTATAGAAACCTGCTTGGTCTCCTTCTAAAATATTGGCAAGTTGAGCAAGTGAGAATGGATTTTTATAACTTTTAATATCCAATACAGATTGTTTTAACGATAATCCAATAAAGTTTGCAATTAACTCTGTGTTTTCATAAACTGTACTAAATGCTTTACTTTCAGAGTTTTTCTCTTTAGCAAGTGCTTTATTAGCAACAGCGATTTCTTTTGATTCCGATTTTGCAATTGTATATACTTTTCTAGAATACTTCTGATATGCCTCATTAAAATGATTACCAAATCCTTTTCTTTCTTTTTCAATGTTTTCGCAAAGGCTTTTGACTGTGGACTTTCCTTTTATTGGATGATACCAAATTTTCTCTTTAAAATACTCTAAAGAAATTTCGGAATTGAACTTGAATCGTAAAACCTGTTCGACAACTTCTTTCTGCATTTTATTTCTATGTTTGGTTTTAGAATTACATTTAGCGAGAATAGAATTGTGTTCGTCCCAAATACCAGCTCGCGCATCAGTAATTTCTTGATAGAATTTTTCTGCAATATGGAGTAAAAGTTTTTTCTGTTCTGGTTTTAGTAATACTTTTAGGTTTTCTTCTGCATTCGCAATTGTTTTTTTAAGCTTATCTCTTCCTTCTAGACTGGCTTTGCCTGCTTCTTCTGTTAGTTGTTTCACTTGAACAAGTAGTCTTATCTTATAGAGATCTAAGCCCTTTGTAGTTTCTAATACTCTTTGAAATAAAATGGAATCAAAATCGAAAGGTATTTCTTTTGTAGGAAAATTCTTGCCAGCTTGATTCTTGTGAATAAATCCCTGTAAGGATTTTTTTTGTTCTTCAAGTATACTACTGATATTGTCTATTTTGTAGAAATCTTGTTTGTCTGTAAGTGCTTTTACGATTTCGCGCCAGCCTTCGTAATGTTTATCTAACTCTACAGCGGATAATAGCAAACTCTGACAGGTTGGAATCCGTCGATTGTTCTGATCTTCAAAAGGTGGAATTGAAATCTTGGGATCATTTTGAAAGAAGATTTGTAATGCAGATTTATTTTCTTTCTCTGCTTGTCTAATTAAATCCGATTGGTATTTCTTTGATGGTTTATCTTTTGGAACATGCCAGCTTTTTAGCCAACGTACATAATATTTCGTTAGCCGTTTCTCATCCCAATAACCATTTCCTTTTGACATATTAATATCATTGAAGTATTTTCGGATTCCGCGGAGTTGCATATTGCTGATATGACCAATGAGATGATAGAACTCCTTCAAAGAAATTGGTTTAGTTGATTTTGATAATAGTTTTTCAAGCTCTGCATTGATTTGAATATCAGCCCAAATTTCTTCTAAATACTTCTTTCTTGGTTTGTTTCCTTGTTCAATTTCCTTGATAAGACCTTTTGCTGTTTCCTTAATTTGTTTTAAATAGCTTTCTGAGTCCCTTCGTGAATAATCAGTGTATTCCTCAATGAACTTTTTGAGTTCTTCTTTACAATCTTTATCCCTCAAATTTTTCCAAAGAGTAAGTGCTTTATTTTCATCTTCATCAGCTTGTTCTCGAATAAAATCTAATATATCTTCCTTACAATCTTTGAATTCATCTGGAAAAATATATTTTGCAAAGTCAAGAGGAACAGTTACACTTTCTTCGCCTTCGCTTTCTTCTTGCAAATAGGTAAATCCTCTCCGGTTGAGTAACCCTCGTATAAATTCCCAAATCTTAATTTGCTCTTGTTTAAGTCCATATTCTTTTTCGAGGATAAGAAAGAATAACCGCTTGGCAAGTTTTCGTCTTTGTTCTCCTCGCATTCGATGACGGTTGACTAGTCTTTCTTTCTGAGAGACTGTAAAATTATTTACATCCAGAACAAAGGTGACCCCTTTATGGGAAAGTGGCTCTGCACCTTCTATATAATGTGTAAAAACTACACCTGTATTCTTTGCTCCTAAATCTATCGCTATTGGTGAAATATATTTATTCATGTTAATTCCCTTTTATATCCTTAGGTTTTATATCTGCTGTCAAAATCATTCCGAGTGCATTCGTAGCTTAAATCCCTCTTTACAGATAAAATGTAAAGAATCCAATCCCTGTCACGTTTCCAAACCTCTCGAAATCGAGAGGTTTAAAATCTTCATAGCTTTTCATTGAGTTTCCTCTAATATTTTCCATTAATGCTTTCTATAGTATAAACAAGGGCAAGACAAATTAGGTAGATGAGAGGAAAAAAAACTTAAAAGGAAAAATTTAATTACTTAAAAACGTTGAAAAGAATATAAATGTAAACAACCATGAAACTTTTAAACTCTCTTCCCATCCGTGTTCATCCGTGCGCCGTGGTGAGTAGCATCATCCGAGCATGCGTATCGAACCATTTATCCGTGGTGTTCTTTGTTATTTCCCTCACACTAAACGCACAAGACACGTATCCTAAAATCTACGACTCGACAACATGGAATCCAATCGGGCATGAAGAAATCGCAGAAAAATTCAAATCGGTAGATGTAATCTTAATAGGCGAGGAGCATGATGACAAAGTCGGTCATGCAGAAAAGTTAAAGCTCATTCGTTTTTTATCAGAGCGGCAAAGCTTTATTATCTCCATGGAGATGTTTGAGCGAGACCAGCAAATTGTTTTAAATGAATACCTCGCCGGGTTAATCGACGAAAAATTATTTCAGACTGATGTAAAGCTCTGGAATAATTACGAAGACTACAAACCAATAGTGATATTTGCGAAAGAAAATAAAATTCCAATTCTAGCGGCTAATGCCCCGAGGCGCTATGTGAGAATGCTCTCAAGAAACGGTCTCGATGAATTGTATAAATTTCCAACTAGTTCTAGAAAATTTTTTGCACCGATTTATACAATTGAGCGTTATAGACAGGAAGCTTATGAGAATAAAATCTTTGGCTCTATTGCAGGTCATGGGGGAGAAAAACTAGGAATGAAAAATATGATCCTCGCACAAAACCTATGGGACGCAACGATGGCAGATTCAATTCAAAAAATAATCGACAAGAAACGAAACAAGGTAATTCATATAAATGGTAGGTTTCATAGCGACGAGTATATGGGTGTTACCCACAGACTAACACAGCTTGGGTTAAAAGTTCTTACGATTTCCATGTTTGTACATCGCTCTAATGAACCCCCTGGTCAGAACCAATTAAAAAAATATGCTGACATAATATACATCACGGGAGTAAATATCCCTGGAAAAGAAAAAGGAGAATAAAATGTTTCAATATAAACACAGGCATTTAGAAATCACAAGCATATTCGTATTCGTTGTCTACTGCGTCATGTTAGTTGCTAAAATAGGTGAAGAAACTATTCGACTTGCGGATAATATTGGTTATCTTGTCCTACCCCTAGCCCTGTTTCCTATCTTCGTAGGTTATATTGGAGCGGATTTCTTTTCTGGTCTTGTGCATTTTCTAGGAGATACATTTGGAACAGAAGAAACTCCAGTCCTGGGGCAAGCATTCATTAAACCCTTTCGCGAACACCATGTAGATCCAAAAGGAATGACACAACATGATTTCGTAGAGACAAGTGGGAATAACTGTATCGTCTCCATTCCATTTCTGCTATTGGTTTATTATTTTGTTGATATTAAAGCAAACTTATTTACTTATTCCTTCTATAGTTTTTTTAGCTTTCTTATGATCGCAGTTTTTATTACTAATCAAATTCATAAATGGGCACATATGGAAAATCCAGGGAGGCTAATTTTATTTCTCCAACGAAATAATTTAATTCTATCTCCCGAGCACCATAAGATTCATCATACCGAGCCTTTTGATAAATACTATTGCATTACAGTGGGTTGGCTCAATCCATTTCTATATAAGATTCATTTCTTTGAAGGCATTAAGATCCTCGCTTACAAAATCTTCGGTGATCGTGTGGCTATTAAGCAGTAGGCGGATCTTTAAAGACTACCACCGCTAATTTCCTATGCATGAGTTGCCTTTTTTTATATATGATTCAAACAATTTAAAGCAGTCTTAGTAATTTAGCGAATAATATTTTACTCTTTACTACTGGTTTTCCTCGGTTTTTTACTTGCCTTGTTGTTATTTTTTTTCAGAATACTAATTACGAATCGCGTTGGATTATCCATGTTCATCTGCATTGATTATGCGTTAAAAATGATAAAATTAAAATATTCATACGACAATCGAAGGGAAGCTATTTATGACAAATAGAGCAACACAGACTATACTTCTCGTCGAAGATGAACCCATTATAGCCTTGATGGAAGTGAGGCAATTGGAAAAAGAAGGCTATAAGGTTATCCATGTAGATAATGGCAACCGGGCTATAGAACTGATTCAAGAGAAGAGAGATCAAATTGACCTTATCTTAATGGATATTGACTTAGGTCCTGGTATAGATGGAACACAAACAGCAAAAGAAATTTTAAAAGAACATGACATACCAATTGTATTCCTATCCGCAAGAGTGGAAAAGGAAGTTGTTCAAAAAACAGAGAAGATTACTTCTTATGGATACGTTGTAAAAAATTCTGGAATCATTGTAATTGATGCATCAATCAAGATGGCATTCAAGTTATATGAAGCAAATAAAAAAACAGAAAGACAACGAGAGAGACTAAGCACGATTCTCCACTCAATTGGTGATGCGGTCATGGCGACTGACACCGATGGAAATATTGTTCAAATGAACCCTGTTGCAGAAAATCTTACCGGGTGGAAATTTAACGAAGCAAATGGAATGCCCTTACAGGAAGTTTTTCAAATTGTAAATGCATCCACACGAGAAAAAATAATAAGTCCGGTTGAATTGGTATTAGCCTCTGGGAAAATAGTAGGTCTAGCAAATGATACTGCATTAGTTTCGAAGAATGGACATGAATATAAAATCTCCGATTCAGGTTCTCCAATTAAAGATTCAGATGGAACTATAACTGGAGTTGTCCTTGTATTTAAAGACATCACAAAAGAGTATGAAATTCAGAGTCTACTTAAGCAAAGTGAATTGCACCTAAGAACCATTGTAGAGGCTACACCTAGTTGTGTGAAACTAGTTGCGAGGGATGGGACACTCCTTGCAATGAATTCAGCCGGTCTTGCAATGATAGAAATTGATAACCCGGAAAAGGCGATTGGGAAAAATGTCTATAGCATGGTTGCACCGGAATATAAAGAAACTTTCAAAAAGTTCAATGAAAGTATTTGCAATGGACAAAAAGGATCTCTTCAATTTCAGATTATCGGTGCAAAAGGCTCTCGTGTTTGGTTAGAATCACATGCTGTCCCACTTCCTTTACAAGGCTCTTCTGAATTAGTCCAATTAGCCATTACCCACGACATAACAGATAAGAAACGAAACGAGGATTCACTAAAAGAAAGTGAGCAGTTATACCATGCAATTTTTGAAAAGAGCCAAGCGGTTAAATTATTAATAGACCCTTCTGATGGAACTATAGTCGATGCAAATTCTGCTGCAGTGGACTTCTACGGTTATCCTCTTGAAGACCTAAAAAAAAATAAAATTAATGATATAAATATTTTACCTCCGGAAAAAATCAAAGAGGAAATGGAAAATGCATTTATACAGAAAAGAGCTTACTTCAACTTTCAACATCGCCTTGCCAATGGAAGTTTTAAAGATGTAGAAGTTTACTCAAGTCCTCTTACTGTAGGAGGACGCGTCTTACTGCATTCAATTATTCACGATATTTCAGATAGAAAAAAAGTAGAAGCTGCCCTCGGCGAAAACGAGCGGAATATGAAGATTCTCCTCGACACGATGACCGAGGGAGTTGCTTTAAATGAAATCATTTATGATGATAACGGAGAAATGATCGATTATAAAATTGTAAATGTCAACCGGGCTTTTTATTCTATTGCTGATTATAGCCAAGTCGAAGTCATTGGAAATGTTGCAACCCAGCTATATGGCATGTCCCAAAAAGACATTAATTCTTTTTGGAGAGGGCATCAATCTATGAAGACAACAGTGTTCACAGAAATGTGGAGTCCCCTGCACAATAAATGTTATTTTGTTGCAACCTCTCCATTTATAGATAATAAATTTGTTACTACATTCTTAGATATTACTGAGCGCAAACACACAGAAACCGCACTTGCAGAATTCAACCGTGATTTTGAAAATTTTTTAAAGGAGACTACCGATTTTATTTACTTCAAAGATAAGGAAAGCCGCTTTCGCTTTTGTAGCCAAAGCCTTGCGAATATAACCGGACACGCTCATTGGCAAGATATGATTGGCAAGCATGACTTAGAAGTATTCCCTGCCGACACAGCCAAAATATACCATGAAGAAGAATTACCAATATTCGAAATGGGAACTCCACTTCTAGGCAAGATTGATCCGTACTACGACTCAGAGGGTAATATTGGTTATGTGTCCACAAATAAATGGCCCCTCTTCGACAGCAAACGAAATGTAGTTGGAATTTTTGGTATTAGCCGTGATATTACTGAAAGTAAAAGAATGGAAGAACAATTACAGCGAACTAAATTGGCTTTAGAAAATGCAAACACAGAGCTAGAAAAATTATCCAATACAGACTCATTGACGGGGATAGGAAATAGACGCTACTTTGAAAAAATATTTGAAAAAGAATGTTTTCGTTCGAGAAGAAATAATAACCCGTTATCGGTTTTGATAATTGATATAGATGACTTTAAAAGTTATAATGATAATTTCGGTCATCTAGCCGGGGATGAATGCTTGAAAATTGTTGCAAAGACAATTATAGAATTAGCTAGAAGAGCGCCTGATTTAGCTGCCAGATGGGGCGGCGAAGAATTCATTGTTCTTTTACCAGAAACAAACCTTTCGGAAGCGTGGATAGTCGCAGAAAATATTCGAAGCTCGATCCAAGGATTAGCCATAGCTCATCCCACTGCTCGTGCGGCTAACGTTGTAACGGTTAGTATCGGTGTTGCCTCATGGGGTTATGAAGAACCAC
>JANMOF010000111.1:0-25575 GCA_031368925.1 Leptospiraceae bacterium
AAGTTATTCTATTAATAAAAGTCAAGCTCCAAGAGCCTGTAATATCCTTTCCAGGCAGGCTCTTATACATTCCAATCGATTGAACCAATCCTGGACAAAGATTTTCAGAACAAAATAGACGTTATCCGCTATCAGCAATCCGAGACGGTAGCGTTTTAGAGAAATACTATGCCAAAAATATCTCTCTGTGCCTCAGTGACTCTGTGGCAAATCTTATTAAACCCCCACCCCACTATAAACCGAATCCGAAACTTTCCCATTTTCATTTCTAGCGAAAGCAAAACCATGAACCTGGTGTCCTTTCCAAAAAGAAGGAATAGGAATATGCATAAGACTTGTTTGCCGCTTAGAGCTTGCGAGGATTGGATTTTTGAAATTAGGATTAAAGAGGCAAATAACAATTTCCTCCTGTAACTCCTCTTCTGTGGATAAATTCCATTTCGCCTTGATTGTAGTTGAATCAGATTCTAATGCGAAATCGTTTGGACTATCTAGAAGACCTCTTGTGAATTCTATTTTAGAATAATCAACACTGAATTCATTTTCATTTTCCGTCATTGCCAAATAGATTCGCGAAAAGAAATCCTTCCTGGGCGTTAATTCTGCATTGCCGCTTTTTATCATTCGAAACAGCGGAGTAAATTTACTCGCAAGTGTATTCGCAAGTTGAAACTTCTTTCTTCCCTTTGCTTGCTTTGCTGATGGTTTGTTTTTACTTCGTTTTGGGAGTGATTTAATGATGATTTTGCCACTGTAATTTGCGAAGCTCAAATTTCCAATTTTGCCTTTCACTCCCCCTAAAATATTTTCTGTAAGTTTTCCCATACTATATGTTATCCTTATTATTACTGTATTAATACTGTAGTAATTCGACGAATACCAACCGTTCTTGGTTCGTTTTTTTTCATTTCCTGAACGAAGCCTAATCGAACGGTGAACGAACACTGATCGAACGGTGATCGAAGGGTGGTGAGCTTCTAAGAAATTTTTAAAAATTCCTTCCCAAATTTTTATTCCCTCTATCTACGTCCCTTTCCCTTGACAAAATAGAATGACATGTCATTACTGGAAAAAATGGCAGACATCGAGCAAAAGAAAAAAGACATACTGGCTGCGTCCGTTCAGGTGTTTGCTGAGAAAGGTTTTCATGCAGCAGGAATTGCAGACATTGCGCAAAAGCTCGGGATGGGTCATGGGACTTTTTATCGTTATTTTAAAAACAAAGAAGACATCTTTGACTCTGCCGTAAACGAAATTCTAAAAGAAATTGTCGGTATTGCGATCAATGAAAAACCCGATGGAGCCGAAACCCTGGAAGACTACAAAGGACAACTGCACCGAATCGGCGAAAAACTTTTTCATCTTTTCGGAGAAGATGACTCTATGGCACGAATTCTTTTCTTTGAATCACAGAGCGTCAGTGCTATCCAAAAGAAAATCTCTAACTCCATGCAGATCTTCGATGATTATACTTCTGCGTATTTAAAAAACGGAATTAAAAAAGGTTTCTTGCGAAAAGATTTAGATTTAAAAATTACCTCGAGAGCGGTTAACGTTGTTATATTCGAAGGCATAAAAGAAGTATCCCCCATCGAAAATAAAAAAGAACGATTAGCCGCAGGCAAAAAATGGATTTCAACAGCGATCTCCATCATATTACAAGGAATACAAAAAGGAGAAAAATAATGGTTCAAGTAGATGTATTTTGGGCTTATGGAATCGGGGCTACAATGGCTGCCGCTGCAGGAAAAAAATTAGAAAAAGAAAAGGAGCCTCTGGCTACTTCCTATTATGCGAAGGCACTGATTATGCTATCTTGCATTTGGGCTCCTACTGGAATGCTATTACTTTTAAGACATCCAAGCTGGGAGACGATGCAAGTGGCAGAATCAATATTGTCGATTCCCCATTGGCTTATCATTGGCTTCGGGATAACAAACGTTACCCAGGGTATACTCGGATTCTGGGTAACATCGCTTTTAATTCAAAGTAAGAAATACTATCTCTCTCATCTCAATTGGATTTTCGGTTATTTTGGAATGTTCTTTATTCTTCTCTATGGCTGGGATGGATTCGGATATGACAGGTTTCTCTATGATAGAGACTTATTCGGCGGCGAAGCATGGAAACCAGGAGCAGGTTATCTCGGAGCGGCAAGCGTATTATCTATGTTTACCACAACTGTTGCCATGACTCTTTATATCGACGGAGTATTTCTTATTCCCCCGATTTTATACTACTTCAGCACTTGGACAACTAAAAGCGTAGAAATTGCATCTGACGGCAAACAGCAAGTATCCAAGCCTGCTCTCATGATTAACTACCTCGTTGGTGTATTTCTAGTCGGATTTGGTTCTGCCGCATTCTGTGCAATCACTGTTTACGTCACCGGTCGACTCATCGGTGCAGGTGATCCATTTGCCAGGGTTGCAGGAACAGGTGGCTCGACGATAATGCATATCATAAGCTATTTTATTGGTCTCCCCTTATCCTTTGTGATTTTGTATTATACACTCTTCAAAGAAGGTAGACTCTTTCACACTCTTCTCAAAAAAATGTATCACTTCGAGAGTTAAACTAAATGCCAAACCTTAATAGACCACTCACACTCAGGAATAATTCCGTTATCCCCAACCGGCTAGCCAAAGCTGCCATGAGTGAAAACCTTTCTAACCAGAAATTCCTACCGGATACCGAGTTACTCCGCTTATATGAAAAATTTGGCTCGAGTGGAGCTGGTTTATTAATTACGGGTAATATTTTAATCGACCCGACTGCCCTTGGAGAGCCAAACAATGTCGTCTTAGAAGAATCTACCCCGCTCGATAATTTCATCGAATGGGCAAAGGTTTCTAAAAAACACGGATCTGTTCTATGGGGTCAAATCAATCATCCAGGGAGGCAATCTCCCGTTCTCCTCTCCAAACAGCCGTTAGCTCCTTCAGCCATTGCGGTTAACGCTCCCTTTGGAATTTTTGCACAGCCTCGTGAATTGAAGGAAGAAGAAATACTCGAACTTATCCGCAAGTTTACAAACACTGCAAAGAAATTAAAAGAAGCAGGCTTTGATGGAATAGAAATTCACGCAGCACACGGCTATCTCATCAATCAATTCCTATCTCCTTTAACCAATCATCGAAAAGACAAATGGGGAGGGAGTTTAGAAAACAGGATGCGGTTTCTAGTAGAAGTATATAGGAATATACGTATTAGCCTCGGAAAGGAATTTTCCATCGGAGTAAAACTAAACTCCAAAGACTTTCAACACGGCGGTTTCTCAGAAGATGACTCAACAGAGGTTGCAAAGATTTTAGACCAGGAAGGAATTGATCTTCTCGAAATCTCCGGTGGGACTTATGAAAAAGCAGCCATGACTGGAGTTCACGAAAAAGAAACTACTCGTCTTAGAGAAGCATACTTTTTAGAATTTGCTCATCTACTGCGCAAACAGGTGAGTTGCCCCATTATGGTAACTGGTGGATTTCGCACAAGAGACGGAATGGACCAGGCAATTGCGGAAGGAATTGATCTACTCGGTCTTGCCCGCACTGTGGCTATGGATCCTTTTTTCCCCGGTAAAATTCTTTCCGGAGAAAGCATGGGAATGATTCTAAAGAAAATTTCTGCCGGGATAGATTTAGTAGATAGTGCGGGCGCATTAGAAATCGGTTGGTACCAAAAGCAACTTCTTCGAATGGGAGAAGGAAAAAATCCAGATCCAAATCTTTCTAACTGGGACGCGGTGAGCAGTCTCATCCTGAAAAGCGGAAAACGATTTCTCTTTTTTTAAATCTAGTAGAACCACTTTCTTCGCAATTTTATCTTTAAAAAATAAATGTCGATCTATTCCAAATTGACAAGAAGACTGTGATTGAGGCGCTTTCAGCTAAGGAGGAGAAGTAGTTGAATTAAATGCTTATTTTAGTAGGCAAATCAAAACCATTGGTGATTTTTATTATATTCTATCTCTAAATTTATTTTTCTTGTCTTATAGCTTTGTATATGAATAGTATAATCCAACCTCTGGTTTACAACAAATGTCAGAACTACCAAATGATAAAGTTCATTTCCACGACCTTGATCCAGCCAAGATAGAAGCAATCCAGACTACCGAAGGTCCAGTCTTAATTATCGCCGGACCTGGCTCAGGCAAGACGCGAACACTTGTGGAGCGGATTTTATATTTAGTGTATAAAGGTGTTCCATCTGAATCTATCCTAGTTGCCACATTTACTGAGAAAGCGGCTAAGGAGTTAATCACGAGAGTTTCAAATCGTCTTTTAGAAGCAGGACTCAAAGTAAATTTGAATGAAATGTATATTGGAACGCTTCATTCTATATTCCTTCGAATTTTAGAGGAAAACAGAGAGTATACGCGATTAAAAAGAAATTATCGGCTACTCGATGACTTCGATCAAAAATACTTTTTGTTTCGAAATCTAAATCCTTATTTAAAAGTAGAAGGCTCAGAAGTTTTATTAGGTAAGCCAACTCTTTCTAGATGGGATAAAGTGGAGTCCTTGGTTTATTACTTAGCCAAAGTTGGAGAAGAATGTTTAGATTTAGAAAAGCTGGCTAATTCGAATTATCCGGCGATGAAATTAATTGCTGAGTTTTATAAAATCTATTCCGCTCAATTAGCAGAAGAGAATACACTTGATTTTTCTACCATTCAAACAGAAACACTTTTACTTTTAGAATCAAACTCCGCGATTTTAGAAAGCTTGCAAGAAAAAATAAAATACATAATGGTTGATGAATACCAGGACACAAATACAATCCAAGAAAAGATTTTATTTTTACTTGCTAGTGCTCACCAAAATATTTGCGTTGTTGGAGATGATGACCAAGGCTTGTATCGTTTTCGAGGAGCTACCATTCGCAATATATTAGAATTTCCAAAAAACTTTTTACCTGGAAAATGCAAACAGGTAACACTTGTCACAAACTTTCGCTCTCATCCTGACATCATTCATTTTTACAATCACTGGATGGGTTTAAATGAATGGTCAGAAAACGGAACAACCTTTCGTTATGATAAAACAATTCAACCACGAGAAGAAGAATTTATAGATAATCCATCCGTTATCAAACTTGGAAAGAGTGGAACTTGGGAAGATTATTATGAAGAAGTCTATCAATTCATTTCTGACTTAGAAAGTAAACAAGTAGTAACCGATAGAAACCAAATTGCTTTTTTATTTCGATCCGTAAAAAATGAAAATATCATCGGACTTGCAAATTACTTAGAAGCTAAAGGTATACAGATATTCTCCCCTCGGTCTGCTTTGTTTTTTCAGAGAAAAGAAATTCAACTTTTACTTGGTGCAATCATCTTTATTTTTCCAAATCTATTTGAAGATTTAAAGTGGAATGAAACTGCGAATTTAGAAATTTGGGAAACCTATCAGGAATGGAAACAAGTCTTTGCAGAGGAGCTAAGAAAAGAACCAGAAAAAAATCAAGCTCTAATAACATGGGTACAAAAAAGAGCGAAAGAACATCTGCGGATGGAAGAAAACACAAACTATGCGTTTGCCGCAGTTCTCTATCAACTCTTGGAATATCCAATGTTTGGAGAATACTTAAACGTTGACTTAAAAGATAATAAAGTAAATCTTCGCTCTGCCTATAATATTGCAATTCTTTCTAAATTGTTTTTTAAGTTTGAATACATTTATAACGTAACGGTATTTTCCAAAAAGAATATCCAAAAGACCTTACAGGATTTTTTCAATACCTACTTGCGTTTTATCTTAGATGGTGGACTAGAAGAGTATGAGGATTTTGACGAGTATGCGCCGTCGGGTTGCGTTTCCTTTATGACGATTCACCAATCCAAAGGACTTGAATTTCCAGTTGTATTGGTAGGCTCTTTAAATTCTGTCCCGATGAAACAATACGATGAGATTGAAGAAATTTTACAAAATGAATTTTATCTAAAACCAGCATTTGAGCCAATTGAAAAAATAAAGTTCTATAACTTCTGGAGATTATATTACACAGCCTTCTCACGACCTCAGAACTTACTCGTATTAACCGCAAGGGAAGTAGAAGGAAAGGGAAAAAGCCCATCGAAATACTTTGATTCCATTTATAAAAGCTTAGTCGATTGGAAGGATGAAACATTTGATTCTACAAAGCTTACTTTAGAAAAAGTAAAACCAGTCAACGTCAAACATCAATTTTCCTTTACTTCGCATATTTTATTATATGAGAATTGTCCTTTGCAGTATAAGTTTTATAAAGAGTTAGAATTTGTAGAAGTAAGAACGGGGGGCGTGTTAGCCGGTAGCCTCTTACACCAAACCATTGAAGACATTCACAAAGCAGTTTTACGAAAAGAAGAACAAACACTTACAGATGCAACTATCACAAATTGGTTTAATACCAATTACTTCTTATTATCCAAACAACAAAGAAGCTATCTCCACCAGGGACAAATTGCCTCTCTCTTAAAACAAGTCCTCCGCTACCGAGATAGAAATAGCCACCAGTGGGATAGGATTAAGGAAGCAGAAGTAGATGTCTCCTTAGTCAAAGAGGACTATATTTTAAAAGGCTCAATTGATCTTATCAAAGGCGAAAATGACACCGTTGAATTAATTGACTTCAAATCTGGCGACAAACCAGATGTAAACTCCACTGACCCAATCGAAAAACGAAAACTCAACCAATACCGAAGACAATTAGAAGTTTACGCTCACCTAGTCGAAGAGCGCACCGGCTCCAAAGTAAATAAAATTCATCTCTACTATCCTAAAGTAGAAGACGGCAGTCCTTATATCACATTTCCGGCTAACAAGGATAATGTGCAAGTCACCATCGACAGCTTCGAAGAAGTCGTCCATAAAATCGAATCGAAAGATTTTGATATGAAACATATCTTGAAATCAGAAAAACAATGCGGAGATTGCGATATGCGGTATCATTGTAATCCAAGGCAGTATAGTAAATAAAGGAGAGTCTAATGCTTATTTACCTAGACAATTGTTGTTTTAATAGACCGTTTGATATTCAGGAAAAAATAAAACTAGAAGCAGAGGCAAAGCAATACATTCAAGAAATGATCAAGTTAAATAAGGTTGAATTAGTTTGGTCGTATATTTTAGATTTTGAAAATTCTCAGAATAGTGCTGAGGATAAAAGAATTTCAATCCAATCATGGAAAGAACTTGCAGTTGAAACTATTTATGAATCTGAATCCGTCCTTACTAAAATGGAAAATTTAGAAGAAATAGGGATAAAAAGCTTAGACGCATTGCATATTGCCTGTGCAATCCTTGGAAAAGCTGAATATTTTATTACAACGGACAGAGGAATTTTGAATAGAAAAGATTTGATACAAGAAATAAAATTGCTTAATCCGGTAAATTTTTTCGAGGAGATAAAGTATGAAGACTGATTCTGAGTTAAAAGTAGAAGGCATGAAGGTTTTGCTAAAGTATATGGACAACCTAGATGCAGAGAGATTTATTACTCTTATCAAAAGGGATAATTTCGATTATACTAAGTGGCGACAAAATTTGTTTTCTGGAATGAGTGGAAGAGAAATTAGCAAAGCTGCGATGGAATACCAAAAAAGAATATAGCCTGCTAGGTAAATTCAATACATTAAACCAATGCTTTCAGATGAAGAATTAAAACTAAAAGGATATGCAGCCCTACGAGAAAAATTAAATCTCGTGGATGTGGAAAGATTTATTTCCATTATTCAAAAAGAAAAATTTGATTACACTGAATGGAGAAAAACTCTTTTTGAAGATATGACAATCGAAGAAATTTCTCAGAAAGCAATGGAGCATTGGAACAAAAAATATGGTAATGAAAAAAAAGATACCTAATGGAGACTGAAATGACTTATAGACAAATTCAAGAAGAAATTCCTAATTTAAGCACGAAAGAAAAAGCAGAGTTGCTTCAATTTATTACAAGCTCTATTACGCAGTCATTTCCTGGAATAGAAAAGAACCCAGGAGTTGCCGGAGGCTCTGCCTGTATTCTGAGGACTCGAATTGCTGTGTGGACATTAGAAGGATTCAGGCAACAAGGATTAAACGAAGCTCAATTACTTTTAGATTATCCGACACTTAGAGCAATTGATTTAGTGAATGCTTGGAATTACGTAGCGGCTAACAAAGATGAAATCTCAAATGAGATCAGAGAAAACCAAATCTGATGAAATGATTATCTTAAAAAAATAAAGAAACTGAGGCTAGAAAAATGACAATCCAAGAAATGGAAGTAAAAAAAGTTAAATTAATTTCACAGATAGTAAACCTTTATGAAGATGATTTACTAAATCAGATTGAACTTATGATTTCTCAAATCTTGGCTCCAATTCCCATCTCTGAATGGGCAAAAAAAGAGATCGATAAAGGTTTGGAAGATATAAAAAATGGAAACCTCATCTCTCATGAAGAAGTGCAAAAAGAAATCGAAAGTTTATTTAGAAAATAAAGAATAACCATGCCACAAAAAAAAGACCCAACCCTAAACCTAAAAACAGACATCCCGTCCATTGAAGAATACGAATTTGAGCCTATTAAGGGTTATCCGATGTTGCATTGGAAAGGCAAACGCCCGTTTTACTCAACGCAGTTTTATCCGGCACAGCTTAAGGAGCAGTTTGGAGAAGAAGTAGATGGTTGGATGAACCAGATATTTTGGGGAGACAATTTACAGGTCATGAGTCATCTCTTGAAAAAGTATCGGGGCAAGGTGGATTTGATTTATATAGATCCACCCTTTGATAGCAAAGCAGATTATAAAAAGAAAATCCAACTCAAAGGAAAACAAGTCACCAACGACAGCACAGCCTTCGAAGAAAAACAATACACCGATATTTGGTCTAACGACGAGTATCTGCAATTCATGTATGAACGATTGATTTTAATGCGGGAGTTGTTGAGTGATACAGGAAGTATTTATGTGCATTGTGATTGGAAAAAAAATCACTATTTACGATGTATCATGGATGAAGTCTTTAATGAAAGCTCGATGAGAAGCCATATTGTGCGAGAAAAATGTAATCCTAAAAACTATACTAACATTGGATTTGGAAATATTCATGATATAATATTATTATATTCAAAAAGTTTGAACTCTACTTGGAATAGACAATATAAAGAAATATCAGAAGATGAGCTGAATGAAAAATACAATAAGATAGATGAAAATGGTAGGAAATATACAACAACTCCTCTACATGCTCCTGGTGAAAGAAAAGGGGAAACCGGAAAGCCTTGGAAAGGAATTATGCCTCCATTAGGCAATCATTGGCGGTATGTTCATTCAACCTTAGAGCAATTAGATAAAGATGGTTTAATTGAATGGTCAGCTAACGGAAATCCTAGAAAGAAGATTTTCGCAGATGAAAGCAAAGGCTATAGCCTACAAGATATTTGGTTAGATTTTAAAGACAATTCAGAATTATACCCTACACAAAAGAATGAAGAACTTCTAGAGCGGATAATCAAAGCATCCTCCAATGCAGGCGATCTAGTCTTTGATTGTTTCATGGGAAGTGGAACTACGCAAGCCGTTGCCATGAAATTGGGTCGGCGGTTTATCGGTGCGGATATTAATTTAGGTGCGATTCAAACGACCACAAAACGGCTGTTAGGCGTTGCGGAATCGTTACGATCGGATAATCCGGAATTGCCGATGGGGAATTTTTCGGACGGTGGAAATAAATCGAATAACGTGGGGAATTCGTCGGACGGTGGGGACGGTCGTATCGACGTAGGGACAGGTCTCAGACCTGTCCCTACGGGGGATCCCGTTAATACGGGATTTTCCGTTAATACGGGAAATTCGTTGAAAATGAAAAATCCCGTCCCATCGAAATATTACACAGGATTCCAAATCTACAACGTAAACCATTACGATGTATTTCGTAATCCAATTGAGGCAAAAGACATTTTACTACGTGCGCTGGAAATTCAACCTCTTCCGGGGAATAATGTTTATGATGGAGAGAAGGACGGGAAGAAGGTGAAGATAATGCCGATTAACCGGATTGCGACCAGAGTGGATTTGAATGAACTCATCACGGGATTTAATTATAAAGAATTTGAAAAACTAAATACGGCAAATCCTGGTAAGCCAGTGGAGTCGATTCAACTCGTATGTATGGGACATGAGCCGGATTTAGGTGCCTATCTCAAAGAACAAGCTAAGAATTCTGGATTTACGCTTGATGTGGAGGTAGTCGATATACTCCGCGATAAGGCGAATTTGGAATTCAAACGAGATTCCGAAGCAGAAATCACTATTGAAAATAATAAAGTTCTTATCCGCCAATTTTATCCGATGAACCTTTTACAAAAACTTTCTATCATGAAGGAGAATGTAGAAAATTGGAAAGAGCTTGTCGAGTCTGTTATGATTGATTTTAATTATGATGGAGCAGTATTCGAGCCACAGGTCGTCGATGTTCCTGAAGGGGATGAACTTGTAAAAGGTGTTTATCCTGTTCCTGCTAGTAAAGGAACTATTCGAGTTAAGATTACTGATTTACTCAGCGAGTCGCTTGAGGTTACGTTGTAGACTATGATTGAGATTTTCTACTCCGAAACAGCAGTTAAGCAACTAAGCAACTAAGCAACTAAGCAGAATCTCTAAGGGAGAAAAAAAATCTGCTAAAATGATTATTGATATGATCGAAAAATATGCTTCCAATCCAAATGGTAAGTATGATATAAAGAACCTCAAGGGTGAGTTTGGAAATTTTAAGAGATTAAGAGTTGGAAATTATAGAATTATCTTTGATGAAGAAGGACAAATTTTAAATATAATTGAGATAAAACATAGACAGGAGGCTTACCATGATTAAGAAGCAAATTATTAAAGAGAACAATCGACCTATCGCTGTTATTATTGACTTTGAAGAATACAAACGATTGAAACAAATTGAAGAGGATAAGTTCGATTATTTCAATGCCGTAAAAATTAAACGAACCAATAAGAAATGGACCCCGCATAAAGAGTTAAAAAAGAAATTGGGAATCTAAAATTGAAAAATCGTAAATCACCACGTTGGGCAAATTGGGATTATTCGAACGAAGGGTATTATTTTGTAACCGCCGTTACGAAGGATAGATTGAATTTATTTGGTGAAATTGAATTAGATGAAATTATGAATATTCCCGATGTCGGGAATGTATACGACGTAGGGACAGGTCGTTTAAACGTAGGGACAGGTCTCAGACCTGTCCCTACGGGGGATCATCATCCATTTTATCCGATGAAATTAAATGAATACGGAAAAATCGTATTGGAATGTTGGAACGGTTTGCCAGATCATTATCCAGATTGTATTTTAGATGAATTCGTTATAATGCCAAATCATATTCACGGGATAATAAATATTATTCGTAAAGGAAAAAACAGTTTATCAGATATAATTGGATCTTTAAAATCATTTTCGTCAAGAAGGATTAATAAATTTAAAATTGTATTACCAATATCCAATGATGGGAATTTATCGAACGTAGGGACAGGTCAATTCGACGTAGGGACAGGTCTCAGACCTGTCCCTACGGGTGGGATATGGCAATCCCGATTCCACGATAGAATTATTCGCGATGAAATGGAATTATACAATGTCAGAAATTATATTCGTAAAAATCCGCGTAATTGGTTTCAAGATGAATTAAAAGAGGCGGCATGAATAGATGCAGAAAAACCAATAGTCATGTCGAAGAAATCGAAATATTTCGACATGAGAATATTTCTTGGCGGGAAAAATGAAAGAACCTAAAAAAGCAAAACCTAAAGTTCAAAATATTGATTTTCCTTTTTATGTATATTTAGAATTATTTCTAAAAGAAGAACGAAAAAGAATTTATTCGAGTTATACACCACTTACCCGCAAGTTTTTGCATTTTAATAATCCTGAGAATCCGTCGGCTTATTTGCGTAAGCCTCAATTTGAAGCTCTTGAGATGTATGTTTTCTTAAAAGAGTTTTGTCATAATAAATTTCTCTATCAAATTTTCGAAGATTGGTTTTATAAAAAAGAAGAATTTACAAATCGAAAAGAAATAGGTATAGATGCACAGAATCAGTTAAGCATGTTCGGACCTTCGGAAGTTTTAGATACGACTAGTAAGGAACTTTTTAAGGCTGTATTTGAAGGCATTCAGAAATTTCAGCAGATTTACCCAAACTATATTTTTGCTCTCACTATGGGACTTGGAAAGACTGTGCTTATGGCGACTTCTATTTTTTATGAATTTCTTCTTGCCAATAAATTTCCCAATGATGAACGGTTTTGTCATAACGCACTTGTATTTGCTCCTGATAAAACTGTCTTACAATCCTTGAAAGAAATTCAAACTTTTGATTTTTCAAAAGTAGTTCCTCCTGAGTATGTAAGTTGGATAGAGACTAATACACATTTCTTTTTCTTGGATGAAACAGGTGATGCGTTAAACGCCATAGATAATTCCAAATTTAATATCATCATCTCCAATACACAAAAAATTATTCTAAAGAAAAAAACGAAAACAAAGACCGGTGCTCAGGAATTGTTTGAATCTCATCCTGCTGTCTACAAAGCAAAAAGTTCGAATCAAGATTATTTAGATCTATATGGTTTTGATTTGGAAGAAGTGGATTTAATTACAAACCAACGTTTTGCAAAGCTCACTCGATTTAAACAATTGGGAATTTATGTAGATGAGGCACATCATGTTTTTGGAAGTGCTCTTGCTGCTGACTTTGGATTAAAGCAAACAGCGACTAGCCTCCGAGTTACCATCAATGAATTGGCGGAAAATTTAAAACAAACCGGAACAAAAGTTGTAGGTTGTTATAATTATACAGGAACTCCTTTTGTGGGTAGTAGACTATTACCCGAAGTGGTTTATGCTTATGGTTTGAAAGATGCTATTCAGAATAGATATTTAAAGAAAGTAAAAATCAGTGGATTTGAAAATATCAAAGACCAGACTATTCCTTTTATTCGTTTAGCGATTCAGGAATTCTGGACAGCGTATAATGGCAAACTCTTTGAAGGACTTCTTCCTAAGATTGCCTTCTTCGCTTCTACCATTGAAGAGTTGCAATTAGAACTAAAGCCTGCGGTTGAACAGGTATTATCCGAGCTAGGTATCTCTACAGAAAAGATTTTAGTCAATGTGGGAGACTCTTCTATTACAACTAACGATGATATTCGGGAATTCAAAAATCTAGATACTCCACAATCTGACAAACAATTTATATTACTTGTCAACAAAGGAAAAGAAGGTTGGAACTGTCGGTCCTTATTTGGAGTCGGATTACACAGAGAGCCAAAATCTAAAGTATTTGTTCTCCAAGCAACAATGCGCTGTCTGCGGCAAATCACGAGTTACCAAGAAACAGGTTTGGTTTTTCTTTCGGATGAAAATGTAAAAACATTGGAAGCAGAGTTGCAAGAGAACTTTCGATTATCCGTTAGTGACTTAAACAATGCCGACGATGGAAAAGAAACCGTCGAGGTAAGAATTGTTCCACCACCGATTAAGGTAAAACTCAATCTTACTCGTAAACTACATCAATTAAAAGAAAAGAAACTAAAAGAAGGAATTGATTTAGAACTAGAAAAAGTAGACATAGAGAAATATAAAATCCTTCGCTCTGAAAGAAGTATCCAAGACATTGGAAAGAAAATTAGTGCAGATCAAGACGTAACCTATATCAAAGAGAAAAGAACTTTCTCTGAGTTGACTTTAGTCGCTGAGATAGCAAAGTATTTGAATCTTTCTCCAATTAAAATCAACGGTTTACTTTCTTCTACCAAGCAAGGAACGAAAGAAATTTTAAAATCTGTAAACGAATTCAACGAGCTTTTATATGATTGGGTCATCCCTCATTTGTTTAAAGAGCTTTATGAAATTGTAGAGTTTAAAAATAAAGAAGAAGTCGAAATCGAATTAGTCAAACCTCCAAAAGAAGGAGATGTATTTAGACTTAGAGCCAAAAAAGAATTGGTTGTAAAAAGAGAAGATAGCGGTTACGCAGAAATAGCCGGTAAATCATTTCACTTAGATCGTTATTGTTTTGATTCTATACCAGAAAAAGAAATTTTTGACATACTCATTCATGATAGTAAAGTCGAAGGCGTTTGGTTCACCGGAATGCTTACACATGGACAGACTGACTTTTTTATTAATTATATTGATCCTGAATCCCACACCCTTCGTGGATATTATCCAGACTTTTTGATTAAACTCACCAATGGAACTTATCAGATTTTGGAAATAAAAGCAGATTACCTGGTAGATGATTCCATCGTTCGAGCCAAAGCAGAATACGCTTCGCAATTAGTGGATGCAAACGAAATGGAATATAAATTATTAAAGAGCTCGGAAATTTTACACCACTCGTTTAAGATGTATGATTTGTAGGCTAAAAATTACTCTCAGCAACATACGAACTTACACTGTGAGAGATTTCAAAAGAGTCAGTTGCATCGCATATTTTTATTCTAAGTAGTTATACCAATTCCCAAAAGTAAATTCTGATTTGATTCCAGAAAACCTTCTTTTGGGAATTGGGAATACCCCTTTACGGAAAGTAGCAGAACTTATTTTTGAAAAATGGTATATAAAAAAACTTTATTTTAAAATGAGGAATTAGAGTAGTGAACAAATGACAGAATTTCTTTCCAAGCACGCTGATATAATCGGTATTTTAATTATGCCACTCACTTACGGTTTCGTAGGTTGGTTTACCAATTGGGTTGCACTCAAGATGACTTTTTACCCAATCAAGTTTTGGGGAATTCCTCCTTACTTAGGCTGGCAGGGGATAATACCGCGTAAGGCGCATAAGATGGCGAGTAGATCTGTAGACGTGATTACGGGAAGACTTATCAAAATTGAAGAAATCTTTGATAAAGTAGATCCTGCCATGATCGAAAAAGAATTAAAGCCCATGCTTAAACCTGTCATTCGTGATTTAACAAAAGACATTATAGACCAAATCAGACCAGGACTCTGGCCTGCAATTCCGGATCTTGTAAAAAATCAAATTTATGCTGAAACAGAAAAACAAATTCCAAGTGCAATCAAGAGTATAATACTCGGTATCCGCAAAAACGTTTACCAGTTCTTTGACCTAAAAGGAATGGTCTTAAAAAAACTTTCCGGTGATAATGTTGTCCTGGTTGTAGAATTATTTCAAACTGTAGGTGGACCTGAATTTAGATTCATCGAAAAATCCGGTTTGTATTTTGGTTTACTTTTAGGACTCGTTCAAATGGTAATCTGGATTTTTTTTCCCATCTGGTGGACTCTTCCCATTCAAGGGATAATCGTAGGTTACCTCACCAATTGGCTTGCCTTAGAAATGATATTTCGTCCTTTCTATGAAACAAAGTATTTTTTCTTTTTTAAATACCAGGGAATTTTTCTAAAACGTCAGGCGGCAGTCTCAGAGGCATATTCTAAATTCGTTGCAGCTAAGATTTTAAACTCTAGAAATATTTTAGAAGAAATTTTATATGGAAGAGCGGCTGACGAAGTATTTGCCTTAATCCAAAAAGCGATCATTAGATCATTTGAGAATACTTCCCAGTTGGCGCATCCGATTCTTACTGTCACAATGGGCTCTGAAAAATACCTTGAAATCAGAGAAGAAATCGTAAAGCGAATGAGCGCAGTTGCTCCAAAGTCCATTGATAAAATTGAAAAATACGTAGAAAATGCAATTGATATAGAAGAAACAATGGCAAGTAGAATGAAAGCACTTCCACCGGAAGAGTTTGAGTCTATTTTGCGATCAGCCTTCCAAGAAGATGAGCTTTTACTCATTTTGATTGGGGCAGTGCTTGGTGCTCTTGTAGGACTTGGACAGGCATTTTATATGCTCGCCTTCCCCGGATAATAAGAATTGCCATGCTTCGACATTGCTCAGCACAAGCGCCGGCACGGAGACACAGAGAATTTGGGATTATGCTATTTTATTCATATTCTTCGAGTTAAAGAGAGCTAAAGAAATATTTGGATTCAATCATGTCATAATAACCTAGGCTGAATTACGAAAATAAACAATATGCAGTGCAATGACTCTCTTTAAATTTCTCCGTGTCTCAGTGCCTCTGTGGCAATAAGATAGACTGAGGAGTTACTTTTTTTATGTATACCTGGCTTTTTAGCTAGACTTTTTTTTGTAAAACATTTTTTTATGATACCAAGCGAAACCATAAAGTTAATCCCTTTTTCCTCCTATTTTATTTTTTTTAGGAAGTACAGGGTTTTTTCTTTTTTTAAATAACAAAAATCACAGCTTTTTAAAAAAAAATAATTTGAGGATTCAATATGAATAAAAAAAAATGGGGTATTGGTGCCGCGTCTACTCTCGGTCTTGTAATCGTTTTTCATTTTGCTACACTACCACCTGCACCACCTGAAATTCCACCTGTTCCGGCTGAAATAAAAATTCCGGAAGTCCCACAACTTACCGCGTATGATCTCCCAAACGGAAATGTTCCTGTTCCAACAGAACCATATCGCTCAACAAATCGCAGTGTTTCTATAGCTCATCTAGTAGAAAAAAATCTTGGCACTGGCGTCTACCAAGGAACTCCCTATTGGAAAAAAAGAGCCGATTGGTTTGATAAGAATTTTTATAATACACTCGCGGCAAAAAAAGTTTGGAAAGAAGGAACATCCCCAGATACTCACAAACGCGGGAATCCAGTTACCTGGGATATAGCCCCAATCCCTCAATATGAACCTCCACCATGCGATAAGCCACAACCAACCGGTTATGATGCAGAAGGTTGTCGTTATGTGATGGGGCTCTTTAAAGATGTAGAAGCAAAAGATCCTGTCAAAGCAAAACAAATGCGCGAACAAGCAAGACGAGGACGCGATGTATGGTACAAAGGAACTTTCGGAAACCAAGATGAAAATTATTTACTTCAATCTAGAGTTACTGGAAAGGAAAACATGTATTATCCTTGGTTGGACACTAGAACTCGTAAAGACAGATTTACAAAATGGGGTATGATTAATGACCCTGATTGTGTAGAGGGGGATGCTTCTACCAATTGGTATGACAAATGCCAGGATCCTCACTCGTCCGGCGTGTTAGGTTATCGCAAATACTACGCTGACCCAATCAAAGACAAAGAGGGGAAAGTCGTATATAACCCGCAAACAGCTCCTTATAGTGAAACAGAAGTAAAAGAAAACAAACGTTATGTGATAGGTCATCCTTGCGTTCAGTGTCACGTAGGCTTTGATCCGACAAATCCTCCGGCTAATCCGAATGAGCCTAAGTGGAACAATTTAACTGCAACCATTGGAAATCAACATATCAGGCAACCACTTGCTTTCTTTCATGGAGTTCCTGAAAATCACCTCACAAACCAGGCAGTCCTTGCTGGTAGACTTGGAACCATTGATACTTCTCTGGTTGCAAATGACTGGCAACACAACCCTGGAACACAAAACAACATCATGGACTTTTTTAACAAACGTTTATTTGACCATGACATTAAAGATCCAGTCACAGGGCAGACTACAAAAGCAAAATCCCGTCACGTATTGAAAGGCGGCGAAGATTCTGTCGGAGAGCATTTAGCATTAATCCGTGTTTATGTAAACATTGGAATGTGCACAGAAGAATGCTGGACGCCTAACTTTGCTTACCCTGGACAATTAATTGGTCGTGGAACAAAGCAATCCCCTATGAGAATTATGCAGTGTGCGGCTAAGTGTGATGCATGGAATTATGCTGATGCAAAGATGGATGATCTTGCAGCATTCTTAATCACCGGTGGACCAACTTACCTAATGGCGGCTAAAGACAAAGATGGAAAAGACGGAAAAGCCTTTGTAGACACAACGTTAGTTCCAAAGGGTAGAGAAATTTATGCAAAAGAATGCGCTAGTTGCCATAGCTCTAAAGTAGCTCCTGAAAATGTAAGAAATGACAAAAACGCTCTCGCAAAATTCTATGAAGGTCATGTCTTCGGAAAAGAAGATTATTGGGAAACCGAGTATCCAGAATCCAAAAGAAAAGATCCTGAATTTATCGCTAAGTATTTAGTAAAAGATGATAAGGGAAAACTTCGTCCAAAACAATTTGCAGAAAATGGAATCTTTGGTCAAGACTGGTTAGGAAACGATGAGAGAACTCCATTTAATATTGTAGGAACTAACTCCTGTCGTGCACTACATGATAACCATAACGAAGGACATATCTGGGAAGAGTTCGCTTCTGAAACCTACAGAAAGTCTGCCTCTCCTGGTAGCGTCAAACGTGTATTTAACCGTATGATACCACTCCTCGGTGGAACTGAATTTGGAGAAAGAAAAATCGAAGGTGGTCCTGGCTACTATAGAAATATTTCTCTTCTTTCTCTTTGGGCGATTGCTCCATTCATGCACAATAATGCAGTTGGTTATGTAGATGATGCAACCGCTTTAGATTACTCGGTAAAAGGTAGAATCAAACAATTTGAAATTGCATTTGATGAACTGATGACCTCTGATAATCCTGCCGTTAATCCACATCGTCCACAACGCATAACTGGCGTTACCCAAGATATGCATGTTACTCCAAGAGAAGATGCACAGGGATTTCCTCCCCTTCCCGTACATAAAGGAACTCCTGTTGCAAATATTCTTTCGCAAAATCCACATGATCCTCTGTTCATGAAGTGCGATGACCAAGTGGAAAACAAGGGACATCAATTTGGAGTTGATTTACCAGCAGCAGACAAGAAAGCTCTTCGTGAGTTTTTAAAGATGCTTTAAGGAATAACTCTTTGCTTTTTCCTAAAGTAACAAGAAAGCAAAAGTATTTTATAGGAGTTGGGTCAATTCTTAGTTTTTTGCTAGTCCTCCTCTGGATGACTAGCAATCAAACTGCCCCTCCTATTTCTGAACTAGCTAAAACTGCATCGAATAATGACCATTACCTTTCGAGTAAAGTAATTCCCGAAACGGATTTACCGCCTGAGGGCACACGCTCATTATTCGATCATCTCATCGTTCAAAACGGGGGTATTGTCCCTTATCCTTATAGTAAACTAATCGCTATGCTAAAAGAACAAAATCCTGCCGGGACAGAGCCAATCAGTCTACTCATTCCAAACGGAAGATCTCTTCTCAAGGGGCAAGCGGATAACGCACATCCCCGCATTGTGACAACAGCCGATTTTGAAATTCCTAACAGTGGGGCTAATCTAGGTTTTGCGCCACGGGGACAATTATTTTTTGGATTTGTCGAAAATGGAAACGAAATTGAAGTAGTAAGTTACAACGAAGCTGCTGGAAGATTTGAATTTCAATTAGTGCAAGACTACTGCAAAGAATGTTCCCCTCGAATTGTTTATGCACGTCGAGCTATTTGCTCGACCTGTCACCAGGGGGGAACACCGATTTTCTCCCAAAGACCATGGAATGAAACAAATGGACAACCCGCTACGGCAGCAGCAATAGTAGCAGGGCGCGGTAATAGCGACCCATATGAAACAGTTCCAATAAGTCAGCCTCTATCATTTTCAGAAAGATTTGATCAATTAACTGATGTCGGCAACTTCTTCTATGCCTCACAACGTCTCTGGTTGGATGGTTGTGGCGAAAAAGGAAATGAATGTCGTCGTAAGATGCTTTCCCTTGCATTCCAATATCTAGACAATGCAGGAAGTTTTAATCCAAATAGTCCTGAAGCAAATGAACTCAGGAAATTACAAGAAGTAGCCTTTGCAACTACTGATATCCCAGAGCGAGAAATAAAAGATAAAAAATATACTCCTCTTCCTATGGGATTACAGGGAGCGCCTAACCCAAAAAAAGGAATCCTAGTTCCCGAATCTGATTTAGCAAATAGAGACCCAATCGGAGAGAAGCAAGGATTTAAAGGTTGGATTCGCTCCCTGTTTACACGTGATATTAAATTTGGAGAAGGTGCAAGGGATAATGAAGACTTAAGCTCTTTTGAAAAACTCCCACCGCTTCGTCGCGAATTAGACCCATTAACCATCAGAGCACCAAAGCAAATCTTAGGTCCAAATAATATTGACGGAGTATACGGACTGGCAAGTTTTTTTACAGAATCAGATTTAAAAAATGTAAGCGAGCAAAATGGATATGACATTAAGCGGGTAATAGCGAAAATCCAGACGTTGCCGAGTGAAGTATTTGATCCAAAGCCATTCTCGAGAGTTTTAATTCTACAAGCCCTTCTCGGGAAAAAACAATACTGCTGTTACAATACAAGTGAAATGTCCCCACCTATGGTATCAGGTGGACCACCACTTGATATAAAAGAACATCCCGAATTACAAGCATTTGCCGACAATTGCTTTTCCTGTCATCGTGGTAACCCCGCCAAACGACTCAACTTTATGGGCGGTGCTACAGAGAAGGAAGTGCTAGAAGAAATCAAGGCAAAAAAAGAAATTCGAGATGCACTTGATTGGGAAAGGTATGAAGGAACGGATAAGTCCAGTAAGCTCATGCCACCCCGTAACTCAGTCCAGTATAGAAAATTAATGGATCAAGGCGAAGAAGGAAAAAAAGTCTTACAAAAGATGCGAGACACAGTTCCCGGTTTTTTCAATTTTTAATTTTAGGAGAATAATATGCGTTTAACTCATTTAGCAATAGTTGCTATTTTATTTCTATTACAAACAATCTTACTAGAGGCAAAGCCAACATTTGCGCGCCTCTATAAACAACAATTCGGATATATGCCGTCTTGCCTTTCCTGTCATGCAGATGGGGGCGGAAGTCCACTCAATAATTACGGAAAAACATTTAAGGATAATGGTAATAATCTTGCAGCATTTGCAAAAATAGCAGCGATGGATAGTGATGGAGATGGGGCAGCCAATGAAGCAGAGGCTAAAGCCAAATCCAATCCAGGAAGTAAAAACTCTACTCCCGGTAAAGCTGGAAACTGGTTAGAAACATCCAGCTTAATTCCAAAAGAAGTGCAAGCTGCATTTCCTAAAAACCAAACCTGGCAATTAAAAGATGCAATCTTAACAGCAGCAGACATTGAGACGGCAAAAAAAATGGGAGCAACCTTAAGCGCGGCGGATGAGAATACTATCTATATACCGGTCGAAAATCAATATCCAGCCGGAACCGCCTTAATTTTTCCAGCTACGTTTCAGGGAAAAGCATTTTACTTGCTTTTAACCACTGACAAGCAATTAAAAATCCAGCAAGTGCAAGTTCTAGATGCAAGAGAAGTTCCAGCGGCTAAGAGCAGTAAGGTGTATTCTACATTTACAGGTCAGCAAGCTCAATCTCTACCTGCAAAACCCGGAACAGGGCTAGATGAAATTATCCACAGTGCTGTTAAGAACGCAGGAGTTCTACTCTATGTTCGTCTTAAAGGGGCGTGAGAATGAAGTATAAGTTAATATTAGTTTGCCTCTTTTTTGCATTATTACTGGGTATATCTGCTCAAGAAGAATTCAAGTTTGGAGAAACTCCCATTGCTGAATCTGAAACTGTAAAAGTAGATCCACCTAAGCCAGCCTGGATTCAAATTGGTGCGCCCCTTGCAACCCTTGCTTTTTTCTTTGGTCTGGTAACTACTGTTTTTAAAATGATTCCTTACAGAGATACAAAGATACATTTTAATTTACAAGAACTTCCTGTCGCGGCACAACGTGGAATCGGAATGGCCGTTATCATGTTTGGAATTTCGTTTGGATTTGGAGCATTTGAAGCACGCTATCAAATTGGGCTGCATGGAAGTGCAGAGACCTACTTTCATGAAATGGGTTTAGGGAAACTAATTGCGATTACCCACGCTCATCTAATTGGATTTACTACTAGCTTTTTTATCATCGGAATTCCGTTTTCATTACACTTCAAACGTTTAAAAATATACCAATTAATTTTTCCATTGGGACTTGCTGCTGCTTTAACAGACATCATTTCCTGGTGGGGAATAAAATATGTAACAAGCAACTTCGAATACATCACCTGGTGGTGTGGGGCAGTTTTTAGCATTTGCTATATATGGATGCTCATTGGTCTTGTTAGAATTATTTTTTTTTCCGAAACTACATTGGTTTCCGGACTACATCAATGATGAGACTTTAAAGAAGGAAGATTAAAGATTATACTAAACGGGATTTGGGCGGTAGCCCAAGCCGCCGGCAGGCTAATCTTACTAAATTAGAGTAATTTTAATTTTTTATTGACAAAGATTTTCTTTGGGAATTTTCTCGAAGGAAGGAATTATAAAATGGAGAGAAAATATGAGTGAACAAGTAATCGTAGCGCCTAACGTGGGTAATACGCATAAAGCTAAATTTGTAAAAGTAAAAGAAGAAAATGGATTTGATAGAATCATGAGCACATGGCTTGGTTCCAATATTTCTCTTCTATTTCCAATCATTTTTTGGTTGCCAGTGCTAATTATCGTTTTAACCGCATCAGCATTTCATAGCATATTTGCCTGGTTAAAATCAGATGCACCAGTAAGTCCGGAATTGAAAGCAAAACCGAATGCAAAATTACCAGAATTAGTTGCAAGTTTGACGGTAGACGATTTAGTAAATCGTTCGCGCGAACAATTAGATCAACTCTTTGAACTTGGCGAAACTCCAACGATAGAAGAAATAAGTGGGATGACTGACGGTAGAGTATTGTTAGGATCATTTTGGCCCATCAACTCATTGACAAATCTCAAGATGGTCAACCTACCCTTCTTTCCATGGAAAGGAAAAACATTTAACCCACTTTCAAAAGAGGCAGGCTGCGGAAGAAATAGAATGGAAGTAGGACCACTAAAAATTCTTACATTCCCTTTTGAAACATTAATCAATCCACCCCTCTTCGGAAAAAACAAAGTATTCACATTAAATTATACGTTATCCGGTAACCCTCTCTGGGCTCGCCTCATCCGTGACGATATGGTCAGATTAAAAAAAGGATTATATCTCGGTCGGGCTAATCTCAAATGGGGTAACGGCTACATCTTCTTAGTCTACTTCACTCTTAGATTAAAAGATTACTGATTTATAAATAATATTACCAGTAAATAAAAGATCGGTCATTGAGCGTAGTCGAAATGCCCGACTCTAATATTATAGTTGTTACTTCGACTACCGCTCAGTAACCGCTTTTTTCTTCCGCTTCTAATATACTACCCTCGTCACACTTCATTCTGGAATAACGGCAGAAAGCATTATCCGCGATAACCAATTCCAATCAGCGTAATATCATCCTGTTTGCCTGTATCCCCTAGAAATTTTTCCAATTCAGTTAACACATGATCGATAGTATTCTTAATATCATTACCCTTGTTTTGAATTAGAATTTGATAGAGTCTATCTTCCCCAAATTCTTCTTCTCCTAGAAATTGCTCGAAGATTCCATCTGTAAATATAAATAATCTTTCTTCTTTTGTAAATGGAAATTCAACAAGCCCATATCCGTCCTTACGGGTAACACCGATAAGCCCACTTGTGTTCTTAAGAAGTTGAAATTTTTTTTCTTTTTTAATGATAAGACCTGCCGGGTGTCCCGCAGAGGTGTAAATGAGCCTGTGATTTACTGTGTCAATATCAACTAGAATACAGGTCAGAAAACTATTTAGCATACCATACCTACGAATAAATTCTTTATTAAAAATTTCCATGATTTCATTTACCGGAAGTGCAAAATTTTTAATACCATCATAGATTCCCTGAATCGCCATCATAATAAGAGCAGCTTGTACACCATGACCTGTCGCATCAGCAAGAAAAATTCTAATCGTCGCATCATCAAGCTTATCCACACTGTAAAAATCTCCGCCTACTTCACTCATAGAAATATAACGAACTACAATTTCAAGGTTTTTGTTTTGATTTAGATTTGTAGCAAGTGTTGCAGATTGAATTTTTTGTGCCATAGCGAGATCACTCTTAATTACTTGAAGGGTTGTGTTTAATTCAGCAGTTCTCGCATGCACTTTTTCTTCGAGGGTTTCGTTGATTTTGCGCTGTGCATCTAAAGACTCTTTTTGAATTCGAATGCTTTCTTCTTGAATGATTTGATACCTATCAGCAAGCGCGAAAGAAAGCATAATCAACTCTAAGAGTGATCCTATCTGGATTACGTTCATGGTAAATAAATTTCGCTCGATAAAATTCAAGAGATAGCCAATGAAAAGAATGGAACCAATTAAAAATGTAAACCATGCGATTACAAAGTAACGGGCATACCGATTCCCTCTCATAAAGCTATGCATGCCCGCATAGAATACAAAGACAGCCGCGATGGTTGCGATTAGATTTTGGATCATAACACAAAGCCGAGGAGATTTAAAAATGGCGACGAGTGCAATTAAAAACAATATCTTGAGGATAATGGATATTTTGCGAAAGGTAGGGAAATTTTTATTAAACTCCAGGAAACGACTTGTAAAGGCAAGTAGGGTTATCCAGGAAAGAGATGTCAAAAATAAAACGGAATGGTTTTGCCAAAAAATATTTGTCCCCCAGAGAAATTGAAATCCGTGTCCATTAAAGGAAATATAAAACAGCAAAGTAAATAATGTGCTAAGAGAATAGAATAAATAACTTTTGCTACGAAAAGCTATGAAAATAAACCCATTGTATAAAATCATAATTCCCATCGCACCGTAAAATATAGCATACCAAATTTCCATGCGAATATTATAATCTAAATAAGCCCGCGTGGTATAAAGAGTAAGAGGAACTAGAACAACGGTAGCGGTTTTTACTTTTATATAAAAGCGAAGATTTTTTTTAAGGGGAAGTTCAAGGGGTATAACGAAGAATCTACTAAATATTTCTCTATCTGCAAATGGCAAATGGTCCCCATATTTTTTAATAGCCCAGGCTCCATTATTTTCATAGTAAAACTCGATTGAGTCTAAGTGCGAATAGCCTACTTCTAAGAGCCAATCCTTTGTTTTCATATCTAGATTCTGCAAATCAAACCGAAACCAATAAGTATAAGGGCTATAAGAAAAATTTAAAGAGTCTGTATTATTATGAATGAAATTCTGTTGGAATTTTGGATTACTAACGGCTTCAAAATCAAGAAGATTTAAACGATCTTCATATAAGAATACTGATTTACTTAGATTTAACTTTCCAACCTCGGAACTAAGGCTAATCGTATCATCGCCCCTTAAAAAAGAGGAATAAAAAGCCATCGCTAAAACTAGCATAAATCGAAACATAAAAGCAATGAACTATACACTAACGCATATAGTCAATGAAATAGCTATGATTAAGTTTAGAATTGAGAAAAAGAAGATTTTTGTTCTTGCAAAATCAGACTATCCCTCGAAATGTTAATCTAGTAAAACCGATGGACACAACAAAAGAACTAAAACTAGCAGTATTAATAGACGCGGATAATGTTCCGTATTCTAACATAAAGGGAATGTTAGAAGAAGTAGCAAAATATGGAACACCTACATTCAAACGTATTTATGGAGATTGGACAAAGCCAACTTTATCTGGCTGGAAAACAGTCCTCTTAGAAAATGCAATTACCCCTATTCAGCAATACAGCTACACTGTAGGAAAAAACTCAAGCGATTCGGCACTCATCATTGATGCAATGGATATTTTATATACAGGTG
>JANMOF010000133.1:0-24872 GCA_031368925.1 Leptospiraceae bacterium
TCGCTTACACATTTTTTGTAGCTAATGCTACTTATCTGTGTGGCACAATTTCAGCCGGATTGAGTGTCCACTTTCGTCCGGATTCACTGTCCATTTTAAAATGGATTCGGTGTCCAATATCACGCGGATTTTGCAAAGAGGAGACTGGTTTAAAAATCTTGAATCATAAAAACTTTGATTCTGAACGCATAATTCAGTTTATCTACCAAGCCTTTGGTTTATGGATTTGTAGTGGAAGAGATCCAGACTTTTTTTTTAGTGAAATTGTAAAATATATATCGAACGAAAAAAAAGTTCAAATTTTACTAGAAACAGATTTATTAAATCTGGATATAAATTTGTCTTTTCATTTAATATCTTGTTTAAGCATAGAGCAGGTTGAACATATTTTTAAAAAAGCCTCTGCTTCAATGGACCTAGGCAACTTTATCAAGGAAATATTTAGTGAAATAGATATTCATATTATTAAAAAAATCCTTGTAAATAACCTTGATTTGTATAGTTATTTTTTAGATTATTTATCCACAGATTATTCAATAAAGCATAACCCAAAATATGAGGAAGTAAAAGAAGATTTCTCTGTAATCACTATAGCTTTACAAATTTCAGAGTTAATAAATGAGAAATTTCCCATTAACGAAAATGCAGTAAGTGAAACTGATTCTATTAATGCAGAAAAAATTCAAATTCTAATCTGGTATCTATCGGGTATTTCGAACTACAAGAATATTTTAAATCTGTTGCTAACTCGAACGAAAACTATAAAAGAAGAGGAGATAGATATAGCAAATTTTGCCTTATCTACTCCTTATCTAAAAAGAGAAATTTTAAAAAAATTAAAGAACAAAGGTTTTTTAACCCAAGATACTGAATCAGTTATTCTGTGGGATAAGATATATTAGCCTGTTTTAATAATTTGATTAGATTTTTTCTAAAGCAATTATTTGACCTTATCTAAATATTTAAGATTTTATGGTATATCATTCTATTCTTGAAATGATAATGCTTCCTATACACTTCCGATAAGATAACGATATACCAAAGATAGGGTAACGATAGGTTCAAACATAGAGATAGAATAGGTTCCCATTGCCCCAGAACCCAATGGTAAGGTATAAGAGAAGCGCTTCCTCGTCTATGTTATGTGTATCGTTATCTTATCGGAAGGTAAAACAAATCCTAACGCCATTAAACTATTCTTCCACTAGCTCTTCAATCTTCTCGATCATCATTTTTCTAATTGGAATATCAGAAAACTCCTTCAAAAAAGTAACTAATTCTTCGGAAAGTTTTCGCAAGCGAAGAGTAATTTCTTTTTGAATAGAGTATGTAAAGAGTAATTCATTTATGCGCATAAGCTCTGTTACACCCCTATCTGAAAGAGCTAGAATCTTTGTGATTTCGGTAATTTCTTTTTTGTTTGCTTTTTCTCGAAGGACGATAAGAGGATAAGTATAAAGTCCATTAATAAAGTCTTTCATTTGAGTTTTGCCCGAGTTTTCAGAGCTTTGAAAATAGTCGATGTAGTCATCTTTAATTTGAAAGAGCATACCCATATTAACCCCAAACTTATGGAGTCGTAATTTCATTTTATCATCTGATCCAGAAAGAATACCAGCAGTTACCCCCACTGCGCCAAATAGGGATGCGGTTTTTCCGTAGATAATTTTATCATACTCCCTCATCGTTATCTTTGCATTTTTTTCCCATTGCATTTGAATTAGTTCTCCGACAGATAGATCACGGATAACACTTGTATATGCGCTCATGAGCTGTGGATTATTGAGACTATTTAGGTGATCAATTCCACAGGCTAATAGATAATCTCCAGCGAGGATGGCTGTTTTATTTCCGTAGAGTTTTCCTATGGTTGGTTTACCTCTTCTTAAGTCGGCACCATCGATTACGTCATCATGAAGTAGGCTTGCAGCGTGAATGAGTTCAGCAATTGTTCCAACATCTAACCACTGTTTGCCTTTGTATCCTAAAAGTTGGGTTAGAAAATAATGGGTCATGGGACGGATACGTTTACCGCCGGATGCGATTACTTTTTCTTTAATGTCTTCTAGAATAGGAAGATCTTCTTTTATAATTACATTTAGTTTAGTATTGAATTGCTTAATTAATAGAGGTAGTTCTATCTTTAGTGGTTTTGCCAAATTTGTTTAATCCTCGAAACGACACTATTTATCTATGATTAATTTTTCAACAATTCCATTAGTATCGATTCAATAAAATCAAACTAGAAGCTGTAGGAGATTCTAAATTCTATTCCGCTAGAACGACGACCCTGATCCAGGTCAGGTCTGAATGCCTGCGAACTAATCGAAGGAGTTTGCATATGGATAGAAGCTTTCACTCCTTTAGAGGTTGTAAAGGAATAGACTTCATAAGAATGAAATAGGTAAACTAGACTTAAACCGCCTATCGCATAATTCATATTCTTTATATGCTTTTCATATTCCTGGTTGGGATAGATATTGCTGCCTATATAAAGATTATTATTTAAAATGATATAATCCGTATCATTCTTAAGAGCGCTTTGTGCTGAGACAAACTCTGTACCAATAGCCCCCGCAAACCCAAGAAATAGAAAGCCTAATAAAATCCCTTTGAATCTCTTTCCCTCTTGGAATTGAAATAATCCCGGTACTACGTATCTAAAAAAGGAAAGGGAAACTTTTTGTGAGCCCTGCCAGGAAACTTCGTCGACTTCTATTTCTTTGAAGGCAATACTTTCAGTTTTGGTTTTTACAAAGATAGTGTCTGTTGTTACCGATTGGATTTCTCCCATTACAGTTTTTCCATTGGATTTGAGTGTAATAGTAAGACCAGGTTTCAGAATGAAAAAAAATCTTTCATCCTTCTTATTCTTTCGCAAACTTATTTTTTTTAAGTCTTTAAGTTGAATTTCTTCTTTTTCTAAAAGCCCGCTACCTTTTCCTAAGACCATCCTGTTTTTATCTAAAAGATGAATTACATCTCCACACGTTTGCGACCATTTGCTTTGTAATTGATAACAGACCGGGACTCCACTATAGCCTAACTCAAAACTATTGATATCTACCTTGGAGATAGTCTTTACTTCATTGAATACTTGAAATTTAATTTTCCTATCGTCCTCGCTGAGATAACTCCCGATGAGAACTTGTCCATTTTTAAGTACAACCATATCCGCTTGAACAACATTGGCAATTAGTAAAAGTAATACTGTAAAGAGTCTCATTTATAAATCCTAAAATTAGGAAAAATAGAGATATAATTAATTCGCGTAAGAATTGCAAGAACTATATTCAATTTCACGTTTAATTAAAACTTACTCTTCCTATTATTAATACGAACAAATTTAGATAATAATATTTTTAATTTTTGGGTAAAAACTACTTTACCTCTACGAATTTTCTGATATCTATCCGAAAATAAGAATTATATACCATTGCAATAATGGAAAGGTTGGTAAATTTTCTTATTAATAAATCAGTAGACCGTTTTTGCAGTATTTACATAGTAAGAAAAAATGGTTTTTTGATAAAAACGAATTGGAAATTATCTCTTTTATAGAAATGAATCTTTTTTAAGCAAAAAATAAGAAATTTATGAATCCAGTACTGAATAAATTCAAGAACTCAAGATCTTTGCGACTACAAATTGGGATTTTATATTCCTTTTTGGCTCTAGTAAATATTTTATTCTTCTCTGTTATGATTTTCGAAAACCAAACAGAGCTTTTGGTCAAAAACTTCAAATTTCAATCAGAGAACTTCGTTACCTCGGTAATGACCAATTTAAGTTCTAAAAAAATCTCTAAAGGCGATGAGTCAGCCCTTAAAGGACTCAAGGAAAGCCTAGTCTATTTAGAAATCTTTCAATTTAGAATATTTGATAAGACTGGAGATGTTTGGTATAATGAAAAAGGAATTGTAACAGGAGAAACTGCTGAAGAAGATTTAATCAAAAAAGCTAAAGAAATTTCAGATACTACGTCTGTGTTTTCTACCAAATATAAACTCGAACTAAATAAAGAAGACTTTACTATTAAATTTTTAATTCCGTTACTAGCTGAGCCTGAAGATGCAGGTCCGCTATTTTTAAGCACACAGCTAAGTATTAAAAGCATGCAAGACCGACTTACTAAGCTTTACTATCAAATTGCAGTAGCATTTGTCTGGGGACTCATTTCCCATATCCTGTTCGGTATTTACATCTATAGAGTTATATTTACACGTGTTAGCCTATTAAAAGATGCCACTGATAAAATGGCTATGGGTGATTTAAAATCCAGAGCGGTCTGGAAATTTAATAGGGAAGATGAGTTGGATGTGCTTGGACAAGCTTTTAACGGGATGGCAGGAAAAATTGAAGAAACCATCCAAACTATCAGCACTCTGAACGAAGAAATCAATAAAGAGCTAAAAATCGGTCGTGAAGTCCAGGAAATGTTCTTACCTTCTAATAAAAAATTAAAAGCTTTAAAAGTTGCGACTTCCTACCGTCCAATGCGAGAGGTGAGTGGAGATATCTATCACTTCTATAAATTCCCTGCCGGCAAAATGAACAAAAAAGAATACCAAGGGATTTTCTTTGCGGATGCTTCCGGTCATGGGGTATCGGCAGCCCTTGTAACTACTGTTCTCATTATGAGTCTGGAAAATATTCTAGCAAAGTCAATTCATCCCGGTTACATAATTCAAAAACTCGGGGACATTATAGGAAATCGTTTCCAATCCTCTTTCTTTGCGACTGCTGTTTTCTTTTTAATAGCGGAAGACGGAGAAATCCTTTGCAGTAATGCAGGACACAATGCTCCAATTTGCTTTCGACCATCCACTGGTGAAATTTTTTACTTTAAGAGTGTTGGTCCTCCACTTGGAATGGTAGATGAATTTGATTACAAAGTAATTAAAATGCCAGCGAAGCCAGGGGATAAACTTTTAATTTATTCTGATGGTCTTGTTGAAAGCCCCGGAAAAAATGAGGAGCAATTTTCAGAAAAAAGAGTTCTAGATATTATTGAGGCTAATATGCATATACCCAATAAGGACTTACTCGAACTTCTTGCGGAAGAATTGGATAAATTTGCAATAGACTATCGAGATGATGTTTCAATGATTCTCGTGGAGATTCCGTGAATGCAAAGAAAATTTCTAATCCTGTTCTTTTTGCTTATACTGATTTTTTTCGGTTTAGCTTCTCGTGCCATCATTGATGTAAAAATTCAAGAATTAAGATTCCAACTTACCAAAGAACAACTTCTCAACTATGAATTGTCTTCTAAAGTTTTAAAAGATAAAATTCGTCAGATGATGCTGACTAAAGATGACTATACAAATGAAATTAAAGTAAATATCCTAGAGTCTAGTGTTATGAACGCGCAATTAGGAGAGACTACTACCAAGTTGTCTCCACTTGAAAAATTAGGACTAGGGATAGTCAATGTTGTCCGCGTGATATCAACTAAAAGCCCACTCACCTTAGAAGAAGACCAGAACGATATGATGAAAATCCAGTTTGGTTTTTATATGGAAAGAACGCGTAAATTTGCGACTGCTGTACGTAAATACGAAGAGATGGAAAAGAGTCTTTCAAATAAAGAAAGCGATGAGTTTGGATTTATCATGCTACACAGTGGATTTTGCATTGCGATGATGGGCGATACGAAAGGAGCAATAGAGAAACTACGAAAGACCGAGGATATGTTCGTGGGTAGTCACTTTGCGGATAATGCGCGTATTCTCATCAATGTTCTCTTAGAAGGGGAGCGTAAAATAAATGATATTAATAGTGGTACTAAAACAGATACTGAGAAAGCGACTTTATTATACGAAACAGGTCAGTATAAAGAAACTCTCGCTCAATTAGAGAAATTAGAAAATCGTTCCAATGATCAAAATTATATGCGGGCACGTAGTCTCGAAGAACTCGGTCAGACAAGTAAAGCCATTGCTGAATATTTAACTCTCGTCGAAAAAAAGGAAGCTGATAAAGAAGTTGCTATCAAGGCAAATCGTCGTTTACTTCTTATAGGAAGTATCTATGAAAAAAACGATGACCTCACCGATTACTCCAAATCCAACGCACAAAAATTAGGCGATACAGACATTGTAAAGAAAGTCGATGAAGGTTCGGCTTTAATAATGAAGTCATTAATTATAGAAAAACTTACAACTGAAGAAGCTAAGACAAATGCGGATCCTGAAACTTTAAAAGAAATTGTAGAACTCAAAAAAGAGTTAGAAACGATCAAGTTAAAGGATAAAGAAGAAAGACAAACTTCCGCGGAAACCGTTGCCAGAGAAGTAGCAGTTATTCGAAATGATCCGCCACCAGTAGTAGAAGAGAATTTTGATTCGTCAGAAAACCTTATTATGAAACTAAGCTTTAGTGATGGAAGAAGTATTCAAGGTAAGGTAATAGACTTTGAAGAGGATAAGATCAATGTTACAATCAATACTTTCTCCTCTAAGGTTCCAACGACTCTACTAAGTGAAATTATCATCAACCAAAATCTAAAATTAAAAACCCCTCCTCTAGCAGTTCAATTGAAAAATGGAAAAACCTTGTACGGGTATAAATTTAAACGTGATTCTGACGATTCATTTATAATAAACGATCGTAAATCAGATAAATCTATAGATGTAGGTGAAATTCAAAGAATAACAATTAAATAAAGTGAACTAGATTGCTTTGTTTTATAAATCCCAAAAACTTCTGAGTAAAGATGTTGGGATTTGTGGCATAAGGAAAGAAATTTTCTTATAAAGCAAAACAGGTTTTGTATAAAAAGTTCATTTAATTTCAGATTCGGAGTTGTAGATTGTAAAAAAAGAATCTAGAGAAGATAACTTTAAAACCGCCATAATATCATTGGTTGGAGCTAGTAGTCCGAATTTATTACCACTCGACTTCATTTTCTTTTGGATATTTGCAAGGAGTGCAATTCCAGATGAATCCATATGATTTACATTCGCCATATCTAAAATGACAGATTCAACTTCTTCCTCATCAATGATTTGTGTGATCTCTTTTTTTACTTTGGATGCTGTATAAATATCTAAGCTTCCTACCAATTGAAATATTTTACTTTTACTAAGGTTTCTAACTTTTAGTTCCATTTCCCCTCCGATTTTTTCTATATATTATAAGGAATTCTGACATTGAAAGAAGTAAAAGAATCTTTTACTTCATAATAAAGGCAGTCTGGTGTTAAGCCAAGTTTTTTCATAAGAATAACGATCATACTCAAGCCTAAACCACCCCCCTCTTTGTTGGATGTCTCATCAGATAGTAAATCTGATACTTCATTCGTCTTCCTTCCCCTATCAATCATAAAGTTTACATTCTTGATTTCGCGAGGATTCATTTCTCCATGATTTCTAACGGTAATGCAAATATTTTTTTGATCGATTTCTTGAAAACTCAATTCAACTAGAAATTCCATACCTTCAGAAAGTAGATGAGTATGAATATCTCCGTTAGACATAGATTCTTTAAATTGTTCAATAGCTTGCTTATGATTCTTATCGATATCCAAGCCATTATTTTTGAAGAAAATTCGCTTCTGTGTGGCTTTTACACCATTCTGTAAGAATTCTTTTATCACAGTATGAGCAAAGGCAAAAAAGTGAGTCAATTTGTTTTCCTGTAATAGAATCTCTGTAACTCTACGCACATGCTCCATTTCTATAGGAGATACTTGCTGGAATCGAAATTTTATAGGCTGACCAGAATGAAATGATCTTAAAAATTCCGCAGATTCAATGTTGTGAGAATTCATAGGTGCTAAGACTTTTTAGTGGTAATTCTTTTTTTGTAAAGCAAAATTTTAAGAATGTATGTCAATTTTAGTGGTGAATCCTAGCAAAAACTCGGATACTAGATCAAAGAAAAATGAGAGGGCTTTTCTGACTTTTATTCCTTCAAAGTGGAGTCTTAACTTTTTTGTAATCCTTTTGTAATCCTTTTTTAGAATAATGCTCTTACTAAAGGCTAAGACAGCTAGAATGATGAGCTTCTTAGAAAAACGAATTATGGAGACACAAATGAAATTTCTTATTCCTAAAACAGCGGTTAGAACATTAGCTTTTACAGCAATACTCCTAACCCTTCTATATTTACTTACACCAGCTTTATTTTCTCAATCAAACGCAGATGCACCGACACAGATAACAACAGAAACAAAAGATAGTAAAGAAGCACCTGTCAGTCCAGAAAAGCCTGCCGAGGCTGCACCAAAGAAGAGTCCTGGTCTAGTAGATTTATTTATTGTAGGTGGATGGTCTATGTGGCCTCTTGCCCTTTCTTCCATTATTGGATTTGGTGTCGCATTTGAAAGATTGTATTTCTTTTTTACAACCAAGTTAGTTTCCAAGGGCTATAACCAAGTACTCTCTGATAAGATTGAAGAAAAAGGCTACGATGGAGCACTGATCTTCCTTAAAGAAAACGGAGAACAGAGGATAACACAGATTCTTTCTGATGGAATTGATGTCTCTAGTGGAGACCCTGATCTATTTGCAAAGGGTGTTGAACGAGAAGCAGCAGAAGTAATTACTCTACTTGAAAGAGGATTAACTATATTAGCCTCTGTATCGACAATTGCTCCACTCATTGGATTTTTGGGAACGGTATCCGGTATGATTAATGCCTTCGATGCAATCGCAAACGCTGACCAGGTAAATGCGAAAGTAGTTGCTGGTGGTATTAAGGAAGCCCTCATCACAACAGCTGCCGGCTTGATAGTAGCAATTCCTACTATGTCATTTTATCAATTCCTAACTGGAAAAGTAAATGGGTTTGCAACAGAAGTAGAAGAAGGTGCAAACAAAATCTATAAAGAACTCTTACGTAAAAAAGGCGCATTAGCCGCTAAATAAGAAAATGGTTAAATTAAAGAAAAAAGTAGAACTAGAAGAAATATCTGCGGCATCTATGTCGGATATCGCATTTCTTCTGCTCGTATTCTTTATGGTGACGGCAGTATTTTTTGTGAAGGAAGGTTTAAATATTCAACTTCCCCGAAAAAATGTTCCGCCGACCCAAGTATTACGCTCTAACGTATTTGAAATAAACGTTAGTGGAGATACTGTATCGCTGCGAAATACTTCTGTTGGGACAAAATACTATAAGTCGCTAAAAGAATTTAGAGAGGAATTAAATAAATTAGAAATTCCCGAGTTGTCTCAAAAATTGGCAATCATCTCTACAAGCGGTGAAACAAAATACGGCAACATGTTAGATGCGTTATCCGCTATACAGCTAAGAGGATTTACCCAAGTGAATGTAAGGAAAAAGAAATGATAAGAAGAAATAAAACGAATCCATCCATACCCGTTAGTTCCATGGCTGATATTGCCTTTTTACTTTTAGTATTTTTTATGGTGACATCTGTATTAGACTCTGATCCAGATTTGCCCATTGCGCTTCCAGATGTTCCCGGAGGAGAGCAGTTAAATAAAAAAGTTTCCAATATTTATTTGAGTGCCGATAAAAATCGAACGGTATATTATAATTCGATGCGTGTTCCACTCCCGGAGGCAATCAATAATGTTCGTGCAAAGCTTGCTACTACGCCAGATTTAAAAGTCTTAATCCATGCCGATAAAGACCTTACTTATAATGAAGTAGACAAGGTATTTGATATGCTAAAAGAATCAGGTGCACTCAGCATATCGCTTGTAACCCAGACTTCGGCTGGCGGTGGTGGAAAGGGAAACTAAAATGTCGCAAGCAACTTTAGAAAAAGAGAATAATCCCAATAATCCGGAAACAAAACCGAGAAGATCAAAACGTGCAATCGTTCACCGGTTTATAGATCGTAACCGCTTAAATGTAGGCTTGACGATTTCTACCATCTTGCAATTGCTTGTATTGTTTTTTTGGTATACACCTGATTTAAAATTTAACTCCCTCGATAAATTCGTAGATGAAGTAGCATTTGTAGACGCTGTTTCCATTACAGAAAACACTGCAGATACGCCGACAGATGGAGATGTGGAACTTGCCGATCAACTCAAGAAAGAAATAAAAGAAGACCCGCGAATTGCAGGAGCACAAGATTCAATTTTATCTGGAGCAACGGCACCCATAGATTTAAGTCCTAGCATTAAACCAGACTATACAGATGAAGCAAGAGCGGCAGGTATTGAAGGGGCTATGACATTAGAAATTGTAATAGCAGATACTGGTGATGTGCTACAAGTCCGTTCTATTGGTAAAAAATTTGGATTCGGTTTAGAAGAAGAAGCAATTAAAATATACAGATCTAAGAAATTCTCTCCCTCTTTCTTAGAAGGTAAAGCAATTACAGTTAAAGTCCTTGTCCCGATTCGTTTTAAGTTAAATTAATATTTATTAAACAGTTCATTTTCCATTAGCCGCTGTTTTAATAAATAGAAAAATACATAAAGCTGATCCGGAAATCCACCTAGCTGGCAAATTTCCATTAAGTTATCAAGGGCTCTTGTAATGCTATTTTTGAATCGAAGATTTTTTTTGTCGTGAAATTGAACTAGGTAAGTTCCAAGAGCTTTAAAAGAACGTTGCAAGGCTTGGGTTAAATAGTATTCACGGAAACGTTTGCCCTTATGCGCGGATTGCTCTTTGAAGAACTTATATAATTCTTCCCTTCTTGCAAGCGACAGAGGACGATAGGCGTCATAGAGCAGGCTTGCAAGATCATACTGTGGTGTGCCCATCATCATGTCTTGAAAATCAATGATTGTTTGCGAGCCTAATTCGTTTAACAAGATATTTCGCGCATGATAATCTCTGTGACAAATTACTTTATCCGGAAAGCCAGCGAGAAACCCGGAAGCTTCTTGTAAGAACGCATTCATTTCACCGGTAATTAACAGATCAATCTTATAAGTGTCTTTAAAACGAGTGTAACCGGAACAAGTATGGTCGACTTCAAACATCAATTTTTCATAGTGAAAGGATTTTTCTGCGATGATAGGAATTGGACTTAGTGTTTGTAATTTCAAAATATAGGAGAGAGATTTTTTTAATTCAAGCACATACTCATCATCATCCACAATAGACGTTAAGTCTTTGTCACCAGCATCATTCAGAAGAATTGCATGCAAGTCTATATCAAAACGAATTATTTGCGGGACAGGAATTTCATTTCTTACTAAAAATTTTTGCACTTCTAAAAACGGATAAGGCGTTTCCGAAAAGTTTTCATCAATACTTAAAATCAATTCAGAGCTTTCATAGTGAACCCGGTAGTAATTTCGCACAGATGCTTCCTTGGGGATAAGGGTAATCTTTTGAAATTTCTCTCCTTGATAAGAAAGGAATTGGTTCATCGCAGTTGAGTTGTTGTCTGTCATAAAAAATTAAAGAATACCTTCGAAATTTTGCAAGACCCTATACTCATGGGGAGGCTGAGGATGATTACCCGGACGGTTCATTACAAATACAGAAGAACCGGCAAGCGAACAAGCATCAGCTTCTTCTTTAATATCTGTAAAAAATAAAACACGGTTAGGGTTACTTCCTAGTTGGCGCGCAATCTCTATATAGCTTTCCGGTTCTTTCTTGCTGCCGACATTTGTATCAAAGTAATTAGAAATATACTTACTTAAATCACCAAAGTTGGAAAATTTAAAAATATACTTCTGCGCTTCCACGCTACCTGATGAGTAAATGGCAATTCGTATTTTGCGCTCTTCTAGTCTTGAAAAAAAATCTGGCACGTCTGAGAAGAGGATACTCTGTAGTTCCCCCTTCTCATACCCGATCTTCCATATACTTCCCTGGATTTCTTTGAGAGGTCTACTCTTTCTATCTACCCGAATCAAGTATTGTAAATAGGAAACCAGAACTTGCAAATTTACAATATGATCAGTTCCAAGAATTGGAGCAGAAAAAAATCCTTCTGCTATATCTTTTCGATTTTCTGCAATTAAATCACTTACAATCTTTGGATCTAATTTTCCATTTAAAATAAAGTCAGAAAGTTTTTCCTTTGAATAAGGAAATAATGTCTCATGGACAAAGCTAATAGGAGTTGTAGTTCCTTCGATATCAAATAAACAAACGGAATATTCTTCTAGTTTCATCAATTTGCCTTTATCCTCAGAGCATCTTGGGCTAAAGATTCTCTTACATGTAATTCATCTTTTTTAAAGTTAAACACAATCGGCAACCAAAATAACGCACACGGAATCCAGAATAAAATGGAAATAGAGAGCGCCGTTGTTCTCTCTGGAACTAACGTCAAAATGATTGCACTGAGTGCCGGTCCGAGTCCCTTGCCCAAGTCGTCCGTCAAATTATATAACGCGAAAGCAGCACTTCTATTCTTGGGAGAATTCGCGTTAATTAAAATAGACCTAACATTTGAAAGGGGAAAAGTAATTATCATACCAGTAAAAATATTTAGTAATATAAAAAAAGGAGATTTTACAATAGGTCCCGCATGAAGTAAATAAAGACAGGGAAAAACTCCCAGAAAAATAGATGCCATTACAAAAATAGGTTGATATGTGCGGTTAATATTAAATAGTCTCTGTCCAATAACTCCACCCAGAAAAGTTCCAAGAAAAATTCCAATAGCGGCAAATGTTAATAAACCAGAAGCTTCTGCCTTTCCCAGTGAATAAGCCGTTTCATAATAGTCAACAAGGAATACAAAGAAAACTCCCCAGGGCACACAGCCCGGAATTCCTTGTAGAAAAACGCCTATGTTTGTTTTACTTTTTAAAATTACTTTGACGTCTTCCCAGGAAAGCCGATTATTTAATTCATCAACATTGATGTCCTGAAATTCTTCTTCCATTACCCCGCGCTTTGGCTCGGAACAAAACAGCCAATAAATAAAAGCAAAAAAGAAAGAGGGAACAGACATTACAATAAAGCTTGTTCTCCAGCCATTAATTGGATCAGCCTGTCCTAAAATACCTCCGGCTAATTGTCCTATGCCCACACCCAGTCCCATGGCGAGCGACACATAGGCAGTAGCCGTTACTCTAAACTTTGAAGAAAAATAGTCTCCGACAATTGAAAATAAAATCGGGAACACACCACCAAGCCCGAATCCACAGAGAACGCGGTAAATAAAAAATTCAGTATAGGAAGTAGAGAACCCGGTGAGGAAACAAGGAATTTCCCCCATAAGAACAGAAAAGATAAGCAAATTTTTTCTAGAATACTTTTGCGAAAAGTATCCCATGGAAACAGAAACGCATCCACCTAAAATGAAAAAGAAAATAGGAATCAGTCCACCGAGATACCAATCAATTTCTTTTTGATCTATTATTCCAAAAGAGCTAGCAATATTTTTTAGGTTGGGTGCAATTAAGTTTTGATCTCCGAAGAGAAAAAAAGTCATACCAATGATCATCCAAAAAGCAAGGATTACACGCCATCCCTGGGAAGAAAGCTCACCGAGTCCCAGATAAGAAAGAAAAGATTTTCGATGTGTTGTAGATAACATCGATTATTCTTCTACTTTACTTTTCTTCTTCTTACTTTTGGATTTTATTTTTTTCACTTCTTTAGTGGCAGGTTGTTCGTCTTCTTCATCATCTGTAGATTTTGCTGATTCAATTTTTTCTGAAGGAGTCTTTTTATCTGCTTTTTCCTCAACGACCGCTTCATCTTCTGGTAGATAATAAGCTTCTGCTAGTTCAATTAATTGAGATCTAATTGCTGGGTTTTTTTCTTTATCGGCGATTAGAAATAAATTCTCTGCTCTAGCTTCTCTTGTCTTTTTCTTAGAAATTACTTTTTCTGGACCGCCTAACGCTTTATAAAAGAGGCTATCAATGATTAGCTTCTTTGTTTCAGGATTTATAGGTTCAAATTCTAACGCTTTTACAAGGGTTTTAACTCCATTCTTTTTAAAACGAATGATGACGGTCTTCGGGTCTTCCAGGTTTGATTTCTTAAAAAAATCCGGGGACATTAACGCAAGCGCCTTTGGATTCTTCATTTTAATTGCTTCTTTTACACTATAACCGTATTGTTTAATCAGAGCGGCTAATAAGTCACTAGCCTCAGAATCATCGAACTCATCCACAGAGTAAATTGCGATTCGAAGTTTATCCAGATATTGTTTGAGTTGTTTATCCTGTGACATGAAATCGGAAACGCTAACACCTTCTAGATCACGGAAAATATCGGGATACATAAGTTCTTTATAAATTCTTTTTCTGACTTCAACGTTTGGATTTTTAAAAGCTCCGACAAGAGCATTGACTCCATCTATTTCCATGCGGGTAATTAATGTTTTCCCGTCAGCATCCGGTTTATTTCCAGCCTCTAAATCTTCTAACTTGATATTTTTAAAAAACTCGGTATCGGCTTTTTTAATAGCTTTTCGAATACCTCGATCGTCAGCAGTCTTAGCAAGAGCTATAGAAGAAATCGAAAATAAAATTGTAATAAAAAGAATACTCTTGGAAAATTGTCGCATGAAATACTCCCGTAGATGAAAAATTGAATACAGATTTAAACAATCCAAATTCAGGTTTAAACATCAAGTTTATTTTTCAATAATTTCTTGCCAAATTTCGGGAAGAATTTTGCCGGATGCGCTTGCAAAATGCATATCAACCTGATTGGAAATAGTTGAGGACTCAGGATTGATTTCAATAGAATAAGCACCACGATTAATTGCTTCACTCGCCAATTGAACAGGCACTCCCACTTGACCTGAGGTTCCGATAATAAAAATTATGTCTGACTTCAACAAAAATTCTCTAGCTTTCTGCAAAGATTCCATATCATAACTTTCCCCAAACCAAACAATATGAGGTCTTGCTAATACTCCACAGTATTTGCATGATACTGGAATTTGTTTTGGAATCTCTTCCAGCTTAAATTTCTTCTGGCAGGAAATGCATCTTGCCGTAAAAATATTTCCGTGAATTTCGAGTAACTTAGTATTACCCGCTCGTGTATGAAGATTGTCTACGTTTTGTGTGACTAGTAAAAATTCTGGAAAGTAAGATTCCATCTTTGCAACTACTTCATGACCGGCATTTGGCTTTGCATCGAGGCAAACTTGCATTCGCATTGCATACCATTCCCAGATTAATTTTGGATCCCGCGCAAATGCTTCCGGTGTTGCCAAATCTTCCGCTTTGTAATTGCGCCAATACCCACCTGCACCGCGAAACGTCGGTATGCCGCTCTCCGCAGAAATTCCTGCACCTGTTAGAACTGCAACTCGCTTTGCTGATTTGATTTTGGTAATAAGTTGTTGGTTAATCATGGGTATGCTCCTTGAATAAAAAAAGCTAGAACCAAATCAAGTTATCGAAAAAAATCTCCTTTTGATTTGAAATAAAATTTCGAAGAAAAAAAAATAATTTATACCTTAGACTTTAATGGGTTTTTAATTGTTAGTCGGCTATTTATAATTTGCCCATCTTGCAAATCTTCAGTATATAAAAATTCACACTCGTTTTCTGAAGCAGAGGAAATAATTAAACTATCCCAATAAGAAAATTTATGTTTTTCTTTTATTTCCCATGCTGCTTGAGATGTTTGTAATGTAATCGGAGCAACTTGGCAATCAGTTATTAAGGAAGTTAATGCATTTCTAGTAGATAAGTCATTTTTAAAGAATTTATAGAGGGCGATAAATAGCTCATTTAATACTTGTGCGCTGATAATAATTTCAGATTCATTAGAATTAATAAAGTCCAATGCTTGCGTATGCTTTTCTGATCCGTCATCAATTTTTGCATAAACTAAAATATTTGTATCAATAAATATTTTACTACCTTTCATATAACTCATTGCGATTAAAAGTGTAAGGAATATTAGTCTTGATAGGTTCAGCTAAAAAATTAGAAAGTCTATTTTTTGTTATTGTTGTTGTTTTTTTTTTCCCATATTTAAAAATTAAAAACTCATAGAAGTCTATTACTTCCCTTCTAGCCTGATCGTTTAGAATATTCAAATCTACATAGTAATTTATCTTTTCCATAATTTCATTTTTGTCAGATTAGAATGTATTGTCAAGCTTTTCCTTTCTCTGCTACATCTTACTCCCAAGGATCAATGGTTTCTACTTTACTTCTTTTAATATCTTTTGCGTTGCGGGTAACAATGATTAGATTGTGAACTAGAGCGGTGCAAGCGATGAGTGCATCTATAGAAGGCATTGATTTTCCATTTTTTTCTAACTCACCCTGGACTTGTCCCCACTTGAGGGAAACATCCGAGTCGATTGGAATAATTCGATCATCGAATCTTTTTTGTAATTGAATGAGCCATCGTCCGAGGTCTTCTTTCTTTTTGGAGTTTGGTAATTTAGAAATACCTTTTTTGATTTCGCCTATTGTTAAAACACTTAGAAATAGAGAATATTCCTCTTTATCCGCAAGCCAGTCCACGACACCTTGATTTGGATTTTTTCGAATTAGTTCAGAAATAAAGCAAGTATCTAATAAAAACTTCATAGAGAAATATTTCTATCGAAATCTTTTTGACGCTCTATATCTAAATCAATTCTAGGTGCTTGGTTAAAAAAAGAAAGTAAATCATCTTTGGGTTTTTTGAGTCGATTGAATTCGTCTATGGAAATAACTACGACCGATTTAACGCCCCGCTTTGTAACAAACTGAGGTCCCTTAGAAATCGCAAACTCTACTAATTCGCTAAATTTGCTTTTTGCATCCTGTAATTGCCATGCATGTGCTATATTCATTGGTGGCACCTCCTATCTAGTCAGTCTAGTCAGTCTAGTCAGTCTATTATAAAAAGCTTTTTTTGTCAAGGGGAATAAGGGAAAAAATTAGAGAGAAAACTCAGTGACTTGCATTTACGCAAGCCCTGAATTTTAAAATTTGCGTTTCGTTTAATTATGCTTTCGCAATTTCATTGAAACTATTTTGAACAACTGCCATGCCGATTGGACCAAGAAGCATGAGCAAAAGAAGAGTAATCGCTGCGGTTGATTTTCCATTGGTTACTTTTTCAACACCAACGCAATATAACCAAATCCAATAGAGATTGGCAAAGGGGACAAGTAGTAACCACGCTGTTGGGATAGTTGCGCCTAGAGACACCATCTCGTCTTTTGTCTTAACTTGCCATACGATAGCGTAAATTCCGCAAGTTAAAAAGGTGTAAATGAAAACCATAATTGGGCTTCTGTTTAACATAAAAATTTTCCTCCTAAGAATAATTCTATAAAGATGTTAATTATTTATTGAATATCGTCAATGGTTTTTTTATTTGCATTTTTCTTGCTATCGCTATAATTCAATTTGAGATGATAAGAAATTTGCAAATTCTAGCGATATTACTCTTGCCGGTTTATTTCATTTTACCGACGGGAGATTCACATTTTACGATTTGTCCTTTTTTTCACCTAACAGGAGTTCCCTGTCCGGGCTGTGGGATGGGGCGGTCTTTGGTTCATATTTTTCATTTACATTTCTTGGAAGCGTTATACTACAACCCGTTCGGTTACATTGTTGCGGCTGTTCAGTGTTATATGATTGCTAGTTTTTTTTTCCCATACCTAATAGAATTTAGCAAAGAACAGAAACGATTGGCTAAGCTCGCCCAATATATATTCGCTCTTTTTTTTGTTTTATATGGGATTTTACGAATTTATTCTTTTACAACAGGAAATCCATTTCTATCACAATACTTTTTTGATTTTACAAAGACATTTTCCATTATTCGGTGGATTTTAAATGGGGTATAATGCTGTTACCCCATCAACTAATAATAGACTTACCATAACTACTCAGTATGTTTTGCAACAGAGGAACCGAGTCACGGAGGGTTACTACTGCTTAATAAAGTAAGCTTCTAGTCCGGGATTTGTCGTGCTACCGTTCTTTAAATAAATATAACCGGAGAGCCTTCCGTAATTATCTAAATCAGAGCGCCATAGAAATGTTCCTTCATATTCTAATTTGTCTTCTATAAATCGAAGTCGCAAGACTTCTGACTCGCCGCCTAACGCTTTTTCTATTTTGGCGATGCCTTTTGTTTTTTTCCCATTAATAATTCGTATAAATCCCAGTTCCTTTTTTTCTTCTTTGTAGGCAAATGAAATAGTCCCGGAATAGGTAACGTTCGAATCCGGTTTTTTTCCTACGAGTAAATAATCTCCAGTAAGGAACTGTAGAGTGTTGTTTACATCTTTCGAAAGTAATAAAAAGGGAATAATCAATATTAGCCAAATTTTTTTCATACTTATCATTTAGGATATATAAATAAATATTTCAACCAATATTTTAGTTGCTAATTTTAGAATTATAAAATTTAATACTACCGATTTTATGAAAGTTGCGATTAGAAAACTCTATGACAATATTTTCCAACGGAGAATAAATTTTTTTTCCACTTCCTTTCGAATTTCTTGCATTTTGCTTTTGATTCTAAATTGCACTACCACAAATTATGAATCGCCCTGTAATCCCGCTTCCGGTTTTTTCCAAAGAATACTACAAGTTAAAGCGGTGTTGGGAGATACCTCTACTTTTTGCGGAATCTCAAGCGCAACCTTATCTCGAATTTTTACGAATGGTAATAACAGTGTAGATCTTAGTGTAACCGCTTTCAATTTTACTGATACTGTCAATGGATTAAGTAAGACCTACACTGGAACAATAGCAGGATCAAACATTACGATTGATTTTCCTTACGGAAAAATTACATCGGCGATTCCGAGTATTACAACGAATGCAATATCCATACAAATAGGCAATACTTCTTTTATCAGCGGAATAACGGCGTTAGACTTTACTAACCCAGTTACTTTTACTTTCTTCGGTCAAGCCGGAGACAAATTGGTATATACCGTTACGGCTTACGCGATTACACCGGTGGCAGATACAAACCAACAATGCTATGATAACGGTGTTGTTCAAACCTGTTCATCGGTTTCAGCTAGTCATCCAAATCAAGATGGACATTTTGTTGATAGCCCGAATGCTAAAGGAATATTATCCAGTTCGACTAATACTGGTTATCCAAATGATCCAATTAATATTGACACTTTAAAAGGAATTGTCTGGAAAACATGCCAAGAAGGTTTCTCGGGAGTAACCTGCACTGGTGGTTCACTTGCAGCTATTACATATGCCGCGGCGACAACTGCCTGTAGCAATCTTAATTCTATAAATGCAGGTGCAGGCTATGCCGGATTAAAAAAATGGAGACTTCCTACTCTGCACGAATTGAATCAATTAATGGATCATTCAAATGGAAGTGCATTCTGGAATCCAACGTTATTTCCAAATGCTCCGTCAACGACTGGCGCTAGCAAGTATCGTTGGACTTCTTCACTGATTTTGCCTAGTGCTTCATCCACAATGGCACTCAATGAGTTGCAAAAAACTGAAAATTTGGGCAATACAAATCCAGTTCATTGTGTAAATGGGGACAGTCCCCCTGCAGGTGATTTAGTAGACAATGGAGATGGAACAGTTCTAAATAAACGAACTAAACTTATTTGGCAAAAATGTGCTATGGGGCAATCAAATTTAGATTGTATGGGAGGAGCACTAAGCACAGCGAATTGGGCTAACACTTTACTTTATTGTAAAAATTTAAACTTGGCTGGAAAATCATGGAGGTTACCAAGCATTACTGAATTAGTTAGTTTACTCGATATGTCAAAACCTGCTCCTTTTTTTGATACTTCTTATTTCCCAAATTTAACTGTAGCAGACTTGCATAGCTCAACGACTCAAGCTCCGGCACCTACGTACGATAATATATTAACTATTGGGACTCCGATTGTAGGCGGGATTTCAGGGAAAGGTAATGTTTATCATGGCAAATGTGTTAGCGGACCTTAAAAACATCCCTGGTAAACCAACATTATCCTCGCCTAAGTAACCCATTATAAAAGGCTACTCAATCTTATCCAACACCTTCAAATCATCATTCGATAAATTTCGAAAGGTAAGACCAATACCTTGCGAGTCAATTCAAACAACACCTGCTTTTAATTCTAAATTCTTTTCGGATGTTTTTAATAATACCAAATTAAACTTGACTATCTTTCTTAACCTGATACAAAAGCATCCCACGGAGTCGTCATGAATACATCAAAAAAAATCTTCCTCTCTATCTTCTGCTTTATTTCTATCATGAGTCTCGGCTCATTTCAATTTCCATCCTTGGACTACAATTCTTACAATCCACCAAATGATAATAAATGTTGGGCTGTTGCAAAAGAATTTAAAATAGGAAACTCCGATGAAATCACAGGATTTGTATACACGCCTGACGGGGAAAAAATTCTTGCCTCTACTAACAAAGGCGAGATTTATCTTTTTAATCTTACTTCCGGGGTAACAGATTGGAAAATAAATATCCAAGCGAATTCTGCCGGTTATCCGATAGTCACAGATATTCATCCAAATGGAAATGAATTTCTATTAGTTTTCAAAAGTGAAAATGAAACTCCGGTTAGAAGTGTTTTTACTTTGTCTACTAAGGATGGAAAAGTTTTACGCAAAACGGTAGAAGAGGATTCTAGGTTTTTCCAATCCGGTCTAAATATCGATCACAGAAAACCAAACGCTGACCAAATCAAAGAGAGAGAAGAAACCGGTCTTGCGCCTTATTGGTATTTGCTGCCGGTATATTCTAAATATGCGAAGTCTGGCTCTCAAATCATAAGCCTTTATACTAATGTAATGACAGGTCCGAATTTATATGATAGAGTTTTCATTTTACATGATGCAAAGACGATGAAGATAATCTGGAGATACCAGATTATTTCAGACAAAGAAAATTTTGATGGAGACCAGCCTTCTGGATTTAAAAATAGTCTTCCATTTCCAAGCATCGTGGAGAAGAAAGAACAAAATGGATTTTATTACGGCACACCTCACGCAAGAATTCATGTTCTAGATGAAAAGATTGCAAAGAAAAATGAGACTAAAAAAGACATTATAGAAATGGAAGCTCCGCCAGTCTTTGCAAATCCAAAATCGAATAATACATCTTACGACAATTTAGCAATGCCTATTCGGTCTTTAGATATTGCAGGAGACGGGAAAAACTTATGGGTATCAGCAGGAGAAGGAGGCGAACATCAAGTATACGCTCTCAATCCCAAAACAGGAGAAGAAGCTTTTCGCTCACCCGTATATGGATGGAGCAAGGCAAAAATTGCACCGGATAATAATAATTTGGCGGTGAGTGGGACTAGTGCAGGTTATAGTCTCTGGATTCTCAATTCTAGTAACGGCAAATTACAATTTTCCGGTTTTGAACTTGGATTTTCCTGGAATCCTAAATACAAAGAAGCCGTGATTGGCGGAACAAGTCTTCAAATTTTAAGAGAATATGATATTAAAAAAATCAAACTTTCGCAAACCTGGAAAAAGCAAAACCTATTTCTAAAAACAGGAACAATGCTACAAATCCGTGGAAGCGGAAAAATAGAATTATCCACAGGAGAGACTAGCTCCGAAGCCGATAGGTGGTCTTTCGATGACACGATAGACTTACTAGTCGGACCACAGGGCAGGAAATCCCTTGCGGATTCAGCCGAGGGTGTGGTTTATTTGAAAGGAGAAGGGGAAATTTCCGTTTGTGGCGGACTAACCGAATCTGAATTTAAAGCAAGTGGAATGGGATTTGGCAGAAAGTCTTGGAAATGACTCAAAGCCATTTCTTTTTTTTGAAATAGTAGATCATTCCGATTAAGACTAATATCATTATGCCCCAGACACCGAAGTATCCATATTGCCACTTGAGCTCGGGCATATTTTCAAAGTTCATTCCATAGACTCCAGCAATAAAAGTCAGTGGAATAAAAATTGTCGCAACAGTAGTCAATACTTTCATGGTCTCGTTCATCTTCTGACTTAAAGAAGAGAAGTAAATATTAGTTAGACTCTCTAGTGCCGAATAAGTAGCATTAGCCTCTTCTATTGCATTACTGCAACTATTTGTAAGATCTCTAAAGTATTTTCTATTTCCCTTATTTAAAAAATGAGTTCTATCCTGTAGAATATTGGTCAACGCTTCTTTGAATGGAGCAAGAGACTTTTTTATTTTACTTACATCTTTCTTATTTTTCTCGATTAACAAAAGAGTCGATTGTTTGGGGTTAGTTAGTGTTTGCCTTTCGATAAATGCAATCTCGTGGTTGATTGACTCAAGTGTTTCGAAATAATTATCTAGAATTGCATCGAGTAATTGGAATAATAGAAAATCACATTCTCTTTTTCTTACCAAGCCAAAGTTATCGCGCATTCTCTGACGGATGAAATTAAAATGATCTCCTACTTTTTCCTGAAAAGATACCAGGTAGTTTTTTCCGAGAACAAACGATAGTTGCTCTATATCGAGTCTGTCATTTTCGTCTTTTAAAATAGATTTTATGCTAAAGAAGATATAATCGTCGTAATCCTCCATCTTAGGACGTTGTGTTGTATCAATGACTTGTCTGACTGTAAGGTTTTCGAGATTAAGTGTATCGGCTATCGCTTCTACGAGTGGAACATCATGAATCCCGTGAAGATTTAGCCAGTAGTTATTCGATTGATTACTCTTATCAACTAATTTAAAATCTGTTTTCTCTTGCGTTTCCAAGCAGTCATTTTCGTTGTAAGTGAATAATTGAAGGTTTACTTCTTCTACTTTCTTTTCCCCGATAAAGGTATATTCTGATTTGCCCTTAGCCTCACTTTTCAATTTAGAGTAGGAGTTAAAGCTAATACCTGTTATACTCCCAGTTATCTCCGTTAAAGAGCGCAGGCTTTTCATCAGAACTTCGTCCGGGTTCTTCAAAGCCTGCATTATATTTTCAGGCTTAAAGGGATCGATTACTTTTTTTTCTATTTGTTTACGAAATAATTTCCATTTCATTGTATTTCTAAATCTCTACTTTGCTTAAACTTCTTGTATGAATTTTACATAAAAATAAGAAAATAATACAAGCAAGAACAATTTTTAAATTAATGAACTGGATTTTATTCTTTTTTTGCCAACGTCTCAGAACTTCCCAGTTGTATGTGGCTAAGTAGTATTTCCCTCGTAAGCTCTGGTGGTTCCTTTAATTCCAATCCAGACTTACAGGAATATAGAATGCAGAATAGGAATAATTTCAATTGCAATCAACTATACTTCTTGAATTTCAATTCCTAAAATGAAACGATCGTCATCGACAGGTTTTCCGATAGAAAATTTATCGACTGTGTTTAAAATAAATTCAATAGAGTCTTCGAGAGTAGATGTGTGGCTACAGGCGTTAGCGATGATGCTAGAGAAATTTTTACTACCGAGTAATTTTCCAATATCGTTTTTGACTTCGATCAAACCATCAGTGATAATATAGATTCTATCCTTTGGAAAAAGATCTACGCTGAGTTCGCTGTAAGTAAGATCATCTAGAAGACCAAGAGGTGTTCCTGAAATTTCTTGTATGCTAACTTCTTTTTTTTCATGGGAGTAAATGAACGGGTAAGGATGACCACCGCGAGAAAAAGTAAATTTTGCAGAGTTACCATTGGATGCGAGTAATCCATATAATGCGGTGAAGTAATAGTCTTCCGGTAAATACTGATTTGCCTCTTTGTTCAAAAATTCTAAATACTCTTTGGGATTAAGTCCGTTCTTTTCTCGATTCTTACTGGCAAGAACATTGACAAGAGACGCGATGAGAGCAGCCGAAATTCCATGACCTACTACATCGCCGACTAGAATACCGAGTAATCCATTGTTTATTTTTTGCAGAGAAATCAAATCTCCACCAACAGGATTTAGAGGCAAGTATTTATAATGAATTTTAAATTGCGGGAAGGATGGAATTTCTGGTAAAGAAAACTCTTGAATCAACTTCGCGGAGTGTAAGTCTTCTTTGTAGACATCAATCAAATCGCGAACATTTCTTTCAATGCTACTGCTTCTTGCAATTTCGATTTTCAAATCTTTATTCGATTTTTGAAGTTCGAGGTTTAGTTTTTTTACTGCTTCTTGTTTTATTCCAGCTAACCAAGCAAAGAATCCTAAAAAAAAGGGAGCACTATCAATAACCCAGAGAAGAGGACGAGAGGCTTGTATTCTTAAGCTTGATTCCAAAGAAATCATTCCAACTTGCATCCATGTTTCGGCTAACGTTGAAAATAAAGGAAAAAGAAAACCAAAACTGATTCCGAAAATAGTAAATTTATACGCAACGCTCACTTTTAGATGAGAGTATTTTTTTTTAAGAACAAATAAAAAATAGCGCGTCTTTTCCATCAGTAACATCAATTAATCAGAACGCAAATAAAAGAAAGTCGTTTTGTATGACCAAGGAAATTTTATTTGTCAAGAAATACTTCCCCGCCCTCCCAATCAGGCGGCGCTCCGTGGCTATTATAATACTCAGCCCGCTTGAGGTAAAATGCAGTTGCCGTATCTAATGGATTTATTTCTAAGACCTTTTTAAAAAAGTCAATACTTGCATCGAATGCTTTTTGTTTATATAGAAGATTACCCGTTTCAAAATCTTTTTTTGTCTCCATGAATTTTTCAAGGAGGTCGTCGGGAAATCCATCTAGAATTTCAATCACAAAAATACTGTCTTCTTTGCCTTTTACAAGCACATTGTCCAAAAGTCGAAATTTGTATTTAGTAGGATCTTCTAAAGAACTAAATGTATTTTCGCTGATTAAAATATTACTTCCATAGTGTTTGGTTAATCCTTCTAGACGAGATGCGAGATTGACCGCATCGGAAATTACAGTCCCTTCCATTCTCTCATCATGTCCAATGGTTCCAAGAATTAAGCTTCCTGTGTGCAAACCAATTCCTACTTTAATAGGGACTGCTCCCATTCTTTTTCTTTCTAAATTATATTCTTGAATTTGTTTTTGCATTGCAATAGAGGCTAATAGAGCATCATCGGGATTATCCGGAAATAAGCCCATGATTGCATCACCAAT
>JANMOF010000171.1:0-15587 GCA_031368925.1 Leptospiraceae bacterium
GTCATTTTTACGAGAAATTTTATCGATTTCGTCTATGTAAATAATTCCGAGCTCTGCTTTCTTAATGTCATTGTCTGCGTTTTGGATTAGCTTTAGGATGATATTCTCAACGTCTTCTCCTACATAGCCTGCCTCGGTCAATGCAGTAGCATCTACGATTGCAAATGGGACTTTAAGGATACGGGCAAGTGTTTGAGCAAGAAGTGTCTTTCCACTTCCAGTTGGACCTATGAGTAGAATATTTGACTTTTCTAGCTCTACGTCATTTTTCCCAACGTTAAAGTGAATTCGTTTGTAATGATTGTAAACAGCTACCGATAAAGCACGTTTTGCGTGGTGTTGTCCGATTACATATTGGTCTAAGATTTTTTTGATTTCTTGTGGTTTCGGAACATCTGTAATATGGGTAGGTCGTTCTAGATGAGCGGGCTCATCAGCGATAATTTCTGTACAAAGAGAAATACATTCGTCACAGATATATACTCCAGGACCCGCGACCAATCTCTTGACCGCATCCTGCTCTTTGCCACAAAAGGAACAATGTAATTTTTCTTTTCCCATATTTGTCGGTTTCTTAGTCGAAGCCAAAACCTATCCTACCTTAGGTATTTTTCTGTCAGTGATGACATTGTCTATGATACCGTAAGCTTTCGCTTCTTCGGCAGTCATATAGAAATCTCTTTCGGTATCTCTTTCAATTAAAGCAATATCTTTTTCTGTGTGCTTTTGGTAGAGGGAATTAATAATTCCTTTTACTCGCAAAATTTCGTTTGCTTGGATTTCGATATCACTTGCTTGTCCAGTTGCTCCACCAGAAGGTTGGTGCATCATGATTCTAGCGTGCGGAAGTGCTGAACGCTTGCCTTTTGACCCAGCAGCTAATAGGAGAGAAGCCATAGAGGATGCTTGCCCAATGCAAAGGGTGCGAACTTCAGGCTTTATGTATTGGATAGTGTCGTACACAGCTAAACCAGAAGAAATGTATCCACCTGGAGAGTTGATATAAAGATAAATATCTCTTTCTGGGTTATCAGCTTCTAAGAAGAGAAGTTGAGCAGTTAAAATATTGGCAAACTCATCGTCAATTCCGCTACCGATGAAAATGACCCGGTCTTTTAGCAGGCGTGAGAATACATCGGAGCTTCTTTCTCCTCGACTAGTTTGCTCAGTAATATATGGTATAATTGGCATAAATTTAGTTATCCTTTTTGGAGCCGTTTAGAATTTCTGAAGCGCGGCTGACAGAAATTTCACTATTCCCTTGTTTGCTAGAATTGGAAAGTAAAAAATCATACACTTTTTGCGAAATCAGGTTTTCATAGATATTTCTATAAATTCTTTCCTTTGATTCTCGGCTGCTTTTTTCTTTTTCTCCTAATTGTAAACGGGAAAATACTGCTTCCATTTCTTCTGGAGCAACTGAGATAGATTCCTGTTTTGCAAGCTCATGAACCGCAAGATAGTATTTAATTTGTTCTATAGCTCTATTTTGAAAGTTAGACTTAACAGAATCCAGATCGGAGCCAAGCATTTCAGCATATTTTTCCATTGGCATATGATCTAGGTTATAATCGTGCGAAAATTGGTGGTAGAGCGCATGGCTTTCTTCTTCAATTAAAGAATTTGGAATGCTAAAGCTTGCATTCTTAACAACTTCCGTAATCAGTTGATTAGAGTAGTGGGCGTGAAGCTTGTCATCTACAAATTTTTTAAGATTTTCTTTCATCTTATTTTTGAGTTCTTCCATTGTAGGAGTCTCATCCCATTCTTGTGCTAGGCTATCATCTAGTTCGGGATAAATGACTTTGGAAATAGAATTAACGGTAATTGTAAAAGTAAAAGTCTTTCCGGATAATTCTGGTGAAACATCACTATCATAGGTATAATCAAAGTTTTTTTTCTCGCCTAGTTTTAGTCCGATGATTTCTGCATCGAGCTTTTTTTGTTTTGGATTTAGACCGATGTAATATTGGCTATTTTTGGAGTCCTGGACAATTTCTCCGGATTCATTTTTAGTTTCAATATCAATGTCTACTAAATCCCCATCCTGGGATAATTCGTCTGCTTCACGAGCTTGCGTCTTGGAAAGTTTGAGTTGTATGTCTTTCAGTTGTGGCTGAATGTCTTCATCGGTTAGATTTACATTAAATACTTCAACTGAAAGTTCTTTGTATTTGCCGAGGTTAATTTCCGGTGCTGTTTCATAGGTTGCTTTGGCAATTAGAGTATTATTTCGTTCAAATTTCTCGATTTCAATTTTAGGCGGTTTGTAGGCTTTAAAAGAAAGAGTTGGGTAGAGTCCATTGATGGAATCAGTAAGTAGTATTGTCACAGCGTCATCAGAAACAGAGTCACCGAGCATTTTAACTACCATTTCCATGGGTGCCTTGCCTTGTCTAAACCCGTTGACTTTTACTTTTTGGGCAGCCCTGATGTAAGCTTTTTTGAATGCTTCTTCAATGTCTTCTGGTGAGTAGGTTAAATCTAATTTTGCAGTCGCGTCTTCGTTAATTGTTACTTTGTATTCCATGGATTGCTCTCTGTATTGTATTGGGGGTGAATAAATACATTAAGCGGGAAACGGGATTCGGACCCGCGACCCCCTCCTTGGCAAGGAGGTGCTCTACCACTGAGCTATTCCCGCAAAATATTGGTGATAATTCCATAAAAATTAGCTAGGAAGATTTGTAAAATATATTTTAGGAATTATACCTGAATTGTGAAGGCTTTGATTCATTTTTAGAATAGGAAATTCCTATTTCACCAACTTCTTCACACTTGGATAAAGTGTTTCTGCGACTAACTTATGACCTTCTGCTGTTGGATGGATTCCATCTTTTTGGTTGAGGTCTTTGACACCGGCAACTTTTTCTAGAAGAAAAGGGGATAACAGAATGTTTTCCTCTTTGGCGAGACGCGGATAAATGGAATCAAATTTCTTTACGTAAGCGGGACCTAGATTTGGAAATGTAAGCATTCGGACTAATAGAATTCTTACGTCTGGGTTTTTTTTGCGAACGCGGGAGATGATTTTCTTTAGGTTTGTTTCAATGAGTGCTGTATCTATTCCGCGCATACCGTCATTTGCCCCTAGTTCTAGAACAAAGTAATCTACTCCTTTAGAAATAGACCAGTCGAGTCTTGCAATGCCTCCCGAAGTTGTGTCGCCGCTTAGACCTGCGTTGATTACTTTTAAATCAAGCCCGTCGTTTTTTAGTTTTTCTTCGAGGAGGGCAACGTAAGATTCTTCAGATCCGTTAAGACCCATTCCTGCAGTGAGGCTGTCACCGAAGAAGATGATTTTTTTTCGGGGGTCGGTTTCTATTTTTTTTCCAGATGTGTTATCATTTGATTCTGATTTACAAAAAGAAAAAAATCCAAGAGTGAAAATGAGTAGATATGCTATTTTATTTTTCATAGGTTTATAAAAAAGTAAAACAAGTGATAATTCTTTTTGTCAATCTAGAAAAAAATGTATTCATGCTAGGGAAAATAAAACTATCAGGATCCTTTTTTAATTGACGTATGTTTTTTAGAGAGATTCGCTACAAGAAATATATGGATAAAACAGATTCTTATTTAATTGGGATAATACCTGAATTTAATTTTAGATTTATGCTTACGGATTGTTCAAATTCTGTAAGAGAAGTCATTCAAAGACATGAAATGGAATATTCTTCCGCGACTCTTGTCAGTAAGACAATGATTGCAGCGTTTTTTTTAGCAGGACTTGTAAAAGAAGAGACGATGATTAGCATTCAATTAGAGGGGGAAGGGGACATTGAGCGGGTAATGGCATACTCGGATAGAATGGGTCGTATGAGAGGGATGGCAAAGCATAATGCAATTCAAGCTGATCCATCTGATGTAACGTTAGGAATTGGGGCGGGGATATTTCGTGTTACTCGCTGGGGAGGGATTCAAAAGCTGCACCAGTCTATTACTAAACTAGAAGATACAGTTTTTGAAACAAATCTTTTGAATTATATCAATGAGTCAGATCAATTGATTTCTTTTTTGTCTATTTATACAGATATAAATGCCAGACCTATGCGAGCATGTGGAATGATTTTTCAAGCATTACCTTTTACTACCTCAAGACAAATTGATGACTTGATGGATAAAATTTCAAACATTGATATTGACCAGGCTAAGATTTTTTCGGGAAGTCTAGATAGCACTCTCAAGCTAATGGAGAATATGCTCGAGACGAAAGCAGATATTTTAGAAGTAGGGATTCCTGAATTTTACTGCGGATGCACTCTCGACAAAATAAAAAATGTAATTGTATCTATTGGTAAAGAAGAAGCGTATTCTATCATCGAAGAAAGAGGCAATATCGAGATGATCTGTGAGTTTTGCCGCGAAAAATACGTATTAGACGCAGAAGAAGTAAGACTACTTTTTATTTGAACTCTCTACTTAATCTTGACCTCACCTCGGCTTCCAGCCCGCCCCTCTCCTTAAGGAGAGGGGCTTAGATGTAGAAAATTTTTCAGATAAGAAAAAATTGGGGAGAGGTAAAAAACAATGCAAATAATCTACAAACTCAACCAAATCGAAAAACCTGTTTCCTACTTGCGCAAAATTCTAGACGAAAGTAAAATAGAATTTCCTGTAATTCTTCTTACGGGAGAAATGGGGGCGGGTAAAACAACATTTACCTCTCATTTAGTTCGTTCTTTGGATTCCGGCTTAAATCCGAATTCACCTACGTTTAATTTAATGAATGAATATAAGACTACAAAGTTTAGTATTTTTCATTTTGATTTGTATCGTCTCAAGTCTTCGGAAGAAGTAGAGAATCTTGGCTTTGAGGAAATATGGGGCAAACAAGGAGTATCCATTGTAGAATGGTGGCAGATTGCAACAGAGTATTTTGATACCTCAGCGATTGAAATACGACTCGAAGTGGTGGATGAGAATACGCGGAAGATGACTTTGGGTTAGAAACGAAAGGTAATTTATTTGATTTTGTAAGTTTTTCCCAAATCAGAAATTGACTGTTTAATTAACTCTTTTAAAACTTCTAAGTCTATTTCTTCTAACTTATTAATGTAAATACAAGAACCACTGCTTACTTTGTGTTTGCCGAGCTTTTTTAAAAAAGTCGAATAATTTTTTACACCTGACATGATATAGATGGTTATGTTTGCTTTCCGAGAAGAAAAGCCTGTTGCCATCCAGTCTCCTTCTTGTGTGCTTCTCTCCGACTTATAATGGTATTCCCCAAAGCCTATTGTTCCATTCGACCAGAGTTTAGGTTTCTTGCGAGTAACCGCTTTGAAGATTTTTAGAAGTGCGAGACCGTCTTTTCTTTTTGCTTCATCTTCTATTTCGTTGATAAATTCAATTGCATCTTTCTCGGTTGTTTTTGTTTTAAGTTCAGCCATTGTGGTTTTTCCTTTCTAATGGCTTTTTTCTAATGCCGGCGTTTTTAGCGCAAGTGAAAAAAGGAATGTTTTCAATATTTATCAAAAAAAGAAAAAAGTATTGACCTTAGTAGGCTATGTTCAACTAAACTAAAGAATGCTTAACAAGTTGTATGTTACCTATATTAAACGTAAAAAGCCTGCGTCCGAAATATATAGTGGCAGAGCAAGCGGAGTTTACGATGATGAAAAGGAAACTGAAATTCAAGGTGGTTTAAATATTCTCGCATCTAGAGATAGGCAACATCATAAAAATTCAGAAGGATTTGAGCCGGCTGAGGTAGACAAAATTTCGAAGGACTCAGATGCTACTAGAGGCAGAGAACAAATGCTGATCGATTCTCATGGCGGAGCAAAATCTACGGGCGGAACCTCTGGAAACCAAATCAATGGGATCAGCCTAAAAAATGAGAATAGAGAAAAGTATCTGAGTGCGGCAAGAAAATTATTTGGAAGTGCGGTGATTCTTTTATTGATTCTTTTGCTGAATAGGATATTATAGGATATATGGAAGAGAAAAGACAACAAAGAACTGTAGGGTCTATAGTAAAAATACCTCTTGAAAGAGGCTATCATAGCTATGCCCGTATACTAAAGTCTCCTTACTTTGCCTTTTACGATCTTCGCGCAAAAGAAAACTTATCCGATTTAGATTTGATTGTTTCTTCTCCCGTACTCTTTATTACTTCCGTATCTCATTATTCAGTCACAAGCGGATTATGGATAAAAGTAGGAAAACTTCCATTAGAAAAAAAACTACTAAAAATTCCTCCTCAGTTTATTCAGGACTCTATTCAAACCAACCAATTTGAAATTGTATACGATGACGGCAGAAAGAAAAAAGCAACTGCCGAAGAATGCGCTGGCTTAGAGCGATTAGCCGTTTGGACTCCCGAGTCTATCCAAGAGCGTCTAATAGACCATTATGCGGGACGTCAAAACTTCTGGGCAAAGCCTACAAAAAAATTGAAAATAGATATGGATAAACCTTCCACGATAAAAAGCATACGATTTGTTGCGAATGTTTAAAGCGTTTTGAATTTCTTCTTGTTTTGACTCAAGTAAATCCTATTAAAATATTACTTTACAAAACTATATTCTCGAGAAAACTTGAATACATACGAGGATAATTTATGAGAAAAGCTATAATTGTAATTTTTATAACAGGTTTGTTTTTTTGTGATGGCGAGGATAAGAAGAAAAATTCTACACAAGAAAAATCTATTCTTGCTATTGCTACTTTAAATCGCCAAACGAATTCGTCTGGAATAGTCTATTCTGAGTGCTCTGACCCAACTAAAAAAGTAACTGTCTCTACCTTAGCGGGTTCGGGATATACTGGCTCTGCTGATGGAATAGGAACTGCGGCAAGTTTTAATTATCCTGCCGGACTTGCTATTGATAAAAATGGAAATTTATTTGTAGCTGATAATTATAATTGCAAAATTAGAAAAATAACATCTGATAGCTCTGTGACTACGGTGGCAGGTTCAAGTGATGGTTATACAGATGGAATAGGAACTGCGGCTAAGTTTTATTCTCCTCTTGGATTGGCAGTTGATAGTAGTGATAATATATATGTAGCAGATTCGTATAATAACAGAATTAGAAAAATTTCATCGGCAGGAGTCGTTACAACTATAGCTGGCTCAGGCAGTATCGGGTCTACCGATGGATCAGGAACTGCGGCTAGTTTTTATTATCCGGGAGGAATATCGGTTAGTAACTCTGGGGATATCTTTGTAGCTGATTCTGCTAACCGTACAATCAGAAAAATTAGCTCTGCTGGTATCATCACTACATTAGCTGGTAGTGCAGGTGGCATTGGATCTACTGATGAGACAGGAAGTATGGCAAGTTTTAGAGGTCCACATGGCATCGTAATGGATGGTAGCGGAAACATGTTTATCACAGATATTAGCAATAACAAAATCAGAAAGATAAGTTCTTCTGGGGTTGTAACGACATTTGCAGGTTCAGGAAGGCTAGTATCCATAGATGGGATTGGAACTTCGGCAAGCTTTTATTTCCCTCACGGTATTGCAATTGATTCTTCTAGTAATTTATATATTGCTGAAAGCGGTAGTCATAGAATAAGAAAAATTACATCGAATGGAGTCGTAACAACATTAGCCGGTAATGGGATAGCTGGCTTTGCTGATGGGTTTGGAAATTCTGCTAGTTTTCAAAGTCCGACTGGAGTTGCGGTCGATAGCAGTGGAAATGTATATGTTGCTGATTATACGAATTCAAGAATAAGAAAAATTTCTTGTCAATGATAGATAAAGTCCAACCAGAGAATCTTTTCTTCCAATTGAAAAAAATGTCCGACTACTCTGAGCGATAGCGATTGTAGTGGAAATGCTTCCTAGCATTGGAACAAAAGCGCGGTCGGTGCTTTGTATAAATAGCAAGGAACGGTTTGAAACCATTCCCTACATCGAGAAATTCCACCGAATCGCCCCCACGAAAAAAAATCACAATTTCCCAAAAAAAGTCTCTCTTTGTTTTTTAAACCCCTGTCGATGTATTTTATGAAGAGTCAAGGATGATTCTTCAATATCATTACTCTCAAGATAGAGAGTCGGATTCATGGAGGAAACCGAATGATTGTTAACCATAACATTTCCGCGATTAATTCGCATAGAGTATTAAAATTCAACAACGAAGCACTGAACAAAGACGTTGAAAAACTTTCTTCAGGCATGAGAATCAACAGAGCCGGTGATGATGCTTCCGGACTTGCAGTATCAGAAAAAATGAGAACCCAAGTTAACGGACTCAGACGTGCAGAAATGAACGCTGAAGATGGTATCTCCCTTATTCAAACAACTGAGGGTTGGTTACAAGAAACTCAAGAAATCGTTCAAAGAATTAGAGTACTAGCTGTTCAAGCGGCTAACGGTATTTATACCGAAGAAGACAGACAGCAAATCCAAGTTGAGGTTTCTCAACTAGTTGATGAAATTGATAGAATTGCTTCCCAAGCTGAGTTTAACAAGATGAAACTTATGACTGGAGCTTTTTCAAGACTCAATCCATCTGCAAGTATGTGGTTCCATATTGGGGCTAACATGCACCAAAGAGAAAGAGTATATATCGAAACAATGACAACTGCAGCTTTAGGTTTAAGAAACCCAACTGTATTGACATTCATTTCTCTTTCAACACTTAGTAAAGCAAACTCTGTTATCGGTTTAGCTGATGATGCTCTTAAAATGATTTCTAAACAAAGAGCTGACCTCGGTGCTTACCAAAACAGATTAGAGCACGCTGCTAAAGGCTTAATGAATGGTTACGAAAACATTCAAGCTGCTGAATCTAGAATTAGAGATACTGATATGGCTGAGCAAATGACAAGCCTTACCAGATACCAAATCTTGACTCAAGCTGGAACGGCGATGTTAGCTCAGGCTAACCAAAAATCTCAAAATGTTTTGCAACTTCTAAGATAGAAAATCTAGGTTTATCTCGTTATAAATCTCCGTGATGTTTCTTGCCGAGCTGTTAAAGGCTCGGCTTTTTTATGTCTGGGGGTTACGGGGATTTGCCTTTGCCGCCGAGGCACAGAGTCACGGAGAGGTTGAGGATTGGGAGGTTGGGCGAATCGGCGTTATTCTTTCGGAGTATCGGCATCTCGATACAAAATTTATTGCGTGAAGATCCAATAAATTTCACTCGATGACCGAGCGCTTACTCAGAGACAACGCCGACCGGGCTCTCTCTATCGTCAATAATTTGTGCTTTATTTTATAAGTGGGTTGAATGTATTCAACCCGTACGTGATGAATTATACAAATTATTGACGCCGTTCGATCCCTTTCGCTTGGGGTAGTGGGATTTTAACGGTAAAGAGGAATTAGCCTTTGTTGGTAATTTGATTAATCTTCTCGTAGTAGAGACAGGTCTCAGACCTGTCTCTACTCGTACTAGGCAGACCTTATCGCGAGTAGTTTATCCATATTATTCTCTATCAAGTTCTCTATATCTTGCAATGATTGCACCTCTGCCTCCTGGAATATGTGAATAAATAAGGCATTCACATTCTTTCCATTCGCTTAATGGGACTTCTGGGTCAGGAATGGCAAGAGGCTGACAGTCTTTTACTTCTACACCTTGGATTACTCTTTGGTATTCTTCTATAAGTTCCAATCTAATCTCTACATCTTCTTTAACTGTGATTAGATAGAGAGGATTGAAAAAATTTTCTTTAGTTTGAGAATAGAATCTTGTCTCTCTTGAATAATTAAGAGTAAGTAAATCATTCAAAAAGAAAGGAGTATAAAGTTGACCACTTGATGGAGTTCCTCCGTAGGTACTCTCAACAACCATTTTACGAATTAAATTTACTTTTGAACGGTAAGTTATTGAATCAATGCATGTTGCTTTAATCATTTTGCCACTTTTTTTATCTATTGCTTTCTGACTTGCTCTTCCTGTCGATTTCATATAAAAATAATCAAATGGTTTCTCATTCGGATTATCAGGATTACCCGCCCAACCTTCGAGTTGTTTTTCCGGAATTAGCTTTTCTGTTTTAGAAGCGCAGGCGAGTGTTGTGAGGAAGAGTAGTAGTAAGAGGATTTTTTTATTCATAGGAGTTTCCTTTTGAATTTTCAGAACGGAATGCGTTTGTCAATTCTGTTTCGTTTGTATTGCAATATATAAAAGATGAATTTCTTTGTGAAATTGTAAATCCTACCTTCGAGACAGGTCTCAGACCTGTCTCTACTAGTATTAAGCGAATCTTATTGCTAGTAGGTAATGCGCATTAGTCTTTATCAAGTTCTTTCGCTCTTATGATGATTCCATCTCTTCCGCCTGGAATATGTGAATAAATAAGGCATTCGCATTCTTTCCATTCACTTAACGGGACTTCTTGGTCAGGAATGGCGAGAGGCTTGCAGTCTTTTGCTTCTGCACCTTTGATTTTTCCAACATATTCATTTAAAATTATTTTTCCTATATTTTCTTCGTAAGTCATAGCAATTAGATTTATTACGATAAGATTTTTTTTTGTTACTGTATCGTTTATTGTATGTGAATTTATTATAGGAGAAATATTATGAAGTTGACCACTTGGCGACATCCCGTCAAGAATCAGGGTGCCAATCATTTTACGTATTAAATTACCTTTTCCGCTTAATGCAGCGTTTTCTTTGCAGGTTGCCTCCATCATCTTTCCATTTTTAATTGTTATGGCTTTCTGACTTGCTCTCGCCGCATGATTCATATAAAAATAATCAAACGGCTTCTCGTTCGGATTATTAGGATTACCCGCCCAGCCTTCGAGTTGTTTTTCGGGAATTGGCTTTTCTGATTTAGAAGAGCAGGTGAGGTTTGCGAGGAAGAGTAGAAATAATAAGATTAACTTTTTATCCAAAATAACTTTACCCATATCATCCTTTTTATCGTTTCTTTATCCGTGTTCATCGGTGGTAATCTTTAAATATTTCCTCATAAGCCTGCAGCAAAGGCAAATATTAAATAGCCGATTAAACTAAACCATTGAAAACAACTACCGGCTAGCAAAAGTAAGAATTTAGATAAATTTGTTTTACGTGCTTTTTGTAATTCTTTTTCTGGCATTTTGGGGATAATGGGTGTTACAATCCTAAATAGAAGAAAGAAAAATCCAATGGATCCAAAAATAATAGAAATAAATAGTGTTGCTTCTCCAAAGGAAATCGCCCAGAGAGGTGTTTCTATTTTACCTGAATCAATGGAAGTTTGCAGCTTCGTTCTGTCTAGTTTTCCAAAGGTCCAAGCGACACCGGAAACAAAAATTGGAATCTTGTTTTCTTCGTTAATATTTAGGAGTAAATTGGTAGTAAACGCTCCCCGGCGGTTGGTGTTTGTGCTATATCCCTCCGATCCGACTGAGTATTCGACACTTTGAACCTGTTTCCAATTGAATGTATCTTGGCTTTCAGTAAAAATATTTTTTCTGTGAATTTCACATTCTCCTGCCTCTGTGCATTTGAGCGAAGCTCCTTTAACGGAAAATACAAGAACTCCGATTGCAATTACATTTGCGATGAAAGAAACCAGTATTTGCTTTTTGCCGCTTGGGTCATTTTTTATTTCTGACATTATCTTTCTCCTTTCAATTTTTCCTATAATCTTTATCTACTGTTGAATTACATTTATTATCTACTCTCAATCTCTTTCGCTCTGACGATGATTGAATCTTTGCCACCTTTAATGTATAAATAAAAAACGCATTCGCATTCTTTCCATTCACTATCCGGCTCTTCGCGACTTGGCTTTGCGATAGGATAACAGCTCTTTACTTTGATTTCGTTGTTTTTATCATTGTATTCTTTAATAAGAGATGTATTTGTATCATAATTTCCATATCCATCGGCTGGACTTTCTCTGCCCATAAGAGATTCACCTATAAGCTTTGGTAACAATTTACTCTTCGCTTGCGATGTATTTGCTTCAATACAAGAATTTTGCATCATTCTTATATTCTTTTTATCAATAGAATTTTGACTCGCACGGGCAAGAGAGGTCATGTAAAAAAAATCATGAGGCTTTACATTGGGATTATCGGGATTACCCGCCCAGCCGGCAAATTGATACTTTGCTGCGGTTGTTTCTGGTTTGGAAGAACAAGATAGGATTGTAAAAAAGAACAGTAAGAGGATTTTTTTATTCATAGGAGTCTCCTGTTTTGATTTTCAGAATTGAAAATATTTTTGTCAATTCTTATTGACTCTATTCTATTTTATTTCAAACTTTGCCTATGCAACGATTAGAATTTATCAAAAAGAATCAACTCGAATGGAGAGAAGTTCCGACTCCTATCATTTCCGGATTAAACCAGGCGATCGTGCGCCCGCTTGCTGTATCTAGATGCGATTTGGATTTGCCTATTCTCAGGGGACAAACACTATTTCGCGCTCCCTTTCCGATTGGACATGAATTCGTTGGTGAAATTACTGCTCTAAGCGAAGACGTCACAGGGAATTTTCAAATCGGAATGCGCGTTGCCGTTCCCTTTCAAATTTCTTGTGGTCATTGTCATTATTGCAAAACCGATCGCTCTAAGAGTTGCTCTTCTGTTCCTTATGCTTCTGCTTACGGAATGGGAAAAAGCGGAAAAGACTTTGGCGGTGCGTTAACTGAAGCGGTTTTAGTTCCTTACGCAAAAGAGATGTTAGTCCCTATCAAAGACTCAACTGACCTGGTTTCGATTGCCAGTATCAGCGATAACTTAGTCGAAGCCTGGAAACTCGCTGGAATATTTCTAAATGCTAATAAAAATCAGTCTGTCTTAATCCTTGGTGGTGCGGCTGCCAGCATATCGCTATATACCGCTTCTCTCGCTAATTTTATGGGTGCCCCTGAAATTTTATACATGGATACGGATGTTAGCCGCTTGCAATTGGCTGAATCCATGGGCGTGCATGTGGAACAAGTAAAAGAATTTCCCAAGGCTACTTCTAAACGCTACGACATAGTTGCCGAAGCAAGTGGAACGAAAGAAGGCTGGCTTTGCGGTCTTCGTTCTCTTGACATCGACGGCAAATTTGGTTCTGCCTCTATTTTCTGGTCAAATGACTTTCCTATTCCTTATCTGGATTTATATAATAATGGTGCTAGTATTAACATTGGTCGTGTTAAGTCGCGTGAATGGATTCCCGAGATTTTGCGCCTTGTTGAGGTAAATGGATATAATCCGGCAAGCGTTGTGACTCGAACCGCCAAATGGGATGTAGCCCATGAGGCTTACTTGGAGGAAGAGACGAAGCTCGTGATTGTGAGATAGTGCAGTAATATTAGGATTGTTATTGTATTCTTTTTCGTTCTTTTCTAGATTCTCACGCAATAACCTCGTGCAAAGTTATCCATAACTCTCTCTAATTTCCAGAAAATTCTTAGTTCTAAGGTAGGGAGTGTAGGAACTACTTTGTTCATCCGAGTCTGGACTAGAACGCGCCACAAACCCAGTAAGTCTAGTTTCAGTAGATAGACAAATACCCAGCAACGGGATTTCCCGAATGCGAGAGCCAGTTCTCCTAGTTCAATCCAGTCTTTATTACGAGGACGAAAGTTGACTTTATTAAGATTTAATTTTTTCCGTTGGTATTCAGTTTTAATTTTTCCCGGTTCGGGAAGCAAGCCTGTGTGGGTAATACTCCTAAACCTCCGGAGTAAGCTTCGAAGGTAAATAGTAACATTACCTTTGCGCGTCCCTATTTTTAAAAGAAAGTCATCCATTAGGTATTCTGGAATGAGGAGAGTTGAAACGGATTCCTCTTCTTTACTAATTTCCTCACGACAAAATTCATTTTCATTTTTGAAAGTAATCATATTGAATTGGGTAAGAAAAGGTTTACATCGTGCATAAAAATTCCATTTTTTTTAAATTTATAATTTTTTTTCTTGTAATTTTTCCCATTTAGTAAATAGAATGATTCTAATTAATTTTTAGAATCATTCTAAAAATTAATTAGAAGGAGAGAAAATGAGCTCTTGGGATGAGTATAAAAAGACAATGAAACTAGAGAATCCTTTGTTTCAATATGCTAGAGAAGGAAATTCTATTCAAATTCAAAACCTACTTCCTTCCATTTCAGACATCAACGAAAAAGAAGCGAAGGGCTACAGTGCCTTAATGCTTGCGGCTTACAACGGACATCTAGAAGCTTCTAAAATTCTTATCGAATATGGAGCCGACGTAAACACAGCGGATAATGCCGGGAGTAGTGCCTTAATGGGTGCTGCCTTCAAAGGTCATTTAGAAATAGTTAAATTACTTTTAGAGAAAAGGGCAGACCCATTTCATCAAAATGCAAAGAGGCTAACGGCACTTAGCTTCGCGCTCATGTTTGGTCGTTCTGAAGTCGCAGATATTCTTTCTCAGAAAATGAACCTTAAACAAAATCGTTTTAAACAAACGATACAATCCTGGATTCAATATATTTTTAAAAAACAAACCAAACAAGGAGATTCACATGTCAGCGTCTAAGAACACATTAACCACAGCCGGCGGTCAGCCTGTAGGGGAAAATCAACATTCTCTGTCTGCAGGTAGTAGGGGACCACTTTTATTACAGGATACTCATCTAATCGAGAAGCTTGCACATTTTGACAGAGAGAGAATTCCAGAGCGAGTAGTTCATGCGAAAGGTTCCGGCGCATACGGAACATTAACCATTACGCATGATATTTCCAAATACACAAGGGCAAATATCTTTTCACAAGTTGGAAAGAAGACAGATTTATTTCTAAGATTCTCGACTGTTGCTGGAGAAAAAGGGTCTGCGGATACTGACCGTGATCCACGCGGGTTCGCAATTAAATTCTACACCGAAGAGGGAATCTGGGATTTAGTAGGAAATAATACTCCCGTTTTTTTTGAACGCGATCCATCTAAATTTCCTGACTTTATACACTCACAAAAACGTGATCCACAAACAGGATATAAAAATCCAAAGCGTATGTGGGATTATTGGTCTAAGTCGCCGGAAGCTTATCATCAAATTACAATTTTATTTTCCGATAGGGGAATACCGGACGGCTATCGTTTTATGAATGGATATGGAAGTCATACTTTTTCTTTTTGGAATAAAAATAAAGAAAGATTCTGGGTGAAGTTTCATTTCAAATCTGCCCAGGGAATTAAGAATCTTACCGTAGCGAAAGCTGCCGAGCTTGCAGGGACAGATCCTGATTATGCGGGACGGGATTTATTTGAAGCAATTGAAAACGCTGATAATCCATCTTTGTTCAATATTAAGGTGTCTTACATGGAGGTTTATTGTGAAACAATTAGAGATTTATTATTTGCCTGACTTCATCCGGCTCACTCCTGCAAATTGTAAAAACTGTACTGATGCTTGGAAGAAATTGCAACGAGTAGCCGAACAGTTAAACATAGAATTTAAAATTACCGAGAAGCCAATTCCACAACCTCAAATTGCACAGTTCGGTTTGCAAGTTTTCAGTGAATCAATTGAAGGTTACAAGAAAAATGTTTTGGCAAACAAGTTTGTTGATAGACCTAACTATGAATGGGCAAGAAAAGTATTTGACACAAATGTTTTGAAGTTTATAAAAGACACAGGAGAGATTGATAAAAAACTTTCACTCCAAGAATATTATGTTCGGTATCAGTACACACATATTTTTTGGCTTGACAAC
>JANMOF010000189.1:0-21055 GCA_031368925.1 Leptospiraceae bacterium
TAGCAAAATATGGAACACCTACATTCAAACGTATTTATGGAGAATGGACAAAGCCAACTTTATCTGGCTTGAAAACAGTAATCTTAGAAAATGCAATTACCACTATTCAGCAATACAGCTAAACTGTAGGAAAAAACTCAAGCGACTCGGCACTCATCATTGACGCGATGGATATTTTATATACAGGTGGAGTAGACGGATTTTGTATCGTTTCCAGTGATAGCGATTTCACACGATTAGCCACACGACTCAGAGAAGCAGGGATGAAAGTTATCGGCATCGGAGAAAAGAAAACCCCTTCTCCTTTCATCGCATCGTGTAATAAATTTATCTACATAGAGATTTTACACAAAGAAGCAAAATACCAGGCTCAAATAAAAGCAACAACCAAGACCAGTCACAAAAAAGATTTTCTACCGGTCGCCAAAATAGACGAAGATTTGATTCTACTCATTTCAGAAAGCATTAACGACATCGCAGAAGAAGATGGTTGGGTGTTTTTAGGAGTCCTCGGAAATTTAATTCTAAAAAAACAACCTGACTTCGACCCACGAAATTATGGTCATAAAAAACTACTCGATATGATTAAGACGATAGACGGAATAGAAATCGACAAACGCCCAACGGGTAAGAATAATATATCACACTTCTACGTTAGAACTAAGTAGAATTTTTAAAGATTACCACCGATGAACACGGATAAAAGATTCGGTGGTTCTGGGTATTATTCCTATTTGGTTTGAATTCATAACGTTTTTTATCGGTGGTGAATTATTATGAACCGGCTTTACTTTCTAATCTTAATACTTTTTTTAGTTTTAAGTTGTTCTAATACGAAGCAAATTACGAAAGAGAGTAAAGAATCAGACAATATTGGCTATTTAAAATTAAATATTATTGATTCAGTCAATGATGAAATATTCTCCAGTAGCAAAGTTGAGATACGTGGTGTAAAGAAACTTCCTGCATATGATGACAAAGATAGACCATTTGAAAAAGACAATGATTTTGAAATACAGGGAAGCAATAAAGAAAATTCAAAATCCCTCATCGCTGTAGAAGAAGGGGATTATTTTGTTTATCTGCATATTAGCGATCCAATCATAAGACCACTTCTAATAACAGATTTAACCTCTAAAACGGTTCAGTTTGGATACCGACCCAAATTAGGAGAAACAAAAAAAAATACGAGCTACTGCCTTATACAAATAAAAATTGTTATAATTCGAAAATGCATAGCGAGCCTATTCAATGTGCAACATTAAGAATTGAAAAAGACAGAGTAACAGAGATTACCCTTACCTTTGAAAGTGAATCTAATTTTAATCCTTTTTTAACAGAAGCTATTTGGATAATGACAATGCTAACTCCGATTCCACTTATTGGAGGTCCGATGATTGTAATAGGAACAATTATTGTAACACGAGAGGTTGAAATTCAAACAACTCACAGAGAATAAGATTTTAAAAAACTACTTTTAATGTTTCGAAGAGCAGCGTTGTATTACGAAAATGTTAGCTCTCAGCAAATTGCATTTTTAAACATAATTCTTTCTGTCGAAAATATTTTGAATACGATCAAATTTAAGCATAAAAAAAGCCCCTATCTCACGAATGAAACAGGGACTCTTACAAGACTCAAAACAGAAAGGTTAATAAATTAAACTCTGTGTCTCTACGCCTCTGTGGCAAATCTTAATTTACCGATTAGTAGTTTCTACGACCACGATCGCGGTCTCTTCCACCACCACCGCCACCGCCGCCACCATAACCACCACCACGGTTTCCACCGCCGCCGTTGTCATCGTATGTTTTTTTAGGTTGAGCTTCGTTAACTTTTAAAGCACGGCCTTTTAGTTCTTTGTCATTAAGATCGCTAATGGCAGCAAGAGCTTCTTTTTTGTTAGTCATTTCGATAAATCCAATTCCACGAGATTGGCCAGTGTATTTGTCTGTGATGATTTTTACAGATGTAACTTCGCCAAAAGTTTCAAAAAGTTGTCTTACATCGTTCTCAGTTGCTTCGTATGTTAGGTTGCCTACGTAAATGTTCATAATTAAAATCCTTAAAATGTTTTTAGTCTGGAGAATTAGAGAAAAGCGGAAATTTTTAATGTTAAGACAAGAAAAATCAAAACCCTACTATAAAATCTTTTTGTCTTTTTAACGAAAACTGTGAGAGAAGAGGCAGGTAAATGCGAATACTCTGAAAAACAATCATCAATGCTGAAACAAAAAATCCAAATCTGTTTACCACTATTAATCTCACTCTTTTATTGTCAAACAGTAATTTACCGCTCGGGCAATTCGGCGCATTATGGTAGGGGTTGCATATATCCAACCCCTACCATAATTCCGACCGCGCTCTAAACTCAATGTTCCAATACTAAACATCTCGATACAATTGCTAGGAAGCAATCACTCGGTGACCAGCATTTCCACTACAATCGCTATCGCTAGTCCGAAGAAAAATATTTTACAAATTGGAATGATTTAGTATTTTTTAATAGCGAAGCATCTAATAGTGATTAGCCTGATTTATTGTTACTTGCCAAACTTTTAAGTCATTCACTGGTAAGTGAAAACCTTCTCTGAGCTGTTAACTATTGCATTTTGTAATTTTTTTTTAATGATTAAAATCTATTTTCACTAGACTATATATATTTTTTTTGCAACAGTTAATTTTTAAACTAGAGTGTTACTTAGAAATAAAGTAGCGATTTTTCCGAGAAAATGGACTATGGAAAAGTAAACGAATTAATGAATGCTTCATGAAACTATACAATACATAGATTGTTAAAAGTGCAAGCCGGTAAAATTCGTTTACAAATTGGATTTGGAAATATGTCCTATCTTACTTTATCACTTGCAAATGTGGATGACAGAAATGAGCACTGAGCAAAATAAATCGACAGATTCGGCACTAGAAAATCAAAATGTAGAACTTCGTTTTTTGGAAGAAGAGTTCAAATATAATAATAATTTTATCAGAACAATTACTGATAATATTCCAGGTATGATCGGCTATTGGACTTCTGATTTGAAATGTGCTTTTGCGAATCAGCATTATCTTACTTGGTTTGGACGCACAATGGAGCAAATGCGTGGTATCCGCATGCAAGATTTACTAGGTGAAAAATTATTTCAAGCTAATCAACCTTATGTTCTCGGTGCATTAAAAGGTGAAGAACAGAAATTTGAACGAACTATCATTAAACCAAATGGAGAAATATCTTATACATACGCACAATATATTCCTGATATTTTTGAGGGTAAGGTCAAAGGTTTTCATGCCCTAGTCCTTGATATGACTGAACTAAAAAGAGGACAAGAAAGTCTTCTTGATAGCGAACAAAGATATAGGGGATTATTGATAAATCTTGATGCAGCTGTTGTTGTTCACGCGCCGGATACTTCCATTATTATGCACAATGAACGTGCTGCCGAGTTATTGGGACTAAATAAAGACAGAATCATCGGAAAGCTGGTGACTGATCCTGAATGGAGTTTTGTAGATGAGAATAACAGTCCTTTGCCAATAGAAGAATTTCCAGCAAAAAAAATTAAAGATACAAAACAACCAATAAGAAATAAGATATATGGAATCAAACAACGATCCACAAATGACATCGTATGGGTATCGGTTAATGGCTTTGCATCCCTGGGCAAAAATGAAGAGGTCTCTGAAATTGTTGTTAGCTTCATAGACATCACCGCTCACAAAAAATCGGAACAAGCCTTGCAACAACGCACGCAAGAATTAGAAATTTTAAATGCGACTAAAGATAAATTCTTTAGCATTATCGCGCATGATCTTCGTAATCCGTTTGCCGGTATCAAAGCACTTGCAGAAATCATTGAAACTAAATTTAGGAAAGATAACAGGGAAAATGAGTCTCAATTTTTAAACTACAGTCAAATGATAATTAGCTCTTCAAAATCTGCATTGTCTTTAATAAACAATTTAACCCAATGGGCGCAATCACAAACAGGAGAAATTACAGTTGATTATCAGAATATTTCTTTAAATTCTTTATTATCTCATACAATTCCAATCGTAAAAGGAAGTGCTATTAACAAAAATATAACATTAGAACAAAACCTATCAAATCAAGATTTAGTTTATGCAGATCAATCTCTAGTAAGCACAATTCTTCGAAATATTCTAACAAATGCAATTAAATTCACTCCAAGAAACGGCAAAATAATAGTATCCACTAAAAATAAAAATGGATTCTTAGAAATTTCAATCAGCGACTCAGGCGTTGGAATTGAATCGGAACATTTAGAGAAAATATTTAGAATAGGCTCTAATTTCAGTAAGCTAGGAACGGATAACGAAAGTGGAACTGGACTTGGATTAATACTTTGCAAGGAATTCGTAGAAATGCAAAGCGGTAAAATCTGGGTAACCAGCGAAGTCGGAGTTGGCAGCACGTTTACTTTTACTTTACCGCTTGCTTAGTCAACGAATAATATTATCCGCCTGTGGTAATCTTTTCATACTGCTACTTTCGATTTCACTTTCTCCACATTATACTTCTCAAAGAAATACTTCGCCAAATGTTCATTTGCCACTTGGTCTGGATGAAAATCAGGTCGCATATAGTGAGCAATTTCTTTTCCCATTGCGCGGGCGAGAGATAGGAAGTGAGTAAAAAATTCCCAGAATTCAAAAGGGCTAATCCTCGTTCCCTTTTTAATTTCCTGTAAAATAAATAGAGCAAATCCAATAATCGTATAAACACTCAGAGTGACAGTTGCATGAATTAATCCTTCCATTCTAAGCGCATAACTACCATCAACCGCTTTTAGAACATCGAATGCAACAGACTTATGCTCTATTTCTTCCGAGGCATGCCAGAGAAGCATTTGGCGCATATCCTCAGGAACTCCTTCTAGTTCATTCAAATCCTTAAAGGCAAACTCGGCAAGACTTGCCGTAAAATGTTCCAGGGCTACTGTTACGGCTAATGAGTGTTTTGTTCCTAATAATTTTTCTAAATTGGGCTCTAAGAATTCATAGGTCGTAGAGTTATAGAAATTTAAAAATGTATCTATATCATAGCCTTGCTTCTTTAAAGTTTCCCAAAAAGTTTTATGCTCATTTCCATGAATGACTTCCTGCGCGATAAATGCTTTCACTCTTTTTTGTAATTCTGGATCGTGAATAAATTCTTCCTGCGCTTTCACAGAACGAATAAAATACTTTTCTCCATCCGGAAAAATTAAATGAAAACTATTCACGAAGTGTGTAATTAAAAAATTTCCTTTAAACCAATTGTTTGGAATTTCTTTTCCTAAACCAAAATCCACATGTCTTACTTTAATTGTTCCTGTGCTTCCCATAGCATCCTCCAGAAGATTTTATCACCGATAGATCTTTTAATATTAAGTTGATTGTATATTAGGAAAATGAATTTGTCGGCGTGAATTATAATTGCTTACAAGAAAATGAGTCAGGAATTATAATTTAGAACAGTTTGTTTTTCGATTCAATTTTAAAGCCAGAATTTTTCCTGTTCTCGTTTTCGGTAATTATAAAATAATGATGGACTCCTTCATTCTATTATAGATTTCAATATAAGCTTCTTTGAATATACCTTCCTTTGTATTTTTCTCTTTATCGCGCCAGGCTTTTTCTAAAGAAATAGGAGAAGTGCCCCCATCCCATCTATCCCAACTTGTAAGTAATATACAACCACGCTTACTCAACTGAATAGATTCTCCAGACCTTTCTTCTACAGAGCTAAATTCTTTGTGAAAGGGAGTAAGTTTACTAAAATCAAAAAGTAGAAATGCATCTTTTTCTGAAAGTTCCGCCTTACTATGAATAGCCGCAAGTAAAATTTTCTGAAGCTCTATGCGCTCTTCCAATGAAACAGCAGGAATTTCCGGTCCATAAAAAAATAAACTGTCAAGGCAATCATCTCCATAAACTGGATCACTATTATTCGGTTGAAATTGAACCTTAACTCCGTCTGGAGATATTTTTATAGTACTTTTATCATGTGAAGATTTAAATGTTTTAGTTGGAATTTTAGAACAATCAATATATTTCCAAAAGGAATAGAATTTCTTTTCCTTCTCATTTAGCTCCTCTATATTCGTCATTCTTTGAGCAACAAGACACATTACTTCGGTATCTATTTCCGTGGTATAACCAATTGGGTAATACCTGTTCAAAGAATCCCGAAAGCTTTCCAGATATTCTTCTTTTCTCCCGGGATATATTTCATAATAGTGCTCGACTCCATCCTCGAGCAATCGAATACGACGGGTGTAACCGTTAAATTTGTATTCCCAAGTTTTAATTACTAATTTTTCCATGCTTTAGATATTTAAGTATTTTAGTTTTTTTCTTGCTACAATAAATTATACTCACTTACAAAAAGGAAACTAATGCTTGCTTTTTAATTACCCATTTAAGTAATCTATAATCAATAAAGAAATGTTTAATTTTTAAAATTATCGGTGTCCATTCCGCCCTTCGCTCCAAGTATTCGCGACCAGCGCCTACGCATGTTCATCGGTGGTAATCTTAAAAAATCATGAACCAAGTAATCGAAGACTTCAGTAATTATTTTATCCAATTCGGAACAGGGCTTTGTTTTTTACTCGCACTACTCGAAGTTTCCAAAAAAGAAAAAGCAAAATCCCTTGGTAACTTATTTTTCATAGGTTTCTTTTTGGGGCTAATTCAACTTCGACTCGGATTTTATGCTACGGGGCTAATTTTAAATTACCCGAACTTAGTGTTTAGTTTTATTCCTAGCATCTTAGCAATTGGTCCTATGATATTAAAACTGGGAATTGCAGTGACAGATTTTGCAAATGATAAAAAAATTTCTCTTCGTTATCATTTGATCCCAGCAGAAATTGCTCTCGCGTTTGATATAATATTTATTTTTTTTCCAACGGAATTAAAGCTGTCCTTAATTCAAAAAGCATTGTATGAAACAGGTATCACTCCCTACAAACTACTCTATATACTAGCGATGATTCATATTCTATCTTACTTTGGATATATGATTCATATGTTTTTAAAAATCACAAAGGAATTTGAAATCAATTACACTCGGTTTGTGTGGATAATTTTGCTTATCCCAATACTCGGGGTTCTTTTTATTTGCATTGGATTTTTAGGTTTAATAAAACCACTCTATTCATTCGGGGTTTGCATTCTTACTGTTACTGTCATTCTAATCTTTGTATTTGATACGAAATATCCTAAATTTTTTACATCTCTCCAAAACGATATTAAACAAAAAAAATACGAAACCACTCTTTTAACAGAAGTGAATGTAGACGTTGTTTGTAAACGACTAGATGAGCTTATGTCAGACCAGAAAATCTATTTAGACGATGAGCTAAGATTAAATACCCTCGCGGAGGAGCTAAGTATTACCCCTCACCAACTCTCTCGCATTCTAAACGAAACCTACCAGAAGAACTTCAACGAATTCATCAACTCTTACCGTATCGCCGAAGCCGAAAAAATTCTACTTGCGGATACTAAGCGTTCTGTGCTATCCGTTGCCTATGAAGTAGGTTTTAATTCCAAGGGAACGTTTAATTCTCATTTTTTGAAGATAACAGGACTCCGTCCGAGTGAATATAGAGAGAAAAAGGGTAAAAGAAATTGATTACTAAGAACTTAAAAGTAGAAAAGTCCTAAATTATAATTCCTGACACAAAAAAAAGTTTAAAATTATAAGTCCAAGCGACAACTCGAAATTTTCCTGCTAGAATGATTGCATTGGAGCATATATGACAACACGCAAAACAGAGCCGGGAACAAGTCAAGCAGGACAAGACAAAAGTATCTTAGATGCAATCATCATAGGAACAGGGTTCGCGGGAATCTGTATGGGAATTAGGCTTAAGCAAGCAGGAATTCATTCGTTTAAAATTCTAGAACAAAAAGAAACGATAGGCGGAACATGGAGAGACAATACTTACCCCGGTGCAGAGTGTGATGTGCAATCGCATTTGTATTCGTATTCCTTTGAGCCAAATCCGAACTGGAAAAAAATGTTTGGAGAACAAAGTGAAATTTTAGCCTACATGAACTTCTGTGTGGACAAATACAATTTGCGCCACTTAATAGCCTTCAATACTTCCGTCTCTGGAATCTATTTCGATGAAAAGCGCGGACTCTGGGAGGTGCATACTGAAAACGAAGAAGTATTCTTAACTCGCACAGTTGTTTCTGGAAATGGTGGACTCAGCCGCCCTTCGATTCCCGATCTTCCGGGTTTAAAGAACTTTAAAGGAAAAGTATTTCATTCAGCCAGATGGGATCATTCCTATGATATAAAAGGAAAAGAAGTTGCCGTAATTGGAACAGGTGCAAGTGCAATTCAAATTGTTCCAGCTATTGCGCCTGACGTTAAAAAATTAAACTTATTCCAGAGAACTCCACCCTGGATTATTTCTAAAGCAGATAGAGAAATTTCTGAAACGGAGAGGTTACTTTATAGTATCCTCCCAATTACTCAACAGTTCTACAGGGAATATATTTATTGGATTCTAGAAATTCGCGTTCTTGGACTTGTATTAAACCCTGACCTCATGAAAGCATTTGAACAGGCTGCAAGGGAATACTTAAAGAAAAGTATTAAAGACCCAATCCTAAGAGAGAAGCTAACACCAAATTATCTCTTTGGATGTAAAAGAATTTTACTGTCTAATACCTATTACCCTGCACTTGAACGAGAGAATGTAGATGTAATCACTTCCGAAATAAAAGAAATCAGAGAAAATAGTATTCTTACAAAAGAAGGAAAAGAAATTTTTATAGATGCAATCATTGCTGCTACAGGTTTTCAAGGAGCAGAAGCAGTTGCCCCTTTTGAAGTCATCGGACTTGATGGTCAAAACTTAAATCAAATTTGGAAAGCAAATGGAGCAGAGGCTTATCTTGGAACAACTGTTTCAGGCTTTCCGAATCTATTTTTAATGACAGGTCCTAACACTGGTCTCGGTCATAGCTCAATGATTTTCATGATAGAATCACAGGCACAGTATATAACGCAGGGTATCCGCAATTTGAAAGAGGATAAATTAAAATACATAGACGTTAAGCGCGAAGTCCAGGATTCTTTTAACGCAGAATTACAAAGACGATTACAGAAATCCGTTTGGGCGGAAAGTTGTAATAGTTGGTATGTCACTAAATCAGGAAAGAATACTACTCTCTGGCCTGGCTTTACTTTAGAATTTAAAACCAGAACATTTGCCTTTAACCCCATGGAATATAATCTCATAAAACTAAATAATACAAAGGCTAACGCGAATGTATTCGATGTAGTAAAAAATTTAGCAACTGCTTTGTTTTAAAAAAGAATAGCATAAAAACTAATGATATGAAAAACAAGAAATATGAAAATATTTTTTCTTTTACTTTTCAACTTTTTATTTTTCCAATCCTGTGTATCTCTTTTTGTAGATGCTTTAAGGGAAGAAAAGCCGAAATATGCTTTTGGGTTCATGGACACTTCAGGGAAAATTGTAATTCCACAGGCATACGAAGAAGCGGATAGGTTTAGTCATGGACTTGCTCCTGTTAAAAGAAATGGTCTCTGGGGATATATTAATACTAAAGGGGAAGTGATAATTCCTTTCCAATTCAAATCAGCAAAACCTTTTTCCGACGATCCTGTATTAGCCGCAGTCGAAAAAAATGAGATTGGTGAAAAAGCATGGGGCTTTATTGATTTAAAGGGTAATTTCATTATACCACCAAATTTTTATAATGCTACTGAATTTAGAAATGGAGTTGCAGAGGTTGCAACAGAGAAATTCAAATACAGAAGTGTTTCCAAAAGATACGATAAATACTTTTTAACTAAGTCAGGTAAATATATTTATCACAATGGACTTTATTCTTATTACGCAGGACCCGGGCAATATTCGGAAGGTCTTATGCCTTCCTGTAAAGATGGAAAATGGGGATTCAAAGATATAAACGATAAATGGGTCGTTGAGCCTAAATATACAATCGTTGGGAATTTTGAAAATGGACTTGCACGTGTGCAGCTAACCAGCCCTAACCCCTATACAGATTGTGAATTAATTTCGGAAGAAGAACCCTACGGACTCTGGGGATATATAGACAAGACCGGTAAAGAAATGATTCCATTAAAATTTAGAGCAGCGAGTAATTTTAGTAAAGATGGACTTGCTATTGTAGACGAGACATTTCCGGCTAAAACATTTCAACGCGGAAACATTTACAGTCGATATTATATTAACCGCGAAGGAAAAAAGGCAATTGATTTGAATTTCCAAAAAGCAGAAGCATTCTCTGATTTTGGTTTTGCTCTTGTTGGACAAGATGAGAAAAATACATTAGGAATTAAGCCAAATCAAACTGGATTCCTAGATAAATCAGGAAAGATAAAAGATTTCCAACTTAAAAGTAATGAAGAAATTTTTAACCTGAGATTTGGAACAAAGGAATTATTTAGAATCACACTACAAGTTAAACCAGATCCAAACAAATATGAGCATATCTATATTAGCCGCTATTATTCAACAAGAGACATGAGCCAGGTAATTCCTAAAGATTTTCCGCCTTGTTTTGGTGGCTCTGTGAATCCTCCGAATTGCATGACCGACAATTTCCACGAAGGCTTAGCCTGGGTCGCAAAGGAAAATTCTAGTCAATAATTGTATTTTTAGTTTTGACTAAAAACCAAGTAGTATAAGAAATATAAAAACAGTGGAAAAACTCAGATACGAAGTAATCATTTCCGGCACAGATTTTGGAAAAAGAAAGACAGATGTTATTCCTGGTCTTTATAAAGACATAGACGGCAAGTTGTACTTAGATGCGATTGAATTAGAAAATCTTAGCCAGCAGGCAAGGAATTTAAATCTGCTGATTGACTCTGCCCGTTCCATCATGGCAGAGATTAGTCTCGACTCACTTCTGGATTTAATCATTCAAAATGTAAAGAGCGTCATGAATGCAGACCGTGCAACTTTATTTCTAGTAGATACAGAACGAAAAGAACTTTTCTCACGTGTGGCTCTAGGCAGCAAAGAAGAAATTAGAATTCCATTTGGAACTGGCATTGCTGGATTCGTCGCACAGTCGAGAGAAACCGTAAATATCCAAGATGCCTATTCAGACTTAAGGTTCAATTCTGACAATGACCATAAAAGTGGATATAGAACTAAGTCTATTCTCTGCATGCCTGTCTATAATTCCAATAAGGAGATAATAGGCGTTATCCAAGTATTAAACAAAGTATATACCGATCACTTCACCGAAAAAGATGAAGCTCTACTAGGAGCATACGCATCATTAGCCGGTATTTCCCTTGCCAATGCGCAAGCTTACGATGAATTACAAAAAGAACGCAACACTTTAGAAGCAAGAGTAAAAGAGAGAACAAAAGATTTAGCAGAGGCTTTAGGAAAATCAGACAGTCTACTCTTGAATATCCTTCCGGCGGAGGTTGCAGAAGAGCTTAAAGAAAAAGGCGAAGTGACCCCCGTTCATTTTGAAAATGTCACTATCATGTTCACTGACTTTAAAGACTTTACTCATATTGCAGAGGGGATGTCACCGTCGCAACTCATTCGCGAACTAGATGGATATTTTACCCAATTCGACAAAACGATAGAGCGCTATCATTTAGAAAAATTAAAAACAATCGGCGACAGTTATATGTGCGCCGGCGGCATACCACGAATAGGCGATACTCATCCAATTGAGGCTTGCATTGCTGCACTCGAAATTCAATCCTTCATGAGTCAGATGAAAGACATCAAAGAAAAAATGAAAGAGCCTTTCTGGGAGTTACGCCTGGGTATCCACACTGGCTCTGTAATGGCAGGAGTTGTAGGGGAAAAGAAATTTGCCTACGACGTATGGGGTGATACGGTAAATACAGCAAGTAGGATGGAATTTTCCGGTACGCCTGGTAAAATTAATATTTCGCAAGCAACATATGAACTCGTGAAAGATTTTTTCGAATGTGAATACCGCGGTGAAGTGGACGCAAAAAACAAAGGTAAAGTTAAGATGTATTATGTGAATCGGATTAAGCCTGAGTATGCGCTAGATAAAGATGGATTTGTTCCAAATGAAAAAATTTTAACCTACTTGAAAAATAAAAAAAACAAAGTATAAAAAATTAACGTCGATTAACCAATTTCTACAATTCTATTTCTTCCTGACTGTTTTGCGTTATACATTCTATTATCCGCTACTTTAACCAAGTCATCTATTGTAGAAACTCCTCCTACTTCGTGTAAATCAACTAATCCGCAACTGAAGGTGCAATGAATCTGGTGGTGATTGAAAATAATTTTTACATTTTCGATTGCTCTTTGAATGGATTGTAAAATTTCGAGTGCAGCATATTTGTCCGTTTCGAAAAACAATAAAATGAATTCTTCTCCACCATAACGGGCAAGAATATCACCTTGCCTTTTCGTTTGACCGATGACCTCGGCAAACTTCTTTAATACAAAATCTCCAGCATCATGACCATGGGTATCGTTTATTTTTTTAAAATAATCAATATCAAGTAGAGCAATGCACATATTTTTTTGTAATCGCTTACAGAATTGCAAATGCTTTGCTGCAATTTCAAAAAAATACCTTCGGTTGTAAATTTCAGTCAAGTAATCAGTGATTGATTTTAAATAAAGTTGATTTTCTAGTTCCTTTATTTTTAGAACAGATTTTATACGAGCCCTGAGTTCTTTTTTATCTACAGGTTTGCGGATATAATCAATAGCACCTGACTCAAAGCCTTTTTCCAAATCATCACTAGAACTTTTTGCAGTTTGGAAAATAATCGGAATATCTTTATACTTTTCTGTTTTAGAAAGCTGCTTTACTAACTCATAGCCATTTACATCAGGCAGCATAACATCCATGAGTATTAAAGAGGGGTTACTTTCGTTTAGCTGCTCCCACATCTCCTTACCGTTCAAAGCAATGGAGAGATTATAATCTGGGAGCATCATCTTAAGATAGAGAATACTGGTTTCCGAATCATCTACAATTAGTATTTTTTTCATGAGAATTAAATTTATTCTACATTTCACTACCAGTTGTTCTATCTTACAAGTATTTTCTATTTATTTACTTCGATTTCCTTTCTTTTTAAAAGAGAATGCCAAGTCTTTTTGCTTTGGTTTCGGTTTGCCAGAAGTTGGACGAGATTTATTTCTATCCCCGCCGTTTCTGTTTCCGCCTTCACTACCGCCTGACGAAGATCCGCCTGAATTGCTAGCGTTTGATTTTCTTGGTCGTCTATCTCCACCACCACCGCCTCCACCACGTCTATCTCTAGGATCTCGCGGCGGACGATCATTAGCCCCTGGCTCTGCTTTAGGAACAGGACTTCCGAATGGGAAAGGGTGATCAGCATTAACCTGAATGGTTCTTTTAGCTAAACGCTCAATAGACTTTAGATAATGTCTCTCTTCCTTATCACAAAAAGAAATTGCTTTTCCAAGTGCCCCTGCTCTACCTGTTCGTCCAATTCTATGAACATAGGCTTCTGGCTCGTTCGGCAATTCGTAGTTAATCACATGAGTAATCTCATCCACATCAATCCCACGAGAAGCAATGTCAGTTGCGACTAATACGCGTAATCTACCAGCTTTAAAACTATCGAGAGCTTTTTGTCTGGCACTCTGGGTTTTATTTCCGTGAATTGCATCGGATTGGATAGAATTTCTATTTAATTCTTTTACTACTTTGTTTGCAGTGTGCTTGGTTCTAGAAAATACTAATACTCTAGACAGAGCTTCATCTTTTAAAAGGTGCATTAGAAGTTGATTTTTATTTCCTCTGTCAACTTGATAAAGTTCTTGTTCGATGTTTTCATTGGTAGAAGATACTCTTGCTACTTCAATTCGAACTGGGTCTTTTAGAATTTCATCAGCGAGTTTTTGAATTTCTTTTGGCATAGTTGCCGAATAGAATAGCGTCTGACGTTTCGGTGGCATCTTACCTATGATTTTACGCACATCATCAATAAAACCCATACTTAACATTTTGTCAGCTTCGTCTAATACGAGTATATTCACAGCATGTAGCTTAACAATTTTTTGATTCACTAAATCTAAAAGTCTTCCCGGTGTAGCTATGATAATATCAATCTTTCCACGTAGAACGGCTTCCTGGTTTCTCTGGGAAACTCCACCGTAAATCACTGCGTATTTTTGTGAGGCAAACTTGCCGTAAACTTTGAAGCTCTCTCCGATTTGAACGGCTAACTCGCGCGTAGGCGCAAGTATGAGGGCTTGCACTCCACCGTAAATATTTGTCTTCGGGCGGGCTTGTAATTTTTGTAAAACTGGGATAGCGAAAGCGGCAGTCTTGCCTGTTCCTGTTTGTGCGGAACCTAAGATGTCTTTTCCTTCTAGCGCTGCTGGAATAGACTGGATTTGAATAGGAGTAGGTGTTGTGTAACCTTCTTGCTCTAAGGCTTTACAAATAGGGTCGATTATATTTAAGCTTTTAAATGTCATAAGTCATGTTTTCATTCGACCTTGGCAGGGATAGCTCTATTTAAAGGCTAATTCTCGATATTCAACAAGAACTTTGACAATCCCCTTTCGCAAAGGGGAATACTCCTTACAATTTGACAATTCCAAAAAGGTTAGGGGATTTTAAAGTCTAACTAACGGAGACTAACTTGCAAAGATTTCTTATATTTATAACAGTATTCACTCTTATCATTGGCTCGGCGTATTACTATGTCGGAAATAGAATTATAGAAGGCATCGAACTTCCTGTTCTTGGGAAAATTGGATTTTGGAGTATTCTTTTCATACTCACGCTACTAACACCTGCGTCCTACTTATCTAGTTTATTCCTTGAAGATTCTGATTGGCAAAAAACTCTTTCGTTTATAGCGTTCACCAGTTTAGGTTTTGTGACAATTCTATTTAGCTTAATGGTATTTCATGATATCTCGTTTGGAATTCTAAAAGGAGTCCACTGGGTAATCTCGATTTTCCGCGAAACACCCGAAATCATTCTGGGAAATGCAGACTCTATCAATCGAAAGGAATTTCTTACAAGTCTAGTAAAACCAGCAGTGGCATTAACAGCCATTAGCCTCACAGGGTATGGATTTTACAAAGCGTTACACAAAGTAGAAATAAAAAATGTAACCATTCCTGTTTCGAATCTACATCCCGAGTTAGAAGGATTTAAAATAGTACAGATTTCTGATGTGCATATAGGTCCGACTATACGAAAAGAATTTTTAGAATCAATAGTAAGTAGAATCAATGAACTCGGTGCTGACTTTGTTGCTATCACGGGAGACTTAGTAGATGGCTCTGTTCATAAACTAAAAGATCATATTTCCCCACTGGGGGATTTACAATCCAAATACGGAACTTTTTTTGTAACGGGTAATCATGAATACTACTCAGGAGTTTTATCCTGGATTCCTGAAATTCGTAAACTTGGAATTAATGTTCTCTTGAATGAAAACGAAATAATAGAACACGGAAACGCCAGATTACTTCTCGCAGGGGTTACGGACTATAAGGCGCATAGCATAATTCCCTCTCATGCATCTGACCCGCATAAAGCAGTTGAATCAGAACACGACTCTCATTTTAAAGTATTACTTGCACACCAACCAAATACAGTTCTAGAAGCAACCAAAGCAGGATTTGACTTACAACTTTCAGGTCATACGCACGGCGGACAATACTTTCCGGGGAATGTTCTAATTCATCTATTCCAAAAATTTGTAGCAGGACTTTATAAACACGAAAACACCTGGCTCTATGTAAGCAGTGGAACCGGCTACTGGGGACCACCACTTAGAATTGGAGCCCCTGCGGAGATAACGGTGATTAGTTTGACGCAGGCATAATGGCTTTTTATAAATACACTGCATAGCCCTTGCAGGCTAAGCAGGCAGGTATTGCGCTCCGTTGGAGCTTTTTGTTATTCCAAAACCCCCCTTTCGCAAAGGGGGCACGGGGGATTACTCTTCCTCAAACCCTACCTTCACAGGACGATAGAACTGATCGAGGTCAACGCGCATTAGACGCTTCTCGGCGGGACCGCGGGGGTTAAAGAAGAGTAGCTTGTAGGAGGAAAACTCGAGCTTTTCGTTAGCGGAATACTTTTCTTCGGTGAGAGTGTATTTTTTCTTTTTAGCTTCGAATTCTTTTTTGAGGTCTTCTAGCTTTTGGTTGAGTGTTTTCTTTTCGGATTCGTCTTTCGGTTTGTTTAATTTCTCTTGGACTTGTTTAATTGCCAGCTCATACTGAGTAAACGCAGCAGCGTAATAGTCTACAGCAATTTTTTCTTTAATAGTTTCCTCTTCTCCTATATACACCGCTAAAGTCCTGTTATTTCTTTCGTCGAATTTATATTCTTCTTGCTTTGCAAGAACTAATGCACCTTCTTTTGTTTCGTAGTTTGCTTTTAAAGTAATGTGTCCAAATTTATTATAAGTTAAATCGACTTTTTTATTTACCCATTGACTTTTATTATCAAGAGAAGAATAGTGCCTATCCGCTTCATCCTGATTCGCACCATCATAATAGATATTCGTCCTAAACACATTCCGTTTATCTTCAATTGGTTTTCCATTGATTCCGAAGTGTTCTATTTTTATAGCACATTCGTAAGGTTCTGGTAAATTTCCTTTATCCTTTCTTATTAAAACCCCTAATTTGTTTATAGTATTGATTCTCCTCTCTTACCGGCTTACCTTCCTTATCCGTATGAATTTCCTCTGCAAGACAGAGTTTATATTTTCCCAAATTCCAATCGGTCAAAGCCTTGACTTGCACGTCTTTTTTTATCTGATTGATTTTTGTTTCAGAATTTCCAAGGCAATCCGAGTTGTAAGAATACTGGTATGTGGCTACTCCCCATTTGTCGTTCGCAGGCTTTTTTTCTGCATTGTAAAATTTCTTTCCAATGATCCTATCGTTTTTGTCATAGATATATTCTGTTTTGGCATAATTGAATTGATTATTTACAACCTTCCCATCTACATCTTCCCATGTTTCATGGAGTAGATTTCCCTTCGATTTGTATTTCGCCTTGTAACGGGCAAATCCATCTTTTGCGATGAGTTTCGATTCTACGGTTACATTTCCTTTTTTATCCGAAATTTCTTTATCATAAAATTCCTCTAAAATTATTTGTCCGTATTTATCATAAGCTCGAACTGTCTTTGCAACTCCACTAAACGAAAGCGGCTTGCCATTACCATTCAAGTATTCCTGTAAGATATTGTTACCGTTGAAATCAAAGATTTGGCGTTCGTAACGGATTTTATCAGAATCATTACTAAATATAACTCTATATCCTTCTCTGCTGGATCCGGAACTGCTTTTGCCAACTTCCCTTTGATGAGTAAAAGTATCTCGGCTAACATCGTATAATCCCCTGTATTCCCAACCTACATCTGGTATGAGCTTTATGCCGAATTGGAATACTTCTTGGTTTTCTAGGTTGAATTGTTTGGCTTCGAATTTTTTTAATTCACCCGTAGTGTCGTTTTCAAAAGCGTATTTCATTTTGTGAACAGCGCCGAGACTATCGGGAATGAACTGGTCGCGTTGTTTGTCTTTTGCGAAGAAGCGTAGTTCTTCTCGTTTTCCGAGTTCGTTGTAGATTAGTTTGCCTCTAACGTTACGCTCTCTTGCTTCGTCAAAGTAAATCGGTTTGTCAATTCTTTGCTCCCCCACAATCGGTCTGTGGTAGGTAATAAGAATTTCCCCCTTTTTGCCTCTATCAAAAGTCAGGTTATATAGCTTTGGCTCTGCGGCAAATTCCGATTCTTTCCTACGAAGCTCATAGTATTGTTTGAATCGGTCTTCGATATAACGCGAAAGATTTTCTTCTGTGATGTATTCCTCTTGGTTTTCGTCCTGGACTCCACCGCTAAATGCTTTCTTTAGAAAATGAGTAAAGATTCCACTTTTAAAATCCTCATCTTCTAAGCTACTCACCTCAGGTGCCGCACCGATTAACATCGTTATACCTTCTGCTTCTAGAACACGTCTAGGCAATTCACCTTCTCGTAAAAAATTAGCTTTGCGAATGATTTCTTTTTCTTCTTCAACTTTGGTATCTTTACTCAACGCAGTCTTCGTATTTTTTACTTCCTTCGTGCTCTTCGCGTCCTTCGCGGTTAATTCTTTTTTACCGGTATCTGTATCCGTTGAACCATCGTCTTCGGGCAAAGGACTACGACAAGCATCAATCAAGAACACAACCTTTTTAACCTTAGCCGCATCAATTCCCATCTTCTTAAGAGAAATTCCATTTAAAGGAACTGGAATTTTAACTTCTTCCTTTCCGACTTTCTTCTTTTCAAACTTCACATCTACATCTTTCGGTGCAATGTAGTTCTCTCCTCCATCTCCTTCTATAAACCCATGTCCTGAATAATAAAAAAGAAGCATATCTGGATTATCCGCCAATATTTCTTTGTAAGTCGCCTCGATATTCGCTTTGGTTGGTTTGATTGTAGAATTGTTTTTACTGCTATAAGAATCTGTCTTAGGATCATAAACCGTTGTAATCTTTCCGTTATCCGTAAGCTTAATGAGCTTGTCATACTTTCCCGTCTTGAGAAGCAACTCCTCAATAGCGTTACTATCGCCTACCGCATATTTAAGCGAGGTCGTCGCCTTATAGGAATTAATCCCAACAAGGAAAGCGATGCGGTTTTTTTGGGGATTATTGGGATTAACAATATTTTCGGTAGAAACAGGATTCTCCTCCATTTTATTTTCATAGATTATAGGTACTTGGGCAAAGCCTAGCGTGAGAGCCATAAATAAAAGGAAGAAGGAAAAAGTTAAGCGAAAATGTTTCATTCGTAGAGGATGAAAACAAGTTGGTTTTTGTCAATTCTAACTCCTCTGTCATGCCTTATTCAACGTTCAAATTTCATCACTCCTCTTCAAATCCCACCTTCACAGGACGATAGAACTGATCGAGGTCAACGCGCATTAACCGCTTCTCGGCGGGACCGCGGGGGTTAAAGAAGAGTAGCTTGTAGGAAGCAGACTCAAGCTTTTCGTTTTTGCCAAATTGTTCGTTTGTAAGTGTAAACCTCTTTTCATTGGCTTCGAAATATTTTTGGGAAGGTTGTAATTTCTCGGTAAGTGTTTTCTTTTCCGATTCATCTTTTGGGTCATTACTATTTTTTATTTTTTCAAGCTGATCTTCTAATTTTTGGGATTCCGGATATTTGCGATTAACCGATCCATAATAATACTCGAATCGAAAACCTGAATTACCTAAGATTGCGAATGGTCCTTCTGCATTTGCAAAAAATGCGGAAGAAAAAATTTTTTTATTTTTTTCATCGTATTGCGTTTCATTCTTTTGTATGAGAAATTCAGTCCCATTTTCCATTTTGTATGTTGCATCTAAAATTTTGTTATTTTTTAAATCGAATTTATATTCGGTTTTCTCGTCCTGAACTTCTTCTCCCGTTCTAGGTTTATAGGATTTTATGGTTTGAATGATATTATTTTTTTCATCGTATTTGAATTCTGATTTTTCTCCAAGGACTTCTTTTCCATCCTGTGTTTTAAAATATACAGTGTAATGGATGTTTCTATTTTTCTCATCGTATTTTTTTTCCATTTTTAGATCTATAACGCGTTCTCCTTCCTTTGTTTCAAATGCATATTGAGGAAAGTATTTTGCAAATTCATGAGAATACATGGCAGAATCAATTTCATTGTTTCGATTATCAAACTTTCGTTCTATTTTTTCTAGAATAATTTCTTTTCCTTCTTTTACTATAAAACTGACTTCATATATCTTATTATTTTTCTCGTCGTATTTACGTTCTTCTCTTCTAACAAGTATTTCTTTGCCTTCATTAGTTTCAAAATGTTCTTCTAAAATTATGTTCTGATTCTTATCGTATTTTTTTTCTTTTTTAAGATTAACAAGTGTTCCATCTTCTTGCATTTCAAATTCTAGTTTGAGTATTTCATTATTTTCTTTGTCAAAATACGTTTCTATTTTCTCAGTAAGAACCTCCTTTTCTTCTTGTACTTCGAATGTTGCTTTAAAGATTTCGTTATTTTTCTCATCGTATTTATATTCATTTCTAAAAAAGCAAACCACTTTACCATCTTGTGATCTGTAGCTTCGATATTCTAATTGTAGGTCAGTCGAATCAGAATCAGTTGAAATTATTTTTCCATCTTTATATTTCCACACTTCTTTTCTTACTATAACTTCTTTTCCGTCTGTAATTGTGTAACTTGCCTTCAAAAGTTTATTCTTACGCTTATCGTATTTCCACTCATTTTTTGAAACAAGAACATCTTTTCCATCAATGATATCGTAAGTAAGTTCTAAGATTTTGTTATTGCTTTCATCGTATTCATATTTGATTTTATTAGTAAGAACTTCTTTTCCTTCCTCTGTATTATATTTTTCTTCTGAAATAATATTATTTTTCTCGTCGTATTTATATTCTCTTTTCAGGGAAAACGTACCATAGCCTGGTTTTCCATTTTTAAGAGAGACAACTTCTTCAATAATCTTGTTATTTCTATCGTCGTATTTAGATTTCCTTCTTTCATACCAAGAAGTTCCAAAGTCGTCTGATAATTCTACTGATAAAGTAACATTATTTTTTTCGTCGTATTTAAATACTTTTTTTTTCTTTAAAATTACTTCTGCCCCAACTCCATCTTCCGCTTTGTGAGCTGTCTCCAAAATCTTGTTATTTCTCTCATCAAACCTAATCTCTGTTTTCTCATATAGGATTTCTCTTCCATTTATAACATTATAGATAACCTCAAGAGCTTGCGCTTTACCCTTTACATCAAATGCTTCTAACTTGATGCCCTCTGAGTTAACGCCATTATGGCTAATAAACATTTTAATAGAAAAGTCCTTACTCTTTCGGAATAAAAATTTATTTTCCATAGAATAATTCATTCTATCAAATTCTTCCTGCTCGGCTCCAGTGTAATAAATACTCGTATAAAAAACTCCGTTCTTATCTTCTAAGGGTTTTCCAGTCAACCCAAAGCGTTCAATTTTTAAAGCACAA
>JANMOF010000202.1:0-5081 GCA_031368925.1 Leptospiraceae bacterium
CTTGTATTCGTGGTTCTACCGTATTCAATTACAAAAGTTCTACTCAAATCTATTGCTATAGGCAAAGTAATTACTTTGGTTAATTCTGTGGATAACAAAGAATTACTCCCTCTCTGAACAGATGCTCCTTTAGAAAATTCAACTACATACCAATTAACAACAGAAGAACTGCCCGCATTTCCGGATTGAATACTAATAGACGCCCCACTTGCGGATAACTGGCAAGTAATCGCTCTATCGACACCGGAATTAGTTAATTTAAAGTTACAATATACATAGGACTTCGTTGCATCAACTGTTGTAGTAAGCGCGACTATGAGTGGATTGATTCCTCCAATAGTTACAGTTCCAGATTGAAAGGAACTAGTCAGTCTTGATCCCTGGTTGTCGGTAATATTTGCAACCACATTGCCAATTTGTATTGCAGAGGTAAAAGGATTTCCGCTAGGTACACTATGTGTAATAATAGATTTATGATTTTCTTCTACAATATTATCGTAGACAGCGAGAACAGAAATAGTCTGAGGCTGATCCCAATTAACCGTAGTAAAATTAATCTGAACCGGACTAGTAATAGAATCATTAATTTTTAATTGTGTAGAATCAAAATTTAAAGATATGCTTATCGGGTTTGTCGGCGCAGAATTTAATACAATGGTGTACGTATCGTTTGTTGTGCCTTCAAATAAGTTAGTCGATCCTCCCGACTCAACTATAGCAGCTCCTACAAAAGAGCTCGATAATGGTAAAATAAAATTTAACTTTGCTTTCTTCTCACTCCCACATTCGAAAAGAAAAATACAGTATAGAATAAATCCAAGTTTTAAAAATACACTTATGTGTTTTTGAAATAGCCAGTTCATATTTTTTTTCTTACACCAATTACAAAAAAGAGCGGAGCCTATTTATTCTCGTAGTATTAAACATAGAGCAATAATATATCATCGAAAAGAAAAAAAGCAAGCAGAAAAGATAATATCCTTTCGAGTAATTATGACTGTAATTTAGTTTCGCTTACTTTCTCCTTTAGCCCATAGGTTCAAAAAACTTTCGGATTCTACTTCACGACACAATTCAGGTTTATATAATTTCTTAACAGGTGGCTTTGGATAAATATGTAGTTCATCTGCATCTGGAATAAATGTTAACATGCGAAGAATTTTATCTTCACCTTCTATTTCATACATTGTATAGGACATTCCTTTCATGGGAATGATTTGAGTAGTTTCTAGGTATTTCATAATAGAAGTATTTTTCGTTTGACCATTTTGTAAACTAATTTAAGTCTAGAAGGCAAAAAGGAATTTAACCCTAGGTTAGTAGTATTTAATGTATGAAAGCGTTGTTTCAAAAATCAATTCAATTACTATTTCTATTTTTGCTTCTCTCTTCGCAGTTACAACTTACAGCAGAAGATGTGACTGAGAAAAAAAATATCGAAGATTTGATCGATAAGTATTTTGCTACATGGTCAAACATTGATATGGAAGGATATGAATCCTGTTTTCATCCAAATGCAATCATACATTTTGAAAGAAGTGGGGATGTGAAAGAAGATAAACTCTCTACATTTATTGCAGGACAAAAAAATGCTCATGCCTATGCTCAAGAAAAAATGAAAGAAATTCCTCTATCTAAAAAAATCCAATTCGATAAAGGAACAGCCCAGGTAACAGTGAGATGGAAACTAACAGCAAATAGCCGTGAACAGTATGGGTATGATTATTTTACTCTTATTCAATTTAAAAAAAAATGGAAGATTATCTATCTTATTTTTCACAATGATTAGAAGTTAGTATTAAACTCAACCTCGTAGCGAATTCCTCGTTCGGGAACTTTCGCATAATTATTAGTATCTGCTTTAGATTTAAAATTAAACCCGGTTGATTTTAGAATTCCTTCATTCGAGTAATCTCTTGGTTGGACTTTCGACCATTCCACCCCTGTAAAATAAGCATGAGCAAGTTGGATTAAATACAACCCAATAGCAGCATTTAAAAGATTATGCGATAATTGCTTTTGCGAATCGATTGCACTCATACTAGTATTATAGGTTGCATAGCTGCTTAAAACAAGAGTATTTGAATAATTAGATGAAATGCCTAGACTGGAATATTGAATACTCTTTACAACTACACCATTAAACAAAGCATCATCAGCAGAACTCTGGGCGGACTTTGCCGAATAATCGAATAAAAAGGCAACGCCCAGAAGAAGTGGAACAGAAGCCGAATACGCATTACCGGTATATTCCTCTCGCGCATAACGATGTCCCCAACCCGGAAAAAGGGCAGAGCGCCAGACTAAATCCCAGGGACTTCGTTTACGCTTAAAATACTCTGCCTGCGTTTCATCCATTGTAAGATGTCTTTCCAGACGGCGAACTTGAATTTCGATTCCTGCCATTCTCATGTCTAGCTTTCGCTTGTAATCATCATCCCCCTCATTGGATCTTTGCATTCTCTCCCGCTCTTTTTTCAAATAATCGAGTTCATCGGTTAGGGCTTTCATTTCACCTGCAGTAGTTTCCTGTCTTCTCTTATCAGCATCATCGAATTTTTGCATTACCTTATCGGTTATTTCTTTATCTACAGTAACTCTCTCTCTTCTCTCAATATTTTTACCGCTAATGATTTGCTTTTTGTCGGAAGATTCATTTACCGGCTTGGTATTATTAATAGTTTTAGTATCCTTAGTGGCGATTGTTTTTGTCGGAACTTTTCTTGGAAATGGCTTTTTCTTTACTCCCTTCGTTTCAACATAAATCATAGAGACGATATCTTCTTTCTTTACTTGCTGTCTTTCACCTGTGGTTGTTATAATTGTAACGAGATTGTTTTCCTGACCTTGCACAGTTCCAGTAATAGTCTTTCCATTTTTTAATACGATTCTATCTGCAAACAGCAAGGCTGGCAAAAGGATTAAGCTAAGTATAATCCAGTGCAAATATTTTTTTTTCATTCGATATCTCCCCATACAATAATACAATTAGAATAAAACAAAGGTCCTAGAATGTTAAACGAAGAATAATCCACTACTCCAATCTTCGTGATTTTCCCCTCTCGTGCTATACTTTCTACCGTTGATACTTTACCATGATAAAAAAAGGCAAATACTATCGAATTATAAGAACACGATTTCTCCATCTTCATAATACGACCACTACCAAGTTGACTCGTAGACTTCTCTTTATACACATGCTCTGCTGTGTTATTAAATAGTATCCCGGGCGATATCGTCGTTATGCACGAACTTATACTAACACAAAGGATAACAACTATTACACGTAAGATACTTCTCATCAGTAAGTCGCCCCTGTTATTATCGTGCAGCTTCTCACAAATGCTACATGAAATACTGACACTGTTGAATGATCTATAGTCGCTATTCGTCTTATCCCTACATTACTCGCTATCTGACCAGCACTCGAATCTCCTACTGAAAATAGTCCAAGTAACGAAAACTGACATCCCTTCGCCTCCGCCAATATCGGTATCGACGAATCAGGATTTACCTCACCAGCATAATCATAGTTCGTAAACCAAAAACCACCCACAGGACCGGATGCACAATTTAGTAAAAATAATAATACTATACAGTAGATCTTAGTCATCTTGATTCTCCTACAACTATAGTACAGTGTCTGTGGTAAAATATTCCACCAAGATAGGCTAATACCTCTTCTTCTATCATTCCTATTTGGTTCACTCCACCTTCTATTTTCGCATCATAGATTCGTGAACTCCCTAGGGCTACCAAATAAAAAAAAGAATGAGAACACGCTTTACCACTCTTATCTAATCGCGCAGCTCCTGTATACACTACACTCGAGGCGGTATGATAAAAAAATCCCCCCTTAAGTAACACGCCTCCCTCTGCATAAGAATCCAATGGATGTGTATTCGGGGAAACAGGAATCGGCCATGTACGCATATTCACACCAGTGCACGATATAACCAATAATAATATAAGAAATAAAAATCGAATCATATAGACTCTTAGAAGTTGGTACTAAACTCAACTTCGTAGCGAACCCCGCGCTCGGGAACTTTCGCATAATTATTAGTATCCACTTTGGACTTAAAATTAAATCCAGTTGGCTTTAAGAGTCCTTCATTCGTATAATCTTTAGGCTGTATTTTCGACCACTCCAAACCTGTCATATACGCATGAATCAGTTGAATCAAATATAAACCAATTGCCGCAGTATAAAAATTTTGCGATAGATGCTTTTGGGTATCAACAGCACTCATCGCAGTATTATAAGAGGCAAAGCTATTTAAAACAAATGTATTGGAGAAATTAGATGGAATTCCAAGGCTAGAATACTGATAATTTTTTACAACCACACTATTAAATAAGGCAGTTTTCGCTGTATCTGAAGCTGCATTTGCTTCGTAATTAACAAGAAAACCTAGAGCTGCTAGAACTATAATGGATGTAGAATACGTATTACCTATGTAATCCTCTCGCGCATAACGGTGCCCCCAACCCGGAAAGATAGCCGATCTCCAAACTAAATCCCATGGGCTTCGTTTGCGTTGGTAATAATCAATCATCCCTTCATCCATACCGAGGTATTTTTCCAAGCGACGAATTCGAATCTCAGTTGAAGCTAATCGTTTATCCATCATCTTTTTAAACTCTTCATCACCCTGATTCTGCTTGATTAATTTTTCTTTTTCTTTTTTTAGATATTCTAATTCATCTTTTAAAACTTGAATCTCTTCACTCGTTGCCTGCTGTCTTCGCTTATCAGCATCTTCGAATTTTTGCATTACACTATTCGTTAGCTCTTTATCAACGATGATTTTTTCTGACTTCTCGCTTACAACTTCTTTATGCTCCACAGTGACATTTACACTTCCAGGTTGATTGGAAATTTCTGTTTTGCTTTTCGGTCCATCTTCCACAACTGTCTCTGCGAATACAAAGTTAGAAATGGAAAAAAGAAGAATTAGTAAATATTTTTTTTTCATTCGATATCTCCCCATACAATAATACAATTAGAATAAAACAAAGGTCCTAGAATGTTAAACGAAGAATAATCCACTACTCCAATCTTCGTGATTTTCCCCTCT
>JANMOF010000266.1:0-14251 GCA_031368925.1 Leptospiraceae bacterium
AGGGGCGGGCTGGAAGCCGGGGAGAGGTAGGGTTAGGTAAACAACAATTTTTCCACTTCGCTATAATGACTCACCGGGTAAAAGGTAACTCCTTTTTTCACATAATCCTGGATTTCCTTTAGGTGTGCTTCGTTGTCTTTCGGAAAAATAATCTTAGTCACACCTACTCTTTTTGCTGCTACGATTTTTTCTTTGAGTCCGCCGATTGCGAGTACTTCACCGGTTAATGTCAATTCGCCGGTCATAGCAAAGCCGGGTTTTATCACTTGGTTTTTAGCAAGCGAATAAATGGCAGTAGCCATCGTGATACCCGCACTCGGTCCGTCCTTTGGAGTCGCGCCGTCTGGAACATGGATATGAATTCTCTTGTCTAAGAAAATCTTCCCTTCCGGGTCAACTAAATTACGGACATAGCTATAAGCAATATTCGTAGATTCATTCATCGTCTTACCGAGTTTACCCGTTAGAGTCAGTCCTTCTTTCCCTTTTAAGAAAATCGCTTCTACTAGAAGTGTTGCGCCGCCAACAGATGTCCAGGCAAGACCAAGCGCCATACCAGGCTTATCCGCTTTAGTCATTCTCTCGTCTACATAAATTGGAACACCTAAGTATTCTTCTAGATGATCGGGAGTAATTTGCGGTGTAATTTTCTTTTTGTTTACAATCTTGTAGGCAATTTTGCGCGCAATTTTATCTGACATTCTTTCCAGGTTACGAAGTCCCGCTTCTCTAGAATAAGAATTAATCAGTGCATGAATAGCAGGACTAGAAAGAGAAATCTTTTGCTTTCCAAGTCCGTTTCGTTTTAGAATTTTCTTCCAGAGGTATTTGCGGAATATTTCGATTTTCTCTTCGGTGATATATCCTGCCAAGCGGATAACGTCCATTCTATCCGCAAGCACTCTTGGAATAGTATCAAGAGTATTCGCCGTCGCAATGAATAAAACTTTGGATAAATCAAATGGCAAATCCAAGTAGTGATCTCTAAAACTAGAATTTTGTTCTGGATCGAGTACCTCTAAAAGTGCTGCTGCGGGATCTCCCGAATAGCCGGTCTTTATCTTATCAATTTCGTCGAGTAAAATCACTGGATCTTTTTCTTTTAGAATTCTTAAAGCACTTAGAATTTTTCCGGGTAATGATCCAATGTAAGTTCTACGATGTCCTTTTACCTCAGCCTCGTCGCGCACTCCACCGAGAGAAAAACGATAGAATTTTCTACCTAATGATTCAGCCACTGACTTGGCGATGGAAGTCTTTCCAACACCCGGAGGACCAACTAAACAAAGAATTGTTCCTGATTTATTTTCTGGATTTAATTTCTTTACAGCTAAGAATTCTAAAATTCTATCCTTCACATCGGTTAATCGGTAGTGGTCTCTATCGAGTATTTTCTTTGCGTGTTTAATGTCGATATTGCGCTTGGGCGGTGCCTCCCAGGGAAGAGACTCGATGATTTCGAGGTAATTGCGCGTAACGTTATATTCTGGAGAATTATAGTCAGTAACCTGCATACGCTCAATTTCTCTTTTGACCTCGGTATAGACTTCGCTTATTACCTCAGCTTTTTTTAAACGTTCGAGAAGTACATCGTATTTCTTGTCGAATTTGTCATCGCCCATTCCAAGCTCGCCCTGGATTGCCTTGAGCTGCTCGCGTAAAAAGAACTGGCGTTGTTGCTTGTCCATCTTGCTATTGATCTGATCGTTGATCTTGCGCTGAACAGCAATTAGCTCCAGTTCCTTCTTGAGATAGATGATTACTTTTTCGAGACGAATTAAGATATCTTCTTCTTCTAAGATAAATTGAAATTCATCTTTGTCTAGATTTAGAATAGATCCAACGAAGTCAGCCATTCTACCCGGCTCGCTCATATTCACTAGAGATAGTTTCATATCTTCTGTGAATAAAGGATTATTTTGTGCTAGCTCGCGGGTAAGAACGAGTAGGTTACGCATCATTGCCTTGAGATCAAGCTTAGTTCCAGACTTTAATTTGTCTATCGGATAATTGACTTTAGCCACAAGGTATGGCTCTTCCTTTAGAATTTTTGCAATTTTAAAGCGGTGGATGGTATTAATTAAAATATGAGTTCCCCCGTCAGGCAGGTTCATTTTTTTTAAAACCTTGGCGACGACTCCCATCTGGAAGATATTATTGACCGGATTCTTCTCACTCTCTTCTTTGATTAAGAGGCTAAGACCAATAAACCCGTTATTCTTATAAACTTCGTCCACGGAATTAGAAAATTTTCCCATTGGAACGATTAATGGCGTGATAATGCCTGGAAATATTGGTCGCGTCTTAATCGGGATTAAATGCAATTCGTCAGGAAGGATTTCCTCGATTGTGTCCGATTTGGCTAGATTTTTAATTTTTGTATTTTTTTTGGGTAAGACTTTTTTCATAGAAAATGTATTTAATGTAGCAAAAAGATTAGTAAAGTAGGAAAAGCATTCGTCCGCGAAAAGCGCTGGCGAAATTCATTTCTTTACTGAAATATTTACTTTAGAACTTATTTATGACAATAATTTAATAATCGGAGAGTAAAACAATGAAAAATAAACTTAAATTTCTATTAATCCTGTCTCTTTTGGCAAACACTTTGCTCCTATTTTTTCTATTTCCTGCCAATGTCATACGGGTAAAATTTCTAGCCTACAAGGCATTTGGATTTCAGGCTCCGAGCGAAATTCCAAGCTTCAGCTCAATCGTATTAATTCAGGATTTTAAACCAAAATCGGCACTCGATTCCCCCGATACACGTAAATCTAAACTTCCATCCATGCCCGTCTTTGAAACGCACGGACACCTGGGTAAAATGTTTAAGACAAATCCAGAAGAAGTCTCGAAAGATCTAACCGCTCTTGGTATAAAGAAATTTATCAACCTTAGCTTCACTACGGGAGATGATTTTTTAAAGCTCAAATCGGATTATAAGGATCCACGTATCGTTCATTTCAGTACCTTCAATTGGAAACGACTCGCGGAAGATAATTTTGCCGAGTTAATGCTTGCCGACTTACAAAAAGACATTGCCAATGGAACGAAAGGAATTAAGCTCTGGAAAAATTTCGGTCTCAATTTAAAAAAGAAAAATGGAGAACGACTAAGATTAGATGACCCTGAGCTAGATTTACTCTTTGAAGAATGCACAAAAGCAGGCTTAGTTGTATCGATTCACACCGCTGATCCAGTGGCATTTTTCTCACCAATTGATGAGAAAAATGAGCGATATGAAGAGCTTTTGCGTCATCCGGAATGGTCTTTTGCTTCTAAAGAATTTCCCACACTAGCCCAAGTTCTAGAAGAGCGCAATACACGCTTTAAACGCCACCCCAACTTGCGTTTTGTAGCTTTGCATTTTGGCGAGTTAGCAAATGATCTTACAGGTGCCGAAAAATTTCTTCAAAATCACCCAAATGTATATGTAGATATAGCCGCACGCATTGACGAATTAGGCAGACAACCCTATAAAACAAAGGCTTTTTTCACAAAATTCGCTGATAGAATTCTATTCGGTGTAGACGGTCCCCCCGACCGCGGCAAATTGGAAGTATACTCTCGCTTCTTGGAAACCACGGATGAATACTTTGATTACTTCCCAGAGCATAAACCACGCAAAGGCTTTTGGAAGATCTATGGTATTGGACTCGATAAAACAATACTGGAAAAGATATACTTCAAGAACGCGGAACTATTACTGTCACCTCGAACAGCCCCACCGTCCACCCATTTGCTTAGACGCAAATCCAACGCCTTCGCAAGGTCTATCAACCTTAGAACTAAGAATAAGAATCGTTCTAAGAAAAATAGATTTCTCACGGCGCAAACTCGGATGTCACTAGTTCGAAATGACTATTATTGCGCCTATTCACTGTTTGTCTTTGCAGATAATTACAGAAATAATAAATTTTTTAAAAAAAATAAATAAATTTCTCAGATAAGGTTGACATAAACTTAGATACCATAGCAATATTGCATTTCGAGGTCGCCATTGCATTGGGATTTTCCAGATCATCTTCGCTGTGCTCGACCCTAAAAAAATCAAAAAAAGGGGAATAAACGAATGATCAAAATGATCAGTAAATTATTAGTCGTGTTTTCTCTTTGCTTTCTAGTTGCCTCGTCTCTCTTAGCAGATGATCAGGACTTCAAGAACAAAGGAAAATCAAGAATCATAGTTGGGCTCGGCGTACAGTTCGATCCAAACAGTCTCGGTGGAACAATCGTAAAAGATGGATTGGATTCTGGTCAAGCCAGAACAGATGCAAATGGAAACTATGCCGGTCCGCAAAAAGCCATTATCGCAGAAAACAAACTCCAAACATTAGAAAACCTAACGGGTGGACTTATCTCTTACAAATCTACTGGTCCTATGACAGCAGGAAGCTTAACACTCGGTTACGAAAAAGATGTCGGTGACAACTTTTTCTGGAGAGCTGGTGTGAACTTTTCTACTAAAGTATCCGGTGGTCGCACTTCTTCAACAGCGGCTGGTTATGATTGGTATGATGTTACATTTCACTACAGATCCCTTGTAGTTCCTGTTTACTTTGGTATCAAATTAAATGTTGGTTCAAGATCTGCATTCTATGTTGCACCTGGTATACATTACTACAAAGCAGAGTGGGCATTGAAAGGAAGAAATGATGGAAACGGACTTGATGCCGTTACCGGTGGTCAAGCTAAGAACTTACCAGTTGCTGGTGATGCTGCAAGACCTGCTGTTATAAACGAAGATGCTAAATTTTCCGGTCACGGATTTGGAATGAGCTGGTTAACAGGTGTTCAAACCAAAGTTACTGAAAAAGGCTATGCGTTTATCGAAGTAGAAACTCACTTCTCTTATACACAAGCAAACGCAGGAGCAAAATCTGCTGGTGGTATATCTGCAATTGCCCCACAGCCTGCTTATCCAGTAACCGTTGCTGGAAACGTTTATAGAGTCGGCTATAAGCACGAGTTATAATAAGGAGAAATGAATAACATGAAAAAAACTTTAAAATTCTTATCTTCCGTTCTATTGATTGCTATCCTAGGTCTAGTTAATTGCAGCAAATACGAAACCGGCGGAAGCTCAACAAACGGATATTTAGTTGGGACATATATCAATGGTCTGATCAGAACTGCGGTAAGTGGAAACTGTTCTATCAGCTTAAACTTGGGTTCACTTTATGCTGGCGCAATCTTGCAAGGCGCTGTTGCAAATGCAATTAACTTTACTCAAGCAAACTACGAAGCAGCAAGTGGAAAAACCGTAGTAGCACAAGGCTATGCAACTTATGCACAAGTTCCTTTCAACAAGAAGTATAATGCGTTTCTAGGAACAACAACTACCTGGACTGAAGCATTGCGAAACACTGCTATGGCTAGCCAAAAAGCACAGATAGATTCTGCGGCTCTTATTGGTGCGGTCGCTCTCTATACTGCAAGTGGAACTTCCATAAACGCAACTTCACAGGCTGCCGTTTCTGCTTTCTATGCTTCTTTCAGTGCTGCTGAAAAAACAGCCATGGTAACAGCTACCGCAGGGGCTTTAACTTTTGCTACCTCTGCACTGGCTATTACAACGGTAACGGCACTCGATACAACGGTAGGGACAACCTCTGGTTCAGGACTTTTTGGAGCCTTAGCCGGTTTTGGTGGTGCTTCATCTGTTGGTTCCGCTTATTTATCTAGGGCTTCTTGGAGATCTGGATTAGGATTATTAGGATGTGCAAGAATTCCTCGTTCTAGCTGTACTCTTGCTGCTGTATCTACCTCTAGCTTAGCAGCAGATATAGGAGGTCAAACTAACGTAGCTGAGACACTTCTTAGAACTCCTGAATGCAGAAAAAGTACAAGTACAAATACAACACCTACTCGTATTTTGACTGCTGCATTTTCTGGTCTAGACAAAGATACGGTTGTTACAAGTGGTGGATTTAACTACCAGAACGCTGTTTTAGAATCAGATGGAATTGGATCAACAGCACTTGCTACGGTTTATGGTGCCTCTGAAGGTGGAACAACATCAGCTGCTTTTTCTCAACCTTTAATTGCATCTAAAGCCTACCCTAAATCAGCGGCATTAGCATCATTAGGTTTTTCATCAGCATTCCCACTTGCTTCAGGCAGTAACGCCTACACGGTAACAACTGGTAGTGCAGTTCCTACATCGCAAACAGTGCAAACAGATGCTGCAGCACCAGCTACCGGTTCAACTCCGTGGTATGGTGGCTCCAATATAAACGTAACTCCAGTAACCTCTTGTGAAGCTTTAGGATTGGGATCTGTCGGACCAACTCCATTCACATCATCGGTAGGTTCTACAACGTCTCCCGTTGGGACTCTTCCAGCTATGACTACAGGTACTGTTGATACAGGTGGTTCTCGTGCTGCTAGAAAAGATTTATCCGATGTAAGAGAAATTCTTTATGCATTCTCTACTCAAAACTCAGCAGCCTCTACTTATGCTGCATTGAATGGGGTGGCATATACAAATTCAACTGGTGGAGTTTTACCGGTGACCACTATTGGAGCAGGAACTCAAGGCTACACAGATGCAGTTGCATGTAATACAGCACTCAGAAAAAATTTAACGATTTCTTCTGTTCTCGGTGTGGGAACAACTCTTCCTGTTATCGCCACAGCTTCTGGTGATGGTAGTGCCTCTACCTTATTGACTGCTTGTATATATGGTGGAACATCTACAACTAGAACAGGAGCGGCTGGAGTTCTTACAACCTCTCTACTAAACATTACCTCTTGCCCAACAGCTGCTACAGCAGGTGCATCAACATTTGGCGAATTTGGTCTATCTTCTCTATCTACAACGACTACCACTAACGCAATAGATGGAAGACAATAAGAGATTTTTAGTGTGATTTAATCTTGTAACAGACAGGTCTCAGACCTGTCTCTACGATGGTTTTTTTACGACCTAAACCCCGCCCTCAAAAGCGGGGTTTTTTTGTGTCTATCGAATGGTAGGATGATTAATCCAAAATATGACTTGAATTAAATCCAATAATTTTCGATACTCAATAATATACAAATGAATAGATTAGAATTTGAAAATTTAAGGAATCTGCCTGGGAAGAGAATTGAAGGAGATATACTATTTTCGAGAACAAAAGATACAAGATCTTATTTATCGTTTGAAAAAATTCCAGTGATTAATCAGTTCAAATGGAATATACTGTTAAATGGAAAGTATTGGAATGATATTCCAACGTATATCTTTAATTTTTCTATTGTTGATGTGGGTCCAATTTGTAGGGTAGAAGTTAATTCTAATGAACATTATGATTCAGGAAGAACGCATAAGCATGAATTCACCAAAGAAAGTGATTGTCGTAATAATTTGCCAACTGCTTATAATAGGAAAGACTTTGAAGATTTAGAAATTTTAGATGGCTGGGAAAAGCTCTGCAAAGAAGCTAAAATTTTGCATGATGGCAAATTTATTTTCCCAGAAGTATAGAGCAAGGGTAAAGCTAATGAACTGCGAAGATATTATAAAAGTAACAAGCAATTTTTCAGTAGTTAAGAGCTGCGAAATTATTAAAAATAATAATATCCGCATATCCACTCCATTCCAATATCCAGACAGATCTTATATAGATTTATTTTTTTCACAGTCCGAAGATATGTTTGATTCTTATTTAACGGATTATGGTTTTACATTTGCTTTTTTGACAGACATGCAATTAAAACCTTGGGGAACAAAAAAAAGAAAACATATCGTTTCAGATATTTGTGAAGCATTTGGAGTTGAATTAATTGATGGAGATTTACGAATAAAAATTCCCAAACTAGCTATGAGTAATTTCTCTGATTATGTAGTAAGATTATCGCAAGCATGTATTAGAGTTGCAGATTTGATTTTTACAACGAGGTTAAAATCATTTAATCCATTTAATGAAATCGTAGAAGAATACATTGATTCTGTTGGTTTAAATTATGATACAGATATTTTAATTAAAACAAAGTATAATAGCGATTTAACTATTGATTATTCAGTGCATGGAAAAAGGGTTGAATCATATGTATTATCTTTTTCAGCTTCCAATCAAAATGCTTCCCATTCACAGTGTAATGAAATTTTTCGTAAATGGCATGACCTCTCTCATATAAAAGAATCAAAACAGTTTGTTACCATATATGATAGTATATCCGGGAATTTTAGAGAAGATGACTTGCTCAGGTTAAAGGAAGTTTCTAATGTGGTTGGATTTCCAGCAGAAGAAACCCAATTTTCCGAGTTACTTACCGCCTAGTAAAAGCTGTCACCCTGAGCCTGTCGAAGGGCGTACAATTCGTTAAGAGGTAAATAGAATAAGATTAACAAGAGAGGAATAAATTTTGGAAAATCAAATCATTACTATTTCTTCTGAGATACAAAGTGGGACACCAGTATTTTACAACACTAGGGTACCGATTAAAAATCTCTTCGATTATATTTCAGAAGGGAAAACAATCGACGAATTCCAAGATGACTTTCCATCGGTAACAAAAAAGCAGATTCAGGGAATTATTGAGATGGTCAGTAACCTTGTAACATTTCAGCCGGTTACACAAGGAAGTCCAAGTGCAAAAACTGCTGCTTGATGAAAGTTTACCCAAAAAATAAAGAGATATATTAGTGACATTTGTGAGGTAAAAACAGTTACTGAAATGGGCTGGAATGCCAAAACAAATGGAGATTTACTAACTTTAGCTCAGGCTGAAAATTTTGAATACTTAATCATAGTTGATAAGAATCTAGTTCACCAACAAAATTTATCTAAGTATAAAATAAAAGTAGTTTTGTTGAACTCTCATAAAAATACAATCGAAGTTTTAGAGCCTTTCGTTCTAAAATTTAAAGCTTTGTACCTTGAAAATAAGATCTCAAATATTTATACAGTTATTGATTGAATTAGCAATTCAATAATAAAATGCTCCTTTTTTCTACTTGCATTTTAGTTAGCTAACCTTGACATTTACTCTATGACTCTGCTCGCAGAAAAAAAACCAGTTTTAGAATACGAAGACATTCATGCTTTACCCGATGGTTTTTACGAAGTCATCGACGGAGAAAGAATAGAAATGTCACCGACCGGATTTTTACACAGATTAATTAAAATGAGCGAAGTGCTAGCTAACCATGAATAAAAAAACTATTTTTCTACTACCGCTCGACTTAAAGGGTAAAAAGCAAACACGCATTACCCCGAAGTTCATACGGGATGTATATAATACCGACAAGGTAGAAGCATTACCCGAGCACTTACAAAAGAAAAAGAAAAATATTTTTACAGTAGAACTAAACCGTCTCATCGGGAAAATTTCCGAGAAGAATAAAAACCCGGAATCAAAACAAGAAACGCAGGCAGTCGAAGAAACGGAAACATCCAACTTACTCCCAATGGAAGATGCTATCGAATCAATTGCAATCGCACCTACCGAATCAGTTGAAATTCCTGTTACGGCTAATAACATTTTACCAGAAGATTCAAACTCTTTCGAACTCTTAAATAAAATTTATGCGAACGAAAACGCAGAAGAAAATGCAGACTTGTTTTTAAAATCCCTATTTGAGAAACTGGGAATCAAAGCTTATTCTTTATTTTTCTACGAGCCTCATACATTTACCTATTATCCGATTTTTGCTAACGGGCTCACCGAGAGAACGAAAACTAATTTACTTTTTCAATCACATGATAAATTTTTACAGAACAAACAGGAAGGATATATTCACCTCTACTTTCAACCAGTACTTGTAAATGACATATTCTTTAAGAAAAAACTCTCAACTGTAGAATTTACAAACTTCTCAAGTGTTGTTCTAAAGTTTCTAGATTCCCATAATCTTCCAGGACTCATTGCTATTTTTTTTGAAAGGGATGCCTATCCAAGTCCAGAAGAAATTGAACTTCTTTCTGAGAACATTGATAAAAACATTGGGGGAATCATTCCGTTTTTAAATTCTCATTTTGAATCTCAAAAAAACGCAAGGCTTGATTCCTTTGATTTCTTACGCAAGATTATCCACGGAATTCATATCCAGGCTAAAAATTTTGATGGTGAATTCTATTTTACAAAAATAAAAATTACAAACTTTCTAGAAGTAGAAGATGCTGAAGCAAAAAAGAAAAGCCTGATGCTCATGATCAAAAATCATCTCCTTCAAAAGGAAGGTATAATCAATATTAGCCACAATGAACTAATTCTTCTTACGAAAGAAAATGAAGTAGAAATAATACTCAGCTATCTTTCAGAAAATGTTAAGACAGATTTTCAATTTCAAGTAAGTGCCCTTAAATACCCGGACAATGGCAAAAATCTTTATCTGTATTTTTAGCCTACTCACGGTTACTGGGATTTTTCCAGATTCCATTTCAAAAAAAGACCTGGGGATACTGCGCCGTAGCTGTATTGAGCTTTATGAAAATAAAAAATACGCAGAGTCAATTCCTGTTCTAGAAAAATACCTTTCTTTTAGGGAAGAAGTTCGATTCAAAATTTATTTAGCCAAAGCAATTCTATTTCGAGAAGACTTACAAGAACCAAAAGAAGAAGATGAAATTTTCCAGAGACAGGAAAAAATTCTTGCGATCATAAAAAACTACAACCGTGCAGCAATAATTTTCTCAGAAGTCACTCCTTATTTAGAGGGGGTAAAGCCAAAAGATAAATCCATTGCAGACTTGTATTTTCTATGGGGTTTGTCAGAACAGTTTAGTCAAAACAAAGAAAAAGCAATTTCTCTTTATAAAAAATCTGCCAGCCTAAACCATGAACTCAAGTCAATGGCTAATTATAATATAGCCGCTCTCTATGAAGACTTAGGTCAAATCAGAGACAGCCAGGTTTACTTTAATAAAGTTAAATAACTTCTATGCATAAAAAGATTGATAAAAAATTCCAAATGCTATTTACCGAAGAAGAACTCCGGATATTAAAAGCAGAAGCGGCTAAACGAAATATATCTGCATCTGAATTTATTCGAATCTGTATCAAAAATGATCTAACAGAAAAAACCGCCTACTCACGTATCATGGCATTAAACACTCTCGCAAACCTAACCGAAAAATGAAAAACTATTACCTGACCCGAGACCTACTCGAAGAATTACTTTATGGAACAAAATCAAATAAAGAAAAAATTGTAACTAGATTAGAAGACTTACTCAAAAAAAATGAATCCGTATTTGTCTCACTTGTAAATATAAACCATATCTTAGAAAAGGAAAGTAATTTAGAAACAAGAAAACTCATTCTAAAAAATCTAGACTTAGTCTGTGAGAAAATGCTTTCTTTGGATAAAGAAGATTTGCCGCTTGCTCTCGCAATGCAATCCGAATTTCAAGTAAACCAAGAAACTGCTTTAGATCTAGTTACAGCAAGTAAGTTTGAAATGGATTATATACTCACCGCTTCAGATAGATTTCAATTTCAAAAAATGATCTCAGTGATTAGTTTGATTCTTGAAAGTAAATAAAACACTATTTGATGGAACACTCTTTTGATCGAGCCCATTTGCTTCATTGTAATTTTTATTACACGCGCTAATTTTAAAGTAATAAGTAATACCCGGTTTAAATACTAAAAGATTTTTATCTTTTCGATTGATTGCATTTAGCGTTATAAGATCATTATCCACACATTGCTTTAAGGATTTATATACTTGAGTCAGGTTCATCCCTTCTTCTAAACCAGTGATAGGCTTAATGATTTTGACTTTTTCTTCTGTTCCTTCTTTCTTTGTTTCTACTTCTCGGAGAGCTAACGTTCCAACCATTCTATCAGGACTTACCCCATAATGAATGAGATATTTTCCACCATCTCTAACATTATCTTCGTGATTGGAAACCCAAACCAAACAAACACCAAGCGGATTACTTTCATTTGCCACTACTTTGAGTCCTGCAGGAGGATTTGGAGGAAGTGATTCCACGTAGCGAAAGCGAACTGTATTGAGAGATGGAGTAGTTTTTCCTGAATAATCAGAACGAAGAATTAATTTCCATTGAAGATATTTAAAATCTCGCTCCATTGCCTTTTTAAAATCGCTTGAATCCATCCACTCTACTTCGGAATCATCCTCTGTAAAATAAGAATTAGAAATTCTAAAGTGAATTTCTAATTGTGTGCCGGTAGGTTTTATTGCATTATGTTCGAAAGATAATAATCTCGAAAAGGAATTTTTAGTTTGTAATACAGGCGAATACGCAATTCCTTTAAACTGGTTTGCAAATTTAATTGTATCATCATACGATACGCCCTTAAAAGGCTCTGTCAATTTATCTAAATCAGGAGTTCCTATCCCGATTAAAAACTGGTCTAATTTTCCAAAGAAATCTTTTCCAATTAAAAGAGGTGTTGTATCATTCGGATGAAATCCAAACGGAAGTGATGTAGGGTTCTCAGGACTTTTAATTGCTTCGAATTCTGATTTAGATTTTCCATCTTCGAATAATGACGCTTTACCTGTCATTGGATCTATCGCAATTATTACATGCGTCCATTCTTCTGTTTTCAATTTGTCAGGACTTTTTAAATGAAAAGAACGAGATTCTGTTTTCGAATACGAAAACATATTTTGAAATTGAACTTCGATTTTATTGTTCACGATATCGCATTCAATCCCAAACTTCCTACCACCTGTAATCAGGCTTTTTGCAAATACGACAGAATACTGCTCTGACTCCCCCGGCATAACTAGAAAAGAAATATAAAAAGGCTGCGTAAAGTGGACAGAATTTAAAAGTCTACCATTAGCGGTTGCCACAGAAATATAACTGTTATTCGCAGCGAAGGAGGCATATCGTTTTCCCATGCCTGCCTTACCCTCTTCTACTGCATACATAGATGCGTTTACGGTATAGTTGCCTGCTGTGTCTTTTAAGTCAGTTGCTTTTTTATTTTCAAAGTTTAGAAGCAACTCTGTATTAGCCTCTGACTTCTTAGGACTTAACTCTAACTTATAATTCTTTGCAGATGCTTTTACAATGCGGATACCTTTCCTTTTGAGTTTAGAAAAGTCATCCTTATCATCAAAAAGAAACTCACCTGCAAAAATGGAGGAACAAGTAAAAATAAGTAAAGTTAAGAATTTTAGATTCATTCTATATCCAATAATTTAATACGATTTTCGTGGCGTCCGGCTTCAAAAATAGATCCCAACCACTTCTTTACTATTCGGACAGAAAGTTCTTTTCCTAAAACCCTTCCTCCGAGCACGAGCACATTTGCATTGTTATGACGCTTTGCCATTTCTGCTGTAAACTCATCATGACAAAGTGCTGCCCGAATTCCCTTGATTCTATTTGCTGCAATCGATGCTCCTATTCCAGTTCCACATAATGTGATTAATTTTGGGAACTCGCCGGATTTGAGCCTAAGACAGGCAGCACGAACAATCGTCGGGTAGTCTACCGAACTTTCAGAATTAACCCCACAATCAACAATATCTACATCCTGACTAAGAGTAGTTCGTAGGTATTCCTTTAATTCGAATCCACCGTGATCGGACACAATCCCAATTACTTCTTTCAATTAATTCTCCTTTAAACTTGCTCTTTCGGCTGCCATTTTTTTTAATTCATCTAAAATTTTATAAACATCGACATCGTATTTTTCGAATAGATAGTTCTTAGCCAAATCATACCTGATCAAGTTAATATTCAAATTTACCTTTGCCTGAAACCCTATTAACTGAGCCTGCGAATAGGCATCCAGTGCATTCTTAACGGCTAATGCTGAGTATCTACCTTGGATAAATTTTCCAACTAATCCATCATAGAATTTCTTTGTTTCCTCTTCGGTTTCTTTTGCAGTGAGCAAAACTTCGTACGAAGATTTGATCGCTTCATACCTGGTCTTAAGCTCATCTTCAATTTCTCTTTTAAAAGCATCTTCCTGGTCTTTGACTTGTTTGATATTTACCTGTGCATCTCGGATATTAGTTTTTACACCTTTATCCCAGAGCGGATAAGAGACTGTAATTTCTGCTCTGTATTCTGGATACTTAAAAGACCTAATTCCATTAGAATTTCCAAGGTAATAATTATCTTGCGGAGAAAGAAGAGACTGTGATCTAGAACTTGCACTACCACTTATCTTGACTGACGGCATATCTTCGTCTTCCGCTACAGTAAGACCAAGCATGGCAAGTTCTCTTTGTCGTCTGAGATTTCGAAGGTCAATTCTATTTTGGGTTGCATACTCTATGTCTTTTTCTAAATTAATTTCGGGCATCACTTCCACTAAATCAGTGAGAC
>JANMOF010000277.1:0-2507 GCA_031368925.1 Leptospiraceae bacterium
AGATAAACGAATTTTTGAGGTAATGACATCTGTTATATTTGATGCAAAAAATATTAAATACACTGGTGGAAAGGAAAAAAAAGAAGGTGGAATAAGCGCTCTTCGTGGGGAATTAACGAGCAAAAATTGTGCAGCTTCCGCCTTATTGGATAGCCAATATACCATGAAGCAACTAACCATAAATGCTGCTATGAAACAAGGAATGACGATAGAAACAAAGATCACCGCACTTTGTGATGGCGCCAGCAACTGTTGGAGTATTGTAGATTCTCTGGAAGGGCGCTGCCAATTCATTGAGCGTATTTTAGACTGGCATCATATCGCGATGAAATTTCAGAATACCCGCCTTGGGGAAGAAGAGTTGAATGAACGACTATCTGGCGCCAAATGGTATTTATGGAATGGTTTGCCAGAAAAGGCGATTGAACGCTTGCAGTCAATACGAGACACCTTCAAGGACGATCAAAAAAAGCAGGATAAAGTTCAAATGTTACTTAGGATCGCGCCAGAATTAACTTCCTGTTATTGGTCGTTTAATAATCATGTTATCACAGGGACGGCTCTATAATTCCATCGTTCAAGAGCCTCATCAAACACAATCTTCATGGATTCTTTAAACCCTTCTGTTGCCTTTTTTCCTATCAGATAAACTTTATCAATAATACTAACACTAACTTTCAACCCTGTTTTTGTTTGTGTTTTTTCAATCAATTGTTTAACCATATTGTGGTCTTTTAAAATGACACCCTGCATGGCTCTCGTAACATGTGGAAAAACCCGATGTTCAATAGGGTTCCACTTTGAAGTGTACGGAGGATAATGTGCAATACGAATTTCGATGCCAATTTCATTTGCAAGATTTTGTAAGCCTTCTTTGAATACATAGCGTCGACTAGAGTTGCTACCTCCACCATCCATTAACATTAGAATAGACGTTGCATTGGGATAGTCTAGCTGTCCATTTTCAGTCCACCATTTTTTCAATGAATCACAAGCAAACTCACTGGTTTCATGGCTCGTGCCAATATTAATGTGCGCTTTGTTTTGCTTCAAATCAAAAATGCCATGTGGAATAGCAACGCCGCTCGCTAAATGAGGAAAATCATGATCGTATGAGGCTACCTCTTCCTTACTATACACTTCGCCAGCTCGAAACAGATCACCTATTAATTCGCGTTTTTTTGCGTCAACACTAACAATTGGATTGTCACTTTGCATATATTCTTGTCTTAATTTAGCGATTTTTTCAAATTGTTCATTGCGATTTTCAACGTTTTTTAGCGTTCGACGCCGTTGAATTTTTCGTTTTTTATAGCCATGCTTAAAAAGCAACTTTTTTACAATGCTCTTACCTACATCAATGCCGTGTACTTTTAAACGCTGTCTAATCTCATAGTTGCTTAAATCCGTCCAAATAACATTGTCTTTTTGAGGGTTGCCGGCAGTATGATCCTTCAAAACTAGTAAAAAAGCCTCGTCAATGCTTTGATCTTTGCTAATGGTTGTGTGTCTTCCTGCTCCAGGATCTCTTATTCGCTTTTTTTTAACTGCTCTTCAGACTCCAAGTCAGCTAAGCCTTGTTGTATCGTCTTTAAATCGCAATTTAAAAGATCACAAATATATTTTTTACCTCCCTGAGGAAGTTTTAACGTTTCTACAGCAGCATACCGACGCTTGTCTTTTTCAGACAAACTGTCATAAAAATTTACCATTCCTTCTTCCGCGTTTTGTCCATAAAACTTACGCATTATCGTCCAATTTATATTCTTGTTGATTGATGTTGCCTATTCTACTCGACTTGCCGAAAACAGGAAGTTATTTCTGGCGCGATCCTTATCTAATATTTTTTGCTGAATATGTCTCAACAAATCAATCTGTTCTGAGTGACGAATGCCAAGATCAATAATAGTATTTGGTTTAACAATACTTTTTGTCATGATTATTTCTTGTCCAACAACCTCACCTAAATCGTTAATTGATTCGACTATTACTCTGATTTGCTGCGTCATGGACTTTCATCTCTCTGTAGAAAATTAACATCCCATTAAGATACAACAAATTTCAAATTACAACAACTAAATTACACTTCCACTATCAGAAACGACAAGATGCAGGTTTAATTTTTACGAGCCAGTTGGCAGAATCTACTGTTGAAAGTTTGATCAATCAGCGGTGCAAAGGACAGCAGCATATGCGTTGGTCCAGAGAAGGACTCCATGCTCTATTACAAGTAAGAGCAGCAGTGAATAGTGATGATTGGAACGATACGTGCATCAATCACATCAATGAATCTGTATACCGTAAGGCTGCATAATTACAATAACTAAATTACACTTCCAATAGACTCAAGCATGTAGTAAGAAGAGATGATATTGTCGGGCGTATCGGAGGAGATGAGTTTATCGCAGTGCTTGAGGTAAAGCCCACCTTTTTTTCTGGATCAAGCATGGCTCATAAAATTCTCAAAGTGCTTAATCGCCCTTTGCTGCTTGATACCAGCCAGACAG
>JANMOF010000281.1:0-1889 GCA_031368925.1 Leptospiraceae bacterium
ATTTTTCTATTAGGTTGGATAACTGTTCAAAGTCCCCTCTAATTTTTGCCTGTAGTCCCAGGTGCTTTGTATATTCATCTGTTCCCATCCTGCCTTTGATAAAAGTAGAAAGATAATCTCCATCAGATGTTTTTTCTAAATCAGATTCTAGCTTTTCAATTTCAGATCTTGCGGATTCTTTTTTATCCTCGTAAGTTTTTTTCTTAGTTTCTAAATTTAAAAGCCTAGCCTCCTTTTCTTTCTCTTTTTTTTCTAGTTCTTTGTCTAGATTGGGCAAAGTATCTTTTATTTTTTTAAAAAACTGAGGCGACCAATTCAAATATTTGGTCGCCCATGATTTTAATCCCAGGTAAATTGGGTATAATGGCGTTAACATCGCTATCACACTTCCGACCAAGCCCATAATCCACTCTTTCGTATTAGCGGCAAAATTAGATAGCCACTCACCTAGAAATGTTTCTTGTAGCAGGTAATAACCAATAGACGCAATAAATCCAATTATAAATAATGCCAGAACAACGATTCCAAAATACAAATATCCTCTGAAACGTCTTTTCAATTGCTCGAAAATCGGCAGACTTTTAAACTTATCAGTCTCTGCATAAACCCGTTGCATTTGTGAGGCAATAGGCTCATCAGGAATATACTCAATTCCTGCCCTATTACACCAATCCTTCATTTCATCTGCGGAAATTTTTTCTTTAATTGCAGAATCAAACGATTTATCAAATAAATTATAGATTACTGATTTGTAATTTATTGATTCTTTCTCTATTTCATCATTTAGATTTTTGATTTGAGCAGAAAATTTTTCTTCGTCCTTTTCTAGATCGAGTAATCCGTTCTTTTCACTTTCGATTCGTTTGATAAGAAAATTTCTACGCTCTTTTACTTCATCGAGAGGTTCCCCTTTTATTTTTAAGTTCGAAAAGATATGATTAACAAGACTTGCCCAGAGATTTGCATCAACAAAATGCCATGTATTGAATTCTATTTGTACTATATTTCCATAGAAAGCTAAATCATTCTGACTTGTTCCAGATTTTATTTCTTTGCGAACATTTGCTGTTAGCCTCTCTATCTCTTTATGTAGTTTACTCATGAAAAAACTTTTCCCAGCTCCCCAATTCCCAAAAAGTCCAATAGAGAGAGGTGGATGAACGGATTTAGCAGAAATTAATCTGGCAAATGCATCGACAGCATTTGTAATACCTAATCTATCATCACTTACATTAGCATTGTGATCTGCTCTGTATTGATTCAGTGCTTTCCAGCGATTTTCTTTATTGTTCTTTTCTGCTGGAACGCTTACAAATTCTAAAAATTTTTCTAGGACATCTGCAAACTCGAGTGCATCACCAAAACGGCTGCTTCTTCCTTTCGCGCAGGCTTTTTCTATAATATCTTGAATCGCACCTACAGCAAGGTATAATTTCTCTTTGCCGCTAATAATTGAATTTAAACCCTTTGCCAGAAGTTTATAGGTTACAAGTGGTAGCTTTTCGTTGGTCTGTTTATAAATTAAAGTTTGAGTGTCACCGGTAAATGGCAATTCACCGGTCAATAATTGGTAAAGCATAATTCCAACTGAATAAATATCACTTTTCCTATCTACACTGCGTGCAAGCTTACATCTTTCAGGACTCATATATTCTAGTGTCCCGACTAAATTTTCGCTCTTAATTTTTTGCCCCTCTTCTATTTGCTTTGCTAATCCAAATTCACCAATAACCGGCTCACCATTTTTCATAATAAAAATAGCATCCGGTTTTATATTACGGTGGATTACATTTTGCTCATGGATTTCATGCAAGCCCTTTAAAATTTTTATAGTATAACGAATCGCCTCTTCAATAGGCATACCGGTAGAGCCATATGTTTTTAATAAC
>JANMOF010000363.1:0-3416 GCA_031368925.1 Leptospiraceae bacterium
GCAAGAGAGAGTATTAAATAGTATTTTCTTTTTTTGTCTGTCTTCTCTAATCCTGCTATTGAAATTGCTGCGAAGTAGTCAATAATAATAGAGAATAACAATAGCCAGATGAAATTTACATTCCACGCCATATAGAAATAAAAACTGGCAATCAGCAGAAATACTTTTTGGTTTCTGTCTTTTAAGTAATTGGATATAACAAGAACGATTGGTAGGTAGATTAAAAAGTGAAGTGAGTTGAATAACATTACTTAGCCTCTCTTTTTGTTTCTGTTAGATAGATGAGTAATTCATTGCCTAATTTTTCAGTTAAAAGGTTCATCCCTTTTTGGTTTGGATGCACCATATCGTAAAAATAGGACGCATTGTTTTCTTGTGGGATAGAATCGGATAGGTCTAGAATTTTTTCGCCGAGTATATCCTGAAAGTTTTTTTTCCAGAAAGTGATTCTTTCTTTATGATTAAAATGTTTTACGTAAGAAGAAAGAGGGGGAAATACATTTATAATTTTAATATTTTTCTTTTTAATTCCGCCATATAAATTGCTAATTCTTTTTTTAAAGAGGCGAGTGGACTCTGTTTCTTCTAAAGTAATATTTGTTTCTTTGGCTAACTTGCTGGTTTTGAAAATCGCCTCTTTGTGATATTGATTTGATCCATGTGCAATCGGCGCATTATTTGCACTAGCCGCAAGTGCTTCTTCTAAATTTCGAAAGGAATACAATTCGAGGCTTTCTAAATTTGCATTTTCATATGCATAAAGATTTTCGTTCGAAACTTTTTTGGCTCTTCCAATGTCTTTAATTCTTTTTTCAGGACCTAAAATGAAATCTGCTATGTCATGCCTATACGCCCAGAGCTTGATTAGAATATAAGAAATTTCTGGAAGTCCAATTGCATATTCGTCTTCTTTAAATTTTTCAATGGCTCTTAGTTGGTTAAAAGAACTTGCCATTGCAAGCGTTGGTAAAGAGACCATAGCCCCAACTGTCCAGGGCGTTTCGGGTTCATTTACGTGAATGATGTATTTTACGTTTTTAAAGTGTACGAGTGCTTTCTCTAATGCCATTTGTTGGACTAATAATTCTGCACCCGGTATCGCAATGGATTGAGCTTTCAGATTCACTGTTACCAATTTTTCATTTAACAGCCGTACGGAAATTCCTTCATAAGCAAGAGACGTCCCCATGATTAAAATATCTGGATCAATGTCTTTTTTTCTAGAGATAGCGTGGTCGGTAATTCTATTTACATTCGATGCATAGGAGTTCTTTTTTAATAAACTTTTATAGCACCCTGCTTGTAGTGAAATTTCAACTAAAAGTAAAATAACTAGCGCACTTAAAACAGATTTATCTTTTAAAAAAAGGAGGTATTCTTTCATTACTAACCAAGGATTTATTTTTTCGGATTCCTTTCCATTGACAGAAAAGATAGAATAGTGTCGCTTAAAATATTTTCGCTCACTTGATTTATATCAATGAATAAATATTTCTTTGCCTATACATTCTTTTCATCAATCTAGATGGGGGAGTAGAATGTTATCTAAATCACAGGCAAAACTGTTTTTTATTTCAGGCACACTGTTATTCACTGTATTGCTTTTAATTTTAACAGTAGACACACTTAGACAGGTGCCTTTACAAACCAGAGAGGCAAATCTTTCCGATGAAGTAAAACGGGGAAAGTTACTCTGGGATAAAAATAATTGTATGGGATGTCATACGATCATGGGAGAAGGGGCATACTATGCTCCTGAATTAACGAAAGTTTACGATAGAAGAGGTGCAGAGTGGATGAAAGTATTCATTAAAGATCCACAGGCTATGTTTCCGGGTGAGCGCAAAATGGTTAAGTATAATTTCACTGATTCGGAAATAAGTGACTTGATAGCTTTCTTCAAATGGATAGGGGAAATCGACTTAAACGGATTTCCCGCAAAACCAACATTAGCCCTTGCAATGAATTCAGCACCTGCGGATAAGAGTAAATCTACTGTAGCCGCACCTGCTAAATTTCAAGCTCTTTGTATTGCCTGTCACTCTGTTGGTGGGAATGGTGGAAAAGTCGGTCCTGCTCTAGATGGAGTTAGCAAGAAGTTTAATGCCGAGTATCTGCATAAGTGGATTTCTAATCCGGCAGAGGTTAAGCCTGGTACGGCGATGCCTAAACTTGAACTCACAGAAGAAGAGCGAAACGAAATTGTCAAGTTTCTCGGAACTATTTAAAAAGGAGAGGAGAAAATTATGAAATATAAATCACAAAAAGTGGCGTATTGGTTCTTTGCAACTTGTATGTTACTTCTCAGTCTGCAAATTATATATGGGTTTATTATGGGTTTCGCGCGTATCGGTTACGATGGATTACACGACTGGATTCCGTTTAACGCTGCGCGTGCGACACATACGAATCTACTCGTTGTTTGGCTACTCACCGGTTTTATGGGAGCGGCTCATTTCATTATCCCCGACGAATCAGGAAGAGAAATCTATTCTGTGAAGCTCGCCTATATTCAATTGATTTCTTTGATAATAGTAGGAGTGACTGCTATCATCGGGTTTCATTTGAACTGGTGGGAGGGAAGAAAGTTTTTAGAAATACCAAGACCACTTGATTATCTAGTTGTAATCAACGTGCTCACCTTCCTATTTAATATTGGAATGACTGTTTGGAAAGGAAAGAAATTTTCCACAACTGGAATTGTTCTGTATCTAGGACTTCTTGCGGCTGCTTTATTATACCTCCCGGGTATGATTTATTTTCACAACCAGACACTGGATTCTTATTTTAGATGGTGGGTAGTTCATCTTTGGGTAGAAGGTGTTTGGGAATTAATCATGGGCTCCATTCTTTCTTACCTCTTAATTAAACTCACAGGTGTAGATAGAGAAGTAATTGAGAAATGGCTTTATGTAATTGTGGGCTTAACGTTTCTTTCTGGAATTTTAGGAACAGGACATCATTACTATTTCATCGGCACTCCTAAGTATTGGCTTTGGATAGGTGGACTTTTTTCTGCACTTGAGCCGCTTGCGTTTTTAGGGATGGCGTTATTTGCAATTAATATGTATCGCAAGAGTGGAAGAGTGCATCCGAATAAAGCTTCTCTCTATTGGACAATTGGTTGTGCGATCATGTCATTTGTTGGTGCCGGTTTCTTAGGATTTGCCCACACTTTACCGCAGGTAAATATTTATACACATGGGACACTTGTGACTGCGATGCACGGACACCTTGCATTCTGGGGAGCCTATGCGATGATTGTGTTGGCGATGATCGCCTACGCGCTCCCGCTTCTGACGGGCCGGAAAATGTGGGACACGGCGCTCGCCAACTGGGCGTTTTGGACCTCGAACATCGGCATGGTCGGCATGACGGGCGCCCTCGCCGTCGCTGGGATCACGCAGGTGAATCTC
>JANMOF010000365.1:0-19774 GCA_031368925.1 Leptospiraceae bacterium
GTTGTAATAAGAGAATTTCCATTCCATAGTCGATTCAGGCTAATCTGCGTATACCCGAATAAGAGTTTTAATAAATGCTCTCTATCTTCGTTTGGTATATATACCTTCTTAGAAATGTTAGAAACAATAAAAGCAAATGGATCGAATAACTTATCAAACCCAAAGAGTTTAAATAAAACCTCCCTGTTATTGGATTCACTTTGTAAGTATAGCTCACTCACATGATTGACGGGAAGCTTCATTCCGAGTGACGCCCAGGCTGGAAAATCATCGTCGATAAGGCTTCGCCTTGAATTTATAATTTTAGTTTCCAGGAAATGATTTCTGATAATAAATTGTCCTCTATTCCACTCTGTATGAAACCAGATAAAGTAGAGTGATATAAAAATTAACGTTGCATAGGTCAAATATTTGGAAAGAGTATACTGCAGGTAATACTTATTATCCTTAATTTCTAAAACGATTCGATAGCACATGACTAAAAATGCAATACATACCATGAGCGGCGTGTAATATAGAATTCCGAGTCCTAAAAACAAGATTTCTATCCAACCTGTTAACATAAAGGGAATCATCATTAAAACAAAACAAAGAGAAACTAAAAAGCCAATCAATAGAATCGGTGGGAAAAATAAAAGTATCCACTTAGAAATATTCCTGTAAAATATAGATAAAAATAATGTTAAAAAAGAGAGCCACAACAGAAGGGTCGTCCTCGTTGTGAGAGGAGAAATAATTTCATTGTTTAAAAAAAACTTTTCAATAATAATTGCGATAGCAGTAAAAATGAGGCTAACGAGTATATATCCCCGTAGTTTATTTTCTTGAAATATTCGAAATAGAATAATCATAAAAATAATAAAAACTATTCCTCCGGATCCCAATCTTAAAATATTGGCTACACGGGCATCGAATGAGGTGATGAGTTTTGCTAAGAGAATTGAGGACACACCAATAGATAAAATTAAAAAAGTCCAAACAAGTATCCATATGAAGCGGGGCTTTAATGAACCGAGAATATTTATTTCTTCAGTGAAATATTTTTTAATCGCCGCTAGCATATATGATTGCATTTTCTTAAGAAGTAGTTATTCATCAATCCTAAATTTTAAAACTAAAGCCTTAGAGCGTCGCTTAGAAGATTCTTTTCAGACGGACTCTTATACTCGATTCCAATGAATGTCATATCGTCTTCTTGTGGAAGGTCTCCCAAAAAATCATCAACTCGTTGAACTACCGAGTTTAGAGTCTCGCTTACAGGAATATTCGCATTCTCTTTTAGAATGCCCCAAAGTTTTTCTTCTCCGAATTCATCTCTAACATAATTAAACTCTTCAAAAATTCCATCTGAATATAGAAAAAGTTTATTTCCAAACGTAAAATCAATTTCATTTTGTCTGTAATTGACATTGTCGTTGATTCCAATTATTTTTCCAGTTGATGTTAATTTATGAATATCTTCATCCTTGATTAGAATTTGAGGTGGATGACCTGCTGCGGCATATTTTAATTTGCCTTCAGTGGGATCTATATCTACCAGAATACAAGTAAAAAAAGCATTGATGGATTGAAACTTTCGAAGAAATTCATTATTTAGCGTAAAGAGCAATTCATTTGGTTCGAGGATATTTAGTTTTAGGCTCTCATATTCACTTTTAATTGCCATGGTGATTAACGCACCCTGGATTCCATGTCCTGTTGCATCTGCGAGGAAAATGCGTATTTTGTGCTCATTTACTTTTGTAATATCAAAAAAATCGCCACCCACTTCATCCATAGGGCTATAGAAAGTAGAAATATTCAGGGAGGTAATATTTTCAAGATTTCGGGGAAGAATGCTGTCTTGGATTTTTTTTGCAAGAACTAAGTCTCTTTTTATTTTCTGAAGAGACTGGTTTAGCTCACCTGTTATCTTCATCAAATTTTCATTTAGGGTATACTGTTGCTTTAACGAATCATCCAATTCTTTTGTTCGCTCATTTACTCTCGATTCTAGGCTAGCATATAACCTTGCATTTTCTATGGATATAGCCGATTGAGATGAAATCATCACAAGTAACTCAACACTATTTTTCTTAAATGCATACGAGCTTAAATTATTTTCCAAATAAAAAATTCCAAATAGGCTCTGTTTATGAAAAATTGGAAAGCATAGAATAGAGCGTGAATTATTTTTAATTACGTAAGGGTCTTTAGAAAAACGTTCACTCTTGATTGCATCGTTTAATACGATGTATTCGCTAAACCGAATTGCATAATTGATTATCGTAAGCGGCAAATTCCCATTCTCCAGTGGAATTGATTGAAGAACTGTTGTTTCATTTTTATTAAAAGATGCTTCTGCTTCTATAAATAAATGCTCTCCTTTTTCCAAAATCAAAACTCCTCGCTCCGCACCCGCATTCTCAATTAGTATTTTTACAAGAGAGGTTAATACTTTTTCGAGTAGTATTTCCCGGGAGATAGCCTCTGAAACTTTTACCATACTGGCAAGGTTGAAGGATTCAGAGTCCCCTCGCTGTGTAATAACAGAAGAAGTTTTTTCTTTTTCTTTATTCAAATCTTCCGTGTAAATATTTTCCACCATACCAGGGTAGAGCTTCTCCAATTGTACTACTTTCGCAAATGCACCCCAGATATGATAGTGATATAATGCGGAATTTAGATAGGATTTTGCAAGATTACTCTTATTTATTTGTAGGTAAAATTTTCCGGCAAGTTCATTCGCGAGAGCATTTTCCTGTAGAAATTCGCTATCCCTCGATAGTTGAACGGCTAATTCATAGTTGTCAATGGCTCGCAGAGTTTTATTTAAGACTCTATTTTTTTCTGCTTCGACTAAATGAAATTTATGTAAGAAATTTACAGGGGAGTGATGTGACCATTTTTTAAGTTTACGTTGATTAGCCGCTACAGTTCTTAGAGTTTTGATTCGAACAAATAGATTTGCCTTCGCGAATTCTTGTAATAAACAAATAGATTCTAAAAATAAGAGAACAGGAAATATGGCAAGAGAACGCATCGAACTAGAAAAAGAAATTGCTATTTTTGCATTTCTAATTCCAATTGCATATTCTCCAAAGTAGCAATTTAAAAATAGATTATAGAATGCAAAATAAAATGCATTTGCCTGGGCGGAAGTTTTATCGATATCTTTGTCTTGCAAAAGATTTTCCGTTTTTGTTAAAATTGCAATCGGATCTTCTTTCACATCCATTAGTGCAATTAATACAAGATGGAAAATTTTTAATTGGTATCTAGAATTTATATGGTAATTGTTTTCTAGCAACTTAACACCCGTTGCCACTTCTTTTTCTAGAGGAGCAAGTTCCTTACCTGCAAAGAAAGAATGAAACGAGTATTGAATCAAACCATAATAGGAAAATTCTAAATCTCCTGTCTCTTTTCCGCTTTGGTAACATTCCCAGAGCGGGTCAAGTGTGAGTCTTATATGATCTTTCCAGTGGATAATAAAAGAATTCACCATGTGCAAAATTTTAGTTTTACTCTTTATTCCGCCGACCTCTTCATAAATTCTTAATGCAAGTTTTCCAAACTCGTATCCTTTATCTACTTCGCCTAACGTTCCGCAAAGGATTATCCCATAGGCAGAAAACGAAAACGGGGTATACGAGCTGTATCCGTACTTCAGAGATAAATAGACATTTTCCAGAATAAGCAGGGGTAGCAGGTTAGGAGAGGAAAAATAAGCAGCCGAACCAATGATTGATATTAAGCGCATAATAGTAATAATCTTTAAATTATCTGTTCGCTTGTAATTACTTAGCATGTGAATACTTTTTTTTCTAAGTGCAATTTTTACATTTAGTATGCTTATGATAACATGATAAGCTTTAGGTGAGCTTGGGAAATGAACGTCTAGTTCATGAAGAAGTCCGATTGTATTGGTGATTGCTTGAGTTGGATTTCCAGATGTGATTAAAAATTTATTTTGAATTTCAAATGTTCTCGCTTTAATAATCAAATCTTTGGTTTCATTTTGAACTTTATTTATAAATTTTTGCATTTCATCATATTGATTGTTAAGGTAGGCACACTCTGCTGCTTCCAAGTAGGAATAAATTCTTAATTCTTTTAATCCAATGTCAGACGATGATTCTAAAAAATAAATTGCATTTAAGAAATAATTAAAAGCAAATTCGTAAGCAGCCGATGCCTTAGCTTTCTTTCCAGCCTCTATATTTAGCTCTGAAGCTTTCAGTCTGAGTGAATCGTTTGAAAGATAATCTTTACCTAAGTTCAAATGATTTGTTATTACAAATATTTGGTCGCTGATTTCAGCGTCACTAAGATTTGATAGGAGTGTTGTTGCAATTTTTGCGTGTAATTGCGTTTTTTTTCTTTCGTCTAATAGTGAATATGCGGCAGATTGAACTTTTTCATGTAGAAAACGATATGAGTTTCCCGAAAAAAGAATGAGTCCGGAGGCAACGGCACCAATTAAAGATTCCTCTATTTCAAACTTTTTTTCACCTGTAAGTAAACAAAGCATATCAATTGTAAAAATATTCCCGATGCAAGCTGCGATTTGAATCAAGGCTTCAGTGTTTGGATGTAAAAGTTTTAGATTAGAAGTAACAATATCTGCAAGGCTATCACTGATGTTTAAATTGCGAATGGAATCATTATTCCATTTCCATGCAAAACCACCTTCCGATTTTTCAACGGGCTGTAAATATTTTTCCAGGTAAATGAATTTTAAAAACTCGGTTACAAAAAATGGGTTTCCACTAGTCTTTAAATAAATTAAATCAGAGAGTTCTGCACATTTATCTTTCGGGTAATTAAGAGTTTCCGATACTAAGTCATTGATTGCTTCTATGCTCAGATTTCTTAGTTCTATGTCTTGAATAGAAGGATACTTCTGCTTAGCCCCTTGGATAAAATTGCGAACAGCAAAATAAAGATTTTCTTCACTATTTTGATAAGAGCAAACTAAAAGTATATTTTCGGTTTTTAAATAATCTATAAAATACTCAATTAAATGAAGTGAATTCGCATCAGCCCATTGTAAATTATCTAAGAAAATTAGAACCGGGTAAGGACTTTCCTGGAATATTTGAAAGAAACTTCTCAGAGTTAAGTGAAAACGATTTGCTGTTTCATGGTCGTCCAATTCTTCTATCGGATTCATTTTGCCGGTTATGATTTCAACTTCGGGTATTACATTTGCTATTAGCTTTGCATTATTTCCGAGAGTTTGAAGAATTTTTTCTTTCCAGTTTTGAATTTCTCCTGAATTACCTAAAAGAATTTGCCTTATGAATTCACGCGCTGCCGTAAGGAAGCCACCATAAGGTATATTTCGATTTGACTCTTCGTACTTACCGGCTATAAAAAAACCATTTACGCTAAGAACTTCTTTTTTTAAATCAGCGACTAATGCACTTTTGCCTGTGCCGGCATATCCATGTAAAAAAAATAATTCACTGGAACCTTTTGAGATTCTTTTAAATGCGTTTGTTAGTATTTTCTTTTCCAGGTCTCTTCCAAACAGCTTTGATGGAATCTGTAGTTTACCCGAAAAATCATTTTTTCCTATTTCAAGTGAAAGAGGAAACTTAGAATCATTTCGTTTGGCATATTCTAAAATTTTTGTTAGATCATAAGAAATTCCACTTGCTGATTGGTATCTATTTTCAGGATCTTTGGCAAGAAGCTTTAAAATTAATTCGGAGAGTTTATTCAGCACATTCGCCTGTGTTGGATAATATATAATAGCCGCGTTAAAAGGAGATAGCGGATACTTTGCAATATGCGAATGAATCACATCCATTAAATCATTTGACTCAAAAGGTGTTTTCTTTGTGAGCAGCTCATAGAAAGTAACCCCCAGCGAATAAAAATCTGATCGATAATCAAGAGGTCGATTCATTCTTCCGCTTTGTTCCGGGGATATATAGGGAATACTTCCTTCCAAAAAATCCACTTGTAAATTTTCTACATTTTCCTTACTGTAAATAGAGGAAATTCCAAAGTCTATTAATTTTATTTTTAAAGACTTGGGATGAATTAAAATATTTAGAGGGTTAATATCTTTATGAATTATATTGTGCTTATGAATTTGACCGACAATAGTGACAATGGATAAAAATATCTCCAGTAACACTTCGAGACTAATATTATTATTCCACATAAAAGATTTAAGAGAAATTCCTTCTATATCCTCAAAAATAATTGTATACTGGTTACCGTTTTTCTTTAAATAATAGGATTTTAAAATTCCTTCTATTTGGAGTTTGGAAGTAATCTCGAATTCTTTTCGATAAGCAGAAATTTCTCTATTTGTGGGGAAATTGTTACGATGTGTCTTGAGGATAACGGATAACTTGGTGTCATCTGAAATGGCTCTATATATTACTGTGTTCTGATTTTCAAAAACCTTTTCCTTTATTGTAAAGCCTTGCACTGAGATCATTGATTATTTTTTAGTCCAGTTGCCTTTTTTGATTTCGAAGTATTCTCCCACCTCTAAATTATTGTAGTTAGATAAAATAATCTTTTCTTTTAATTTGTTAAAATCTTCTTTGGGCTTATCTGATTTTTCAAGAGAAAGAATTCTTGTTTCATAGATCCTAACTCTTGAGTCATTGATTAATTTTGAAACTTCTTCCACTCGCCTTTTTTTTTCTACTGTAGAGTATTCATCGAGTGTCGCCTTATCGAGTGTAATCGCAGGTTTCTGTAAAAGTCCATTTAATCCTTCGCCGAGTAGCCCCTTTGTTTTATAAAGTTTTACCTCTGGTGCAAGATAAGCAATTACGCTAAGTAGCGTATAATAATCCTTATCCTTAAATTCACTTTCTTCGTATAGGAGTGTATCTTTTTTCCATTCATCAGATCCAGATGAAGATGTTTTAATAGAGGAAATAAGCCAGCCATCTTTTTCTAGTTCTTTATCCTCGCCGACCATTTGCTTTTCTGCGGCGGTTTGCGATTGTGTAAACGTAATTGCAGGCGGTTTCAAAGTAGAAAAACAATTAGCAATAAAAAAAGCCATTATTAAGAGTATAAAAGAGTGTTTATTCATACTTGGAAACCTCTGATTGAGCACGATTTAAAAAATTAGCAAGTGGCATTCTTTCTTGCGATATTTTATTATTGTCAATTCCTATAAACACAGAAGATAGGATCGATCTTTGAAATAAAATATCAGCATAGACTAGTCCCTTAGATAATTCAACTTCAATTTTATTAATTTGCGAATAACTACCGATTATCCCGTCTGTCAGTAGATTGGGAGGACTTACAATGCGGATTGCGCTTTTTCCAAAATCTTCTCCGATTTTAAAAACGCTAAAGAATAAATTCAGGTTAGCAATTGGATCTTTCAGATTTTTTCCTGAAAGGTTTATATCGGCTTTTATTTTTCCATCAGCAATTTCTTTTCTTGATTTAATTGGCAAAAGTTGTCTTAAGTCAATATCTTTTATTTGAATAGTTGCGGCATATTCCATTTCGTCTACATTTGCATTGCCTATATTAAATAGAATATCTTTCCCGAAGATAAATCCATCTAGAGTTGAAATTTTTAAAGCGTGAATGTCTAATACATTTTCTTTATAATCGAGCCTTGCGGTAAATCCCGGTTGGACTCCATTTTCTTGTAAGAATTTGAATAAGTCATTTTGGATGTAAGGATGCGTGCCAATTACATTGTGAATCGTAAAGTTAGCAGGAAGATTTTGTCCATACGTGCTAATAAACTTAGATTTATTTCCTTCAATTAGATTTTTAGTAGTTCGAATTTTTAGATTGTGCTCGAATGGAAAATCAATGTTAATCTTATTTATATACGCTAAATTGCAGGAAGTATAATCATTTTCTTTACAAGTGCCTGAGTAGTATACGAAGTTAGAATCTTTAGAATCAAGTTTTCCCTTTGCCGAATAGTCCTTTAAAGCTAAGTCAAGGTTGATATTTCCATCAAACTTTATTCCATTTATTATTTCAATTTGCTTTTCAGAAAAGAGAGTTAGTTTTGCAGTGAGAGAAGGGTAGTAAGAACCGAGTGGCGGTTTATCCTGGTTAGCCTTTTTAATTAAATTTCCATTTGCATTTCCTGTCAATACTCCGTTTAGTGCAGTAAATAAAAATTTAGAAATCGTAATTTCTCCCGTTGCATCCTTTGCGATTTTTACTGCAAAGTCAGAGCGAAAATCATTTACATTAATTCCGGGCAATGCTATTTTTAACATTCCATCTACTAACATCGATTCATTACTATCTTTGTAATGAATCTTCCCGTCTAGGGTTGGACGGCTGCCGATTGTTTTTTTCAAAGGTGCAATTTGCTCTTTTAGGCTCAAGGGGAGAATCGGTATTAGGCGACCAAGATCGGGAGTGAGTCCAAGCTTGTCTATATTGACATCCAGTTTCGGGTTCATTGCTAATTTGCCATTTACCGCAAGACCCAGCGCTTCTTTATATTCTTCATTTTTAATTTTGAGGGATAGATTTTTGATATTTGCTGATTGAAAAGAAAAATTTTCTCCTAGTGCAACTGTGGCTAATAAGGATAAGTCTACATTGTTTATACCGGACTTGCTTCCTTTTACGGAATAGTCCAGAGAATTTATAGATGCACCGATAGATGCATTTAGATCTGAAAAGTTATTTCCATCTACACTGGCTTTTCCGCTCGCTCGCCCCCCGATTCCACTTACGAAATTTTTTAGGTATAAACTTTTCAGGTTTAATAGAGCCTGGATTTTTTTCCCGTTATCTATTTCGGCGGACAGATCGGCGAGTAAAGTATTATAGGATAAATCTGTTTTTAGACTAGCTGATTTTAGAAGTGGAACCGGGTTCTCTTTTGTTGGTTCTTGTTTGGTAAGTAAATCAAGATTAGCCTCTGCTGTCAGGTTCAGAAATGGAATATTGTGAGAAGAAGCATTTTGTTTTAGAAAGAAATCTTTTACTTTTAAATCTGCTTTTGTGATAAGCGAATTCATTTTTCCAGTGACTGTAATAGGGGCTAATTCTAAGTTTCCTCTAAAGTCGACCTTAGGAAGTCCCGGGATTTGTTTATAGACAGAAGCAACCGGCAATAATTCTATCTTGGATTTGAAAATTTCTAAATTAAACTCTCTTTCTTCCGTAATTGCTTTTGAAATTTTTCCTTTTGCTCGAAGCCACTCGGATTTATCAAATTTTATTCCTAGGTCACTTAGTTCAAGTGTATCTTCGATTGGTAAGTAATTTAGGTCATAGGAGACATTTAATCCAAACGGCGGTAAACTACGATCTTTCACGGTAAGCTGAATTTGCTCGGAGCCTAGATTTAGTTTTGAATGAAACTCGGGTGGATTTGCCTCTGAATCTAAGTTCAGGATTAGAGTGGTTGCGATCCCCTGATTAATTCTGTTATGGTTGTCCTGGAATAACACCTGTAATTCTCGCGCAGGATTTAAGGAAAGTTGTATTGTTTCAAAAATGGAAACAATACTTGCATTCAAAGGAATTTTTCGAAATCGTTTCGTTGCCACTAGAAGTTTTAAATCTAGATTTTTTTCTTCTGTTAGAAAGTATTTCTCTCCTTTTTCTTTTTCCATTCTAAAAGATAAATCTTCTATAAAAAAATTTAAATAAGCACTCACCGGTAAATAGAGATTTATCTCATCGCCGAGTGGTGTTCCTTCTGGCTTTGGTTCTTTGGGTTTTGTATCGCCCACAGGAAAAAGTGTGGTAACATTTAGTTTGCCGTTCTTTTCTAAAATTTGAATGAATGGTTTTGTAAGTGAAATTTCTGAAAGTTTTAATTTACCTAAAAAAATATAAGGGAGATTGTATAGTAGGGCGAGCCTATCACAAGAAAATAAGACTTGATTGTCGAAGTCCGAACCTGAGCGAATCGATATCGATTCGATTTCGATTCCATAAAAAAGAGAAAATTGGTTTACCTTGCCAGTGAAAGATCCAGTAGAGAAATGAGTGAATACGTAAGTAAGAAGAAAATTTCCTGTAACTCGATTGAAAAGAATGTTATAGAATATTACAAGAATGAGTAGAAAAATTACTGACTTCTTTTTTAGGAAGCCAGTCAGCATTTTTAAATTTAGAAGTCTCACGGACAGATTTAGAAGTCAAAGGATTCCAACGCCTCATCTGCGGTTTTGAAAATCTCAAAGATACTTGCTAGCTTGGTAATTTCCATCAAGTTTTCAATGTCTGAATTCAGATTGGCAAACACCATTCTGCCCTTCAATCCGTCTACATGCTTGTAGATATTTAAAAAAATACCCAAACCTGCTGAATTGATAAAGGGAACTTTTTTTAGATCAATGATAAATTTGGGAGCTTTACCTTTTTTGATATACTCTTCAATTTTCTCACCCAACTCAAATTCGTTACCAGCTTTGATTGGACCTTCTATTTTGATGATGTGAACATCGTTTTTTAAAACAACTTTTATTTTCATAACCCTAACTATTTAATTTAAGAGACAAGCTCTTTTACCTTATTCTTTATACGGCGTATAAATCGAATACAATTGATTTATATTCATAGAAGTAAAGTATTTTTTAAAATGATTGTTTTTTTTTATTCTAATTTCTAAATGACTGTAAGGGATGCTGAACAAGTAAATGAAATCAAAAGTAAAAGAATTTTTCTTACACTTGATTGTACTATTTAGCTTATTAATACCTTATTCTTTAAGTGTTATTTCTACAGATATTTCTTATAAACAAGAAATCAGTCCACTAAATTCTGAATTTAAAGCTACCGTTTATAAGTCCTATGATTCTTTGTTTTCAGAGTCTAATGATGATGTAGAAGAGACAAACCTGACCGATTTATTTTCCTTTTCCTTATTCAATAGACAAGAATATTTTTCTCTTACTCTACGACAAAATTTTCTTCCTTTCCAAAAAATCCCTTTCAAACTTTTAAGCATACCTCCTCCAAGTATCTAGTACTATTATTTTCTAGCAGAAAGTTAGCTTACTCGCGGAGGTGGTAATGATTTCAATTTACAATACTTCAATCTTGATTGTTGCGCTACTTTGAATTAATCTTAGACATAAGACTTGAATCAATGCGAGTAAACTTTGTTTTTTTAAATTTTAAATATTCTTAAGGAACTAAAATTATGAGTTTTTTACACATTTTGATCGGACTCTCTCTTTTTTTCCCCTTGGTCTTAGGTTGGAAATTAGGAAAAGATTTCTCAGGTTTAGATTTCCCGATTTTTTTCGGTCTTTCTTTGCAAGCGATTCTTGGTAATTTTATCCTTTTGTATGCAAGAGGAGATGAAGAAAAGGAGAAACTCAAACTACTTATTGGTTATCTTTTATTTTTCACCGGACTTTCGGGATCTTACTTAGCGGGTAAAAGTATTTGGCTTCCCGTTTTTTGGGAGGTCTCAACACTCGGAACCGTCTTAGTATACTTCGGGCAGGGGTTTCATGAGAGAGCAGTTAAGAGTATTTTGGCAATGCTCTTAGCTAGTTCTACTTCAATGGTTTTAATCGCTTCCTGGGTTTTCTTGCCAGAGGGTAAGCTTGGTTATTCTTTTCTTATGATTGGATTACTCATCAAATCTGCGTTTTCACTTACGCATATGTGGTATCCAGAGGCTCATTTGGGCACACCTTCTCACGCATCTGCTTCTTATTCGGGGCTAATGTTAAATCTTCCACTACTTTTATTTGTGCGATACGTAATGAATTGGTGGAACGAAATTCCTTACAGCCAATTGCTAATTCCTCTTGCTGGAATCGGTGTCTTTTTAGGAGGGCTTACTTCTTTTTTTAGTAAGGATGCTAAGAAAGCATTAGCCTATAGCACGATTGAAAAGAGTAATTTTCTTTGCTTATTTTTGTTTGTCTCTGCCTTATGGTCGAATAATCCAGACGAGGAGTCTTCTTCTTTAAGTAAATCTTTTCTGGTTTTATTTTACCTGATGCTTTTGCATCATTCTTTTTCGAAGACGTTTCAATTTTTAGCAATCGGTTACATCTGTAAAAAAGCAAAGTCGACTACAATTGATTTATGCAGAGGAGTAGGACGATTATCCGGTCTAACTAGTTTGGAGCTAGGCATTGGCACACTCAGCTTTGCCGCTCTTCCAGGAACAACTGGATTTATTGCTGAGTCAACTCTGTTGTTTCTAATTTCTAAAACAATTGATTTGTCCAATGTAGATGAGTCGATTTATTTTCTCCTAGCGATTTTATTTAGTTTGTCTGGTCTTGTTTTAGGATCTGCCGCGCATATTCGTATGTATCTGCCAATGGTTCTATCTATGCCGGATAAAAAACTTGCTACTGAAATATTATCCAACCAAAAACCAGTTGCAAGTGGAATATCCATTTCTTTGCGCGCAATAGGAATTGGAATTTTCCTAATTCCTATTTTACTTTTTTTCCCTTTATTTGTAATGAATCGCTTTATCAATTGTAGTTCTAATTCTGCTTATGAATGTGTAAACATTCTCTCTGGAAATGCAGCTATACTTGCAAATTGGATTCCTGCTTACTTACTTGCTTGGCTTTATAAATTAACTTTGATTTCTATTGGAGTAACGGCTCTATTCGTAAGCTTATTATTATTTAGATGGTCACACAGAGTAGGTAAGCGAAGAAGTTGGGATTGTGGAAATAATTATGCCGGTCCCGAACTTTCTATTCCTGCATCTGTAATCTCGGATCCACTTTATAATTCTCTGGGTAGATATTTTATCAGTAAGAACGGGGAATTGTATTTTGATAATGCGGTTAATAAGACATTAGTCTCTTCTTTGAACATTGGAAAGCTTTGGATTAATAAAGTTGAATCAGGTGAGATTGGTTACTATCTATTATTCTCAGCCATCGCCTTCTTGATCTCGCTGTTTCTAATTATAGTTCTAAAGATTCATGTATGAACAACTCAACTTACGTAAAAGGATAAAGAAATGGTTAATTTTAAAATTTCAAGAATATTAGATAATGTTAATGGATTAATAGAATCAGTAGCCCGCCTTATGTTGCGCCCACTCGGAAGCAACATTGAGTTTAGCGAACCCACCGTTAGGTGTAAACCCATCCTCAGCGCGGGGAACGCTGGCACTCACCCAAACTCAATCATTTCTTTCGTAAAGAAATGATAATGCAAGGTGAGCGAACAAGTTGAACTTTTCTAAAAGGATTTAAGCATGGAAAAACTAAATTATATTATTCTCTTTTTAATTTTTGCAATTTTCCCTATCATTGCCGGTGGGATTATTCGAAAAGTCCGGGCACGCGCCCAGGGTAGAAAAGGACCTCCACTTCTACAAAATTTTTATGATTTGAATAGGTTTCTTAGAAAAAGTCCAGTCGATGGAACTAATTCTGGATTTTTTGCAGAGGTTTCCCCAATGCTTGTATGTGTATCCGGAATTATTATGTGGTCGATTGCGGTATATGAGTGGATGCCTTTCATTTTGATTCCGTTCTTTCTTGCGTTACAGCGAGTGGCTACTACCACGTTTGCGATGGAGAGCGGCTCTTCTTTTGGAGGACTCGGATCTTCGCGTGAAATTTTACTCTCTATTTCTTCTGAGCCGATTTTACTGTTAAGTATTTTAGTAGCTCAAAGTAAACTCCAGCTTAATTTTTCGTGGGTGGGGGTAATACTAGGTAGCCTCTTCTTGGGGGCACTCCTCGTAGCAGTCCTTGCCGAGCTTGCAAGACCACCCTTTGATGACCCAAGGACTCACCTGGAGCTTACGATGGTTCATGAAGCTATGTTACTAGAAGCATCTGGTAAAACAATGGGCTTATTCGAAATGGGTTACCAATTAAAAATTTCTACATTATTTGTATTAGTAGTAAGAATTGGACTCGAGCATTCCAAGTTTGTGGACAATGTTATTTCTAGACCAATGGAGAATTTGATTACATTCTTAGGCGCCATACTCATTGCAATGATTGTTGGATATTGGGAGGCAGTAAGTGTGCGTAGGAAATGGACATGGATCCCGGAGGTAATGGGCATTACCCTTTTATTTATTTTGGTACTTGGAACTTTGGTGAAATTATAATGAAAAAAATCATGAATAGATTTAATATTTTTATGGGAGGGCTAATAATAATATGAGTTTTAATCCTTTTGATCTCGTATATTTACTTCTGGTATTAACCGGAATCGTAATTCTTGTCGAAAATAGGCTCGAAAGAATTTTATATTTAATGGCATTACAGGGGTTACTATTAATTGTCCCCGTTTTTCAAGTTCACAGTCTTACTGATTTACATGCTTGGACATTGGTTGCAATGATTTTAGTTTTTAAAACGGCACTTACTCCTTATGTATTGCATTGGTCTATAAAAAAAGGAAAAATGAGCGTTCATACTCAACCGCGGTTTGGATTTTTAGCTACATTTTTTTTCTTTATCATTGGTCTTATCGCTTCTCTTTTTATAGTGAATGGATTAGGGGAATTGCCCCAGGGAGTTGATAAAATTGGGGTAATCTATGTATTCCTCTTAATCTACATGGGGCTAATCACGTTTATCTCAAGAACGCAATGGATTGTTTTGATTTGTGGCTTCATCATGATTGAAAATGGAACATTTTTACTCACGTTAATATTACAGAAGGGATTGCCTTTTGGTATCGAGTTTGGGGCATTCATTGACGCACTCCTCGTAATAGTTGCCTCTGCCGCGCTTCAAATTCGCGGAGATTCTATTAAGCAAATGGGGGATAAATCTCTATGGACTTAAGTACTCTTAGTATAATTTCAGGAATTACATTTCTTCTAGTATTTTTAAATTTGCTATTTGCATTTACGAAAAGTCAGGAGAAGGTAAATTATTGGGCTGGATTAATTATTCTTTTGTTTCTAGTCGTTATTACTTCCTGGTGGATGGAAGACCTCGCATGGCAATGGGTGTTAATTGAGGCAACTACTTTATTTGGCGCACTTCTAATTTCCATGAGTAGAAATGAAAAGTCCATTGAAGTTGCCTGGAAGTTTTTACTGCTAAATTCTTTTGGACTGAGCCTTGCTTTTATAGGGATAATCATTCTTAGCTTCGGTATTCACTCACAGGTGACGACAAACGCGAATGAAATTTTGGCACAGATCAACTCTCACCAAAATAAACTGGTAGAAACAGGAATGTGGTTAGCAATCTTTGGATATAGCGCCAAATTAGGATTATTCCCAAATCACTTTTGGGTGAGTGATACATACGCGGAAAGCCCTAGCCAAATTTCTTCCCTTATATCCTGTCTTTTCCCTGCTACTGTAGGAATCGCGCTCCGTGCATTTGTTAAAATGGATTATCAATTTACAAACATTCATTTTAGTTCTTCCAGTGGGCTTTTGGTTCTAGGGATTATTACAATGTTTTATAGTCTTTGGACTTTGAATCAAACAAATGATATTAGGCGGATAACAGCACAAATAGCATTATTCCATAGTGGAGCGCTCGCGGTATTTATATTCTTAAATCCGCCGGATGAAATTTTTTATTATTGCCTATCTGCAAGCGTTACGGTCAAAGCGTTGTTATTCTCAGCTATGGGTATATTTCGAATTGACGCAGGGACTAGAAACTTAACAGGAATTAAACCGGAAGAAGGATTAAATAGATGGTCTACTTCTTTGTATATTTTTTCTGTGGGCATGGCTTTTGTGATTCCATTTTCTCCTTTTTTTGTAGCAGATTTACTTTTGATTAAGGTAGGGTTTTGGGGAGAAAAATTCTGGGTATTACTCGTGCCAATACTCGGACTTGTTTTCTTTCTTGTAGCGCTTAATAAGCTTTTACCGCTACTCAATATTAAACCAAGAGAATTTGTATCTCAGTATGAAAGAATTTTAAGAATTAGAATGATCCTTACATTTCTAATTTTGGTATTAGCTCTGGCAGTAGGAGTATACGGAATTTCCAATCTTTCTAACGGAGGATTTACAAATGTCCAATAATTTATTTGATTCATACGAATTTATAACCGGCTTATATTATAATAAGCGCACCTCTAGCTTTTACAAATTTTTACAAACAAATGAATCTGTTAAAATGGTTCCGATGAAAGACATCAAATTTAAAGAAATTGTAAAAGAAACTCGCTACCCGATGTGGCTACTTAAGCATAGCCTCGGCGTGAAGGGTGGAGAAGAAGATTATTCTGAAATGGACACAGAGTCCATTCGCAATAGCAACGAGAGAAGAAAATTTGAACTTGACCGATCTATGGTTAGTAATTCAGAAATTCGAGATTTGAATTTCAGAGGAATTTCAGTGAATGTTAAGTCCGATAGTTATTCTCATGCGGTAGGACCGATTCATGCAGGGATTATTGAACCGGGTCATTTTCGATTCAGTGTTACCGGTGAATACATTCAGCACTTGAATATACGCCTTGGATTTCAAAAAAGAAACATTCTCGAATTAATTAAAGGTAAATCACCGTTAGCCGCTATTCCGATTGCAGAGGCAATTTCGGGAGATACTGCTATTGCGTATGCTACTACATTTTCCAGGATTTATGAAGAAGCTGCCGGTCTTAAAATTTCAGATGAAGTAAAACTTATTCGAATGGCACTGTTGGAAGTAGAAAGAGTGGCAGTTCATATCGGCGATCTGGGTGCGATGGCTGGAGATATTGGCTATTATCCGCTTCATGGTGTTTGTGCGACTGACAGGGGCGTTCCGCTCGGGGTGATGGAGGCTTTGACCGGATCTAGGTTTGGCAAGGGCGTAGTTTTTCCAGGGGAAGTAAGGTTAAATAAAAACTTAAATCTTTCTGTCTTGATTACACTTGCGGCTAATCTAATCAATTGCTTTCGACGTGTAGAATACCAGTTTATGAGAGCAGTAAATTCTTCTACGATTAGAGAAAGATTGGATGATTGTGGGCGTATTACAAAAATACAGGTATTGCATAATAGTTTTATTGGAATGCCTGCAAGGGCTACGGGGCTAAGAATGGATATGCGCTACTCGGAACCTCTTTATCAAACTGCTAAATATCCATTGGATTTGAATCTAGAGAGAGACCATTTGAATGGAGATGCATGGGCTAGGTTCTACCTTAGATTTTTAGAAGTAAAAAATTCAATAGCCTGGTTAGAAAAAATTCTACCGGAGTTAGATATTACCAAAGCGGGTAATGGAGATTTGCGCATACAAAAGGTAACTAAATTTAAACCAGGAATTTATTACCAGAGCGTAGAAGGCTGGAGAGGATCAGTTCTAGTTGCACTAGACATCAATGCAAAAGGGCAGGTTGAGGATGCGTATATTCGAGATCCCTCTGTTTTAAATTGGCATGCACTAGAGCTTGCGGTAAGGGGAGAGTTAATTGGTGATTTTCCTCTGAATAATAAATCATTTAATTTAAGCTATGTGGGGTTTGATCTATAATGGGAATTTACGAATTAAAAAACTTATTCAAGAAACATACAACGATGGATTTCGACAAGGCATCACCGGTAAATCAAAATGCCAGAGGTGTTCCTGTTCCATCTAAAGCGGCGACAGTTGGGACATGTAAAAACTGCAAAGTTTGTGAAACGAACTGTCCAACAAAGGCGATACAGGTGAAGTCTGATGTTGAAATAAAATTTGATTATGGAGCTTGCCTGCAATGCGGGATTTGCGTAAATGTATGTCCTTCGGGAAAATTAGAAAATTCCGGGTTAGTATATGCGTTTGCCTTTAACCGCGAAGAAATTAAAATTTCTTATGTGAAGGGAGACTTTGTCCCAAAAGAATTTCCAACTCCCGAGAATGTTGCTGTATTTCAAAAACTTACGAAGACAAGAGGCTTCAATTACAGGGAAGTAGCCGCTGCGGGAAACAACAGCGTTGAATGGGAATTAGGCGCAAGCTTCAACAACTTCTTTGATTCAGAAGGGCAAATGGTAAGAAGTGTTGCCTCACCTAAACATGCAGACGCTGTTTTATTTTCGGGACCAGTAAGTGAAAATATGCAGGGACCTTTGCAAACAGCCTGGGATTGTATGCCTGAGCCCAAAGCGTTAATCGCTGCCGGGACAGAGGCAATTTCGGGCGGATTATTTCCGATGGGCAAAAGACCCAAAGAGCCGGATTTATTTATCAGTGGTGATCCACCTAGACCGGATGTTATGATTAATGCGTTTCGGTTTTTAATGGGTCAGTTTAAGTATTCGTTTCAATTCGCTCTAAAAGATAGAATTGCAAAATTAAGAGAAACTAAATAGGAGCTTTTATGGATAACAAGAATATACCACTAGATGGTATTGCAGGTTTAAAAGAAAATTGGAGAAATGATATTATCTCTGGCTTTATTATTTTTCTAATAGCACTACCACTTTGCATAGGAATTGCACTTGCGTCAGGAGCACCGCCGATGGCGGGACTCTTTGCAGGCATAGTAGGTGGTATCGTTGCTTCTTTACTCGGTGGTTCTTATGTAACGATTAATGGTCCTGCTGCGGGGTTGATTGCTGTTGTGGTTAATTCGATTAATGTGCTCGGTGGTGGGGATGCAAAGCTAGGATTTGAGTTGACTTTAGCCGCTATTGTGCTTGCAGGGTTACTTCAAATTATCCTCGGTTTGTTGAAAGCTGGTAATTTGAATGTATACTTCCCCGGTTCAGTGATCCATGGGATGATGGCAGCCATTGGGATTATTATTATTTCAAAACAAGTCCATGTTTTACTAGGAGTTGCTCCGCAATCAAAATCTATTTTAGGTTTACTTGCAGAAATTCCAGCGAGTGTAATGAAGCTAAATCCAGAAATCAGTTTGATCGGAGTTGTTGGAATTATTATATTGATTATACTTCCTATGATTAAAGCAAACTGGGTGAAGAAAATTCCAGGACCGCTTGTAGTTGTGTTAGTAGGTATGGGAATTGGACTATATTTTGATCTAGAGGATCAACATACATTTACTTTTTTACAACAGACTTATGAAGTCGGACCTAAAATGTTAGTAAACCTTCCTGCACATATCACGGATGGTTTTGCTACACCTAATTTCTCTAAAGTATTTACTTTAGATTTTATTCTAATGATGATTACTATCATGCTCGTAGCAAGCATCGAATCACTGTTAACCGCAACGGCTATTGATAAACTAGATCCATTTAAAAGAAGTAGTAATATGGATAGGGAATTAATTTCTAAAGGCGCTGGTAATTTTCTATTAGGTATGATTGGTGGACTTCCAATTATTGCCGAAGTAGTGAGAAGTTCTGCCAACGTAAATAACGGGGCAAAAACAAGATGGTCGAATTTTTTCCATGGTGTATTTCTCTTAATTTTCATTGTTCTTTTTCCGGGTGTTCTACATGAGATTCCTTTAACTGCGTTAGCCGCTATTCTCATCATGGTTGGTTTTAAACTTGCCTCTCCTATGGAGTTTAAACACACTTATGAAAAGGGAATCGATCAGTTGATTATTTTTCTTACAACAATTATAATTACTATTGCGGAAGATTTACTCGTCGGGGTGATTGCTGGTATCATTGTAAATATCCTTCTTTTGGTAATTCAAGGTTTGCCGCTAAAAAATATCTTTACAACTGATTTCTCTTCCCAGTCAAATGGAAAGGAACATACAGTTATTATCCGTAAAGCATTAGTTTTTACAAATTACCTATCAATTAAGCGAGTTCTCTATTCTTTGCCGCTCGGAGAGAGAGTGAAGATTGTATTGCAAGATGTTGTGATTATCGGGCATACAAGTATGACTTATTTGGATGACTTTGTTTTCTTTTATGAAGGCAAGGGCGGGAAGGTTACAATCGAAGGCTTGGATATACTTACTCCTGTATCTAGCC
>JANMOF010000371.1:0-6910 GCA_031368925.1 Leptospiraceae bacterium
GTTCTAGTAGACAGGAAACCGCATACTCTCTATTTAACTCTAAATTGACATCTCTAATTCTCTTATCATAGTTTACAGTTCCTGATTGAACTCCTTTTAGAAGGCATTCTGGAAAATTGTAAATATGTCGAACATGCTCGCCTATTGTAGATCCGTCAATGACAGATAATTTTTCAGAGTATCCATTAGGCGGAATTTTATTCAGATGAACAATAAGTTGATTTATAAGTCCTATAAAATTTTCAATTGATTTATTCATATTACTCCTCAACTATTAAATCATAGTCCGGTGTAGAATGGAAGTTCATTTCTTATCGCTCTTTATAAATTTAAGAGAAATACCGTTAATGCAATATCTAAGTCCAGTAGGGGCGGGACCGTCATTGAATACATGCCCCAAATGTCCTCCACAGCGATTGCAAAAAACTTCCGTGCGAGTCATGCCCCAGCTTCTATCTGTTTCTTCGCCTACTTTCTGTTTGTCGATGGGTTGATAAAAGCTAGGCCAGCCTGTGCCAGAGTCAAACTTATGATCTGAGTCAAATAGCTTGTTGCCGCAAGCCGCACAGACGAATTGTCCCTTCTCCTTTGTTGCAAATTCACTTGTAAAGGGACGCTCTGTTCCTTTTTCTCGCAATACTTTGTATGCTTCTGGACTGAGAATTTTTTTCCACTCGTCATCTGCTTTAGATATTTCAAATTTGTGCTTGGTCTTTGGTTCGCCTTCTATTGATTTGCCGCAGTATGATCCAAAGATTAAACCAAAAATGAGAGTGGTCGAACTTAAGAATTTAAGTAACTTATTTTTAATCATAAAAATTTTACGCGAGCGATTACGTGTTCGCGTTATTTAACTCCTTTTTTTAAATATGTATTGGTTTACTAATTGGGCTAATTCTTCTTTTTTCAGAAATAAAATTCCCAGCGAAGACAAAAAAACTATAACAGCTAATATGAAAAGTAAACCGCCGTCATCTGCTACAACAATTCCTAAGATTGTTAAATGGCTGAGTATTGCACCGGAAATAATTCCAATAGAAAAGACTGCGCCGTAGATGACTGTGGAGGGTAATAAGAGTAAACCGGCTGCAATGAGTTCTGCTATTCCGGAGCCGATTCTACCATATGGTTCCATACCAAGGGTAGAAAAAATAAATACTGATTCGGGGCTTGCTGTAAATTTGAAATACAGGGTTTGAAGAAAGATAAGGGCTGTTAAAATTCGAAGAATGAGAAGGATTTTATTTTTCATGATACGTCCAAAGTTTTATTCTAACTCACCTTACGCAAGGTGAATGCCAGCGTTCCCCGTGCTGAGGATGGGTGTACACCTAACGGTGGGTTCGCTCCCGCGGGTTATAGATTTCGCTGTTAGTCCATTAGCATTATCTAATATTCTTAAAATTTTATAGTTATCCATTCTTTTTGCGTAAGGTGAGTTCTAATTTGAAATTACCCAGGAATTAACAAAGGTTACAAAAAAGTTAACACTTCCTTCTTTTTTTGTAAAGAATTTCGAAAATTACTTGTAGTCTAGGATTTATAGGGAAAATGAACTTCGTTATGAAAGAAAGATTGATTTCTCTAGCAGTTTTACTCATTGGGGATTTTAAGAAAAACTCTTTGGAGCATAGGCTTTTTAATTCTATTACTCTTGTGAATGGGATTCTAAATATACTTGGAGCATTCGGGACTTTTTACTTACCCAATTTTCTGTTTCTATTCTTATTGAATTTTGGAACAGGAATTGTATTTTTATTTTTATACTACCTTGCCCGTGTAAAAAATATTTACTACATTTTATATTGGCCACTCAACTTGACGATTGTAATTTTTCTATCTGTTAATTGGTTTACCAATGGAGGCTCGCACGGGGGTTCTCACTATTACCTGATACCCGCACTTGTGATAGCAACGATACTCGTTAGAAATAATAATATTCTTTTTGTGTATGGACTATATGCTATTTTGACGCTTGCACTTTTCGGGGTAGAATTTTATTATCCGCAGTTCATTACTATGTTTCAGACAAATGAAGATAGATACTTGGATGCATCTTTTAATTACGCATTCGTTCAATTATTTACTGGATTTTTAATTTTCATTTTATCTAGAAATTTAGACGTAGAAAGAAAAAAAGCAGACAAGCTACTCTTAAATATCCTCCCGGAAAAAATTGCAATTGAGTTAAAGCGAAACGACATTGTAATTCCTGTGAAGTATGAGAGCGTATCTGTTTTATTTACAGACATGGCGGGATTTACAAAAATTGCCGAGAAGATGAAACCAGAAGAATTATTGTCTGAGTTAGATGATATTTTTTCTGTATTTGATTCCATTGTAAAAAAACATGGTGTGGAGAAAATTAAAACAATAGGCGACGCATACATGGCGGCGGGTGGAATTCCAGTTGCAAACGAAACTAATGCGGTTGACACAGTATTATGCGCTATTGAATTTCAAAAGTATATGAAATTTTTGCAAGCCAAAAAAGAATTAGAAGGAAAGCCTTTCTTTGAACTACGAATGGGAATTCATACTGGAAGCGTTGTTGCAGGAGTCATCGGTCACGAAAAAATTGCATACGATATCTGGGGGGATACAGTCAACACTGCTAGTAGAATGGAATCATCTGGAGTCATCGGCGAAATAAATATTTCCTCGTCAACTTACGAACTTGTAAAAGATTTGTTTGTATGTGAGTACCGCGGGAAAATATCGGCAAAGAATAAAGGCGAGATCGATATGTATCTGGTGAAGGGGAATAAATAAAATAGAATCCTTGCAAAATTTTAAAAAAATAAATAATGTCAGTTCGAGTGTCAATCGAGAACTACAACACTAAAAAGCATCCTTTATTAGCACTTCTCGACTTAAGTTTATATCGAGCGGAGTCGAGATACTCGAAGTGACATTACAATGATAAAACTAAATAATTTTTTATATAAACTTCTCTACTCTTATTTTTCCTACACCCGCTACAATGTTTTAAAAAAAGAATTAGGGTTAAAAGAGTGTTATGCGGATATAGGGGAACAAAAGATTTGTTATTTTGAATCGCAAAATCAGGGTCAGCCGCTAGTTTTGATTCATGGACTTTTGGATTCTGCGTTTGGATTTAGAAAGATGATCCCATATCTCGATAAGAAATATAAGCTTTATATAATAGACATTCCTGGCTTTGGAAAAAGTAAACTTCCACAAATTCAATATCTCTACCAGGTAGATATATTTTCGGATATGATTTACAAAGTATTTCAGAAACTTTCACTGGATAATATCGTGTTATGCGGTCACTCGATGGGAGGGCTCATCGCGCAGCATATAGCAATTCAGGATAGTAAGAATAAACGTATTCAGAAATTAGTTTTACTTTCTTCCGGTGGAATTCCTCATCCTGAGCGAGATAAAATGCGCGCGGTCTTGTTTCCTGCCGACCACGAAGAAGTAGGACGACTTTTGCAGCATTTGTATTACAAAGAAACCCCGATGCCATCTAAGCTCATTCGTAAAACGTTAGTCCACGCATGGAATAGTAGAGAATACAAGTTCTTAGCCGAAAACACAATCGAACGCGAAACAGAAATTTTCTTTGGTAGAGAAGCCCGTAAAATTAAAATTCCTACCACGATCATCTCCGGCAAACAAGACTTAATCACAACTCCCGAAGCCATGAAAACTTTAAAGTCTTATATTCGTGGCAGCAAACTCGTATTACTCGAACATACAAGGCATGCGATACATCTGGAGAAACCGAAAGAAGTGGCGGAGATTATTAATACACTATAAAAAAAGATTGACTCGAGTTTAGAGGTAAATAATAGTTGCCTCATATGAAATTTTCTTCAAAGAAATGTATTCTTGGGCTACTAGCGTTTATCCTTTCATGTTCTACCGGTGGTAATCCAGAAATATATTATTATAAATTTAATTATGTTAAATCGAATAAAGAACCAGTAACATTTAAAAGTAAGAAGAAAATTGCAATTCAAACATTTGTAGACGAAAGGAAAAAAGAAAATATTTCCTATTCTGCATTAAGCATAGTACCTTTAATGCCCTACGCTAATGAGTATTATAATATGCCAGAAATGACTGGCCACTACGGAATAAATTTTTTACCAGAAATTGATTTAGCAAAGGCAATGGAAACTGAGTTAGCAGATTATTCTGTTTTCGAAAAAGTTTTTTATACAGACAGGACTTTTCCGAAGGATGTAGATTATTTAATTCGTGTAAGGATTAAGAAAAATCAAATTTACAATAAAGAGACGATGTATGGTATAGGTGCTTTCTTATTTTTGAAAGATGGGTTTCTTTATTATGGTTTTTTCCAAATCTTTAAGACAGATTTCTATATAATAAAAGTCGAATGTGATTTAGAATTAATAGAAATAAAAACGAATCAAATTGTTTTTCAAAGAAAAATTATAACCGAAAAGTCGGATAACCAGATTGCACTGAATAGAAATAAAATAAGTGAAAATTTTGTATCTATCAACGAACAGGTGATTCAAGAAATGAGTAAAGAGATTATTCAATACTTTCAGGGAAATAAAAAATGAATTTATTTTATAATAAACGATATATTGTTATTATCCTTATACTCTTCCTTATAAACTGTAACATTCAACACAGATTTGTTTTTTCCCCTAAAGAAAAGAAATCTCAAGATCAAAAAATCGTAAAATCGTTAACAATCGAAATTTTTCAAGATCTGCGACCAAAGGATATAGAAACTCGATTTGGTTATGTTTTCATTCCTTTTGTATTATGGGAAACGAATGAAACTAACAGAAGGCATATTGATAATTTCACTTTTCATAAAATAGATTTAGTCTTAACTCATGCTTTGAAAAAAGAATTTTCATCGTATAAAAAGTTTAAAGAAGTTTATGTAGCAACAGAATCTGATAGTAAAGAGGCGGATTATTTAGTCCGAGGGAAAATTTTAAGAACATATACACAGGAGACTAATACAATTTACGGATTAAGCGTATTTGGGATTTTTTTATTTCCTCTTGGACTGCCTTTTTCCCATCATCAACTCGATACGGAATTTGAATTTGAGCTAGTGGAGGTTAAGACCAATAAAACGCTACTTAGTAAAAAATATCCAGCAAAGTTTTCTTCTTTCGAAAACCTTTATTCTGAATCATTTGTAAAAAAAGCGAACCCATTCATAGAAAAGCAATTAGAAACTTTTGCTAAAGATTGTATGGATGTTTTGAATAAGTAGCTATTCATATTGATAAGCAATAGCATAATGTCAGTTCGAGCAGCGGCTTCCAAACTTGCGTTAGTCGAGAAGTGCTAATAGCGTTAGCGAAATAATGGCTTTAAGCACTTGTAGTTCTCGACTTTCGCTCGAACTGACTCTTGCGCTAGCTAATTTTTTAACAAGTTTAACATAAAAATTTCCATCCTCAATACACTATGAACCTAATCCATCTTAGCCTCATGTCGACTACTGTCTCATCGTATTCTTAGAATACCAGAGATATTAAAATAAAGTCTGGAACAAAATTACTTTTGGCGGTCAGTATAAATAAGTTTTAAAGATGCTTAGACCTATTTTTGTACTGAATTCTTCAAAAATGAGTAGAAATTTAGTAGTGACGAAAATCATGTAAACTCTATTTTCTGTTCTTCATATTTGGTTTGCTATTTGCGATAAACGGGTGTTAAATGAATAAGAGGATTTAAGAAAATGGAAACAACGGTATTAGACAAAGAAAAAATAAAGACAACAAAGGAAGCCGAGACATTGCAGAAAACAAATACAAATAATACTGAGGGTCAAACTCCACTTCATATCGCAACGAACCAGGGCGATATTGATACAGTGAAAGCAATGATTGCAAACGGTGCCAATATAAATGCAGTTACAAATTTTTGGCATACTCCTTTGCATTACGCCGTGAATCGTGGGGGATTTGAAATTGTAAAAATACTTTTAGAAAATGGTGCTAAGGTGAATGCTTTGAGTAATTTTGATTATGCGCCACTCCATTATGCAGCAAATCATGGAAGAATAAAAATAGCCGAGCTTTTAATTGAAAAAGGCGCTGCTATTAATATTCAAAACACCTTTGGGCATACTCCATTACACTGCACGGCTAATCATCCGAAAGCGCAGATTAATTGTGATACCTGTGGTAACGGTCGTTATATTTTTTGTAGAGGAATTTATGGGAGAATAGAAATTGCCAGGCTGTTAATTGAGAAGGGAGCTAAAATATATATAGAAGATGAAGATGGATTCACAGCTTTAGAAATGGCAAGAAAATTTGGGTATGAGGAAATTGTTAGCCTGATTGAAGAGCGCCAACTAAGACTTAGTAAATCATCTTAAACTCATTTACTATGTTTTATTAGAAAGCATTTGTGAATTTTGTCGTTTCGAAAGTCTTCGGGGATTGTGTTCTTGGTAATGTCTTGCACATTATCGGTGTTAATCGCATCACCATTGAGTTTGAACTTTTGAAAATTGTTGGAAAATAAAATAAGACCATCCTGATTTAAATGATCGAGGCAGTGATTGATTAGGAAAGGGTGGTCTTTTTGCACATCAAAAGGAACGGGCATTTTCTTTGAACGTGAAAAAGTTGGCGGATCGATTACGATTAAATCAAATCTCCAGCTTTGTTTCATATTTTCGAGAAATACCTGCACATTTTCCCGAATCGCGATATGGTTGAATTTTTCGAGAGCGTTTAATTGAAAGTTGTCGCGAGACCAATCTGTATAGGTATTAGACATGTCAACCGATGTCGTATAACGCACACCGGCCTTTGCTGCGACTACACTGAAAGAGGAAGTATAAGAAAATAAATTCAGCATTCTTTCTTTGCCTTTTGCAAATTCATCTTTGACCAGGGTGCGAGTCTTTCTATGGTCTAAAAAAATC
>JANMOF010000395.1:0-12370 GCA_031368925.1 Leptospiraceae bacterium
GTCCCTACTCCGAATAATTAATTCCCCACCCCGCGGAATCGGAGATACTACTCTCGAGAAAGTGAAAGCATTTGCCCTTAGTCGCAGCATATCAGTATTAGACGCTTTAAATATTGAAATTCCCGATATTCGAAAAGGTACGCTTAAGAACATAAAAGAATTATACAATAAATTCCAGGATTTAATTGATATGCAAAGAGCAAACGATATTCCTTCCAAAATAGTTTTGCAACTTTTAGAAACAATGGGAATTCATGAATACTATCGAAATGAAGATTCTCTCGAATCAAGTGATCGAATTGAAAATATAGAGCAGTTCGTAACCGCTATCAAAGAATACGAAGAAAATGCAGAAAATCCGAGTCTCTCGGAATACTTAGGAGACATTGTACTTTTAACGAGCGAAGAGAATACAAAAGAGTTAACTGACTACGTAACTCTAATGACAGTTCACAATTCGAAAGGGCTAGAGTTTGATTATGTATTTCTCACCGGAATGGAAGAAGGCACATTCCCTCATAGAATGTCAATGGAATCAGAAAGTGAAATTGAAGAAGAAAGACGACTCTGTTATGTTGCCATTACCCGCGCAAAAACGAAACTCTTCATTAGCCACGCATCCTTCACTCGAAAGTATGGAAACGTAGAAGATAGAATTCCATCTCGATTCCTAAAAGAAATTCCCTATGAGTTATTTGAAAATGGAAAAACTGCAAATGAAGAGCGGTATACACCCGGTTATTCTCCGAAAGCCGGTGATAGAAAAGAAAATATCGCACTCGATAACAAAAAAAGAAGTATCACTACTGCTGACCAAAAGAATCTTTCCGTAGGGGATAAAGTCAAACACAAAGACTACGGTATAGGCAAAATAGCTGAAATTTCTGGAAATGGAGATAATCTAAAAGTAAAAATTTCCTTTGGTTATTCCCAAAAGAGTTTTTTACTTGCCTATACCAATTTAGAGAAAGTAAACTAGTCTGAATTAATACCTGAATTCAAAGTGCGATTTATATGATTATACACTACCGGCATGAGTATTATCATTTCATACCGGAATTTTTTTAAAGGCAAATTCTTCTAAGCCGCCATTACCTTCTCTGCATATGGATCAGGTAAAGAGAAAGCAAAGATTCGTTTCCACACAGAAGCAAATTGTTTCACAAAACTTCCAGTGTTATAGTGCTGACCGTACTGTTCACAAAGTGCTTTGAGACGAGGAGCAATTTCTTCGTAACGTGCAGCGGGAATATCTGGAAACATATGATGCTCAATTTGGTGACTCAAATGTCCACTCATTAGGTAAAAGAGTTTACTTCCTTCTAAATTAGAGGAGCCTTTTAATTGACGTAAATACCAATCTGCCCTTGTTTCGTTTTCAATGTCTTTTGGTGTAAACGTCTCAGCATTTTCAGTAAAATGTCCACAGAAGATGATGGAATACGTCCAGAGGTTACGCATGGTATTCGCAAGGACATTTCCCAAAAATATCTTTGGAGCCATGAAGCCACCGAGGAGCGGAAAAGCAACGTAATCCTTAAAGAGTTGAAGCTCTACTTTTTTTCCAAATACATCTTTGTATTCTTTGAGGGAACGCTTTGTTCTTTGTTTCTTTGGTTTTTCTAAGTATTCTACTTTGTAACCATGTTTACCAATTCCCCATTCAAAATTAAATGCGAGAAAGAAATTAGAAATGGATTGGAATAAGTTAACCGGTTTCCAAGGTTGTTCTTCGGAAAGTCTTGTGAAGTGATAACCGTAGTCATGGTCTTTTCCAATGACGTTAGTGTAAGTATGGTGCATGTAATTGTGATAGAATTTCCATTGGGCAGAATCAGAAACGATGTCCCATTCATAGGTATTCGAATTAAATTCAGGATCATTCATCCAATCATATTGACCGTGCATAACATTATGACCAATTTCCATATTGTTTAGAATTTTAGAAATTCCAAGCATACTAGTTCCAAGGGCAAATGTAATTGGATCTAAACTAAAATGAATCAATAGCCGTCCAACTATTTCATTGTAACGATAAGTCGCTTGGACTTTTCTAATATGGTCTGCGTCTTCTTGTCCGACCTTTGATAAAACTTCTGTGCGGATAATCTCTAATTCCTTTCCAAAGGATTCAATTTCTTCTTTTGTTAATGGTTTACTTTTCGTATTCATAAATAACTCCTTGTTATATATCTAATTCTAAATTTTCTTCTGCGCGACTGAGGCAGAGTTGGATGGTTTCTTCGCCGGACTCTGATGCGAAACCTTCTTGCATATTTGTTACGACACCGGATTTTTTGGTGCAGGCACATGTGTGGCAAATTCCCATACGACAGCCGCTTTGCGGATATACACCGTTATCTTCTAATTCTTCGAGTAGAGTTTTTTCACCATTTAAGAGTAAAGTCTTGTGAGACTTAGTGAGAGTAACCTCTACTTGTTTAGAATCTTTCTTCGAGCTAGACTTTAGAAAAGGTTGGAAGTTTTCAGAGATGAGTTTATCACTTGGGATAATCGCTTTTACACTTTCTTGTAAAGTTCCAGGACCACATAAGTAAGTAAGTCTTTCCGAAAAATCTGGCACAAGTTCTAAAAGCATTTCTCTTGTGAAGAATCCTGTTCTAAATCCAGAGCTATCTTTGTCAGTCAAAATGAATTCAACATCTAACGAAGGGAATTTTTCCCTGAGAGAATTCAATTCAGAATAAAAAATAATCTCTTCCTTGGTGCGAGAGAAATACAAGAGTTTGACGCTACCGGAATAATTTTGATTCTGCAAAGTTTTTAAGATGGAGTAAACAGGAGTTATCCCACTGCCACCAACCACGAATAGAAATTTAGAAGGTAAAACTTCTGGAAGAACAAAACTTCCCTGCGGCAAGCCGAGTTCAATAAAATCGCCGAGTTGCAAATTCTCGTGAACAAAATTGGACACAAGTCCCGCTTTTTGGCGTTTGACTGTAATACGAATGTCAACTTCAAACGGGGCAGAGGAAATCGAATAGTAACGAGTAATTCGTTTCCCGTTAATTTCAACGGTCACAGGTAGGTATTGCCCCGCCTTAAATTTAAGTTTATTCTTGTTTACTCGGAGAACAAGTGTTTTAGTATCTTTGGTTTCTAGATGGATGCTTGCGATTCTAGCGATTGTTCTAGAAATGGAATAAGTTGGGTTTATTTCCTCTAAAAGGAAGTTAAACCAGTCTTTTGGATTGAAATAATCCAAGTATTCGGATGTTTTATGGTATTTTAATGGAAAAGTTTTCATTTCGCCTCTCTTAAGTGAGTAAACACTTGTTCACAGATTTAAACCTAATATTTTTTCTGTCAACCTAAAAAAGACTTTTTTTCCTAAACTAATAAAAAAAAGTGAACACTTGTTTACAAAGGATTTTCGATGAAATTAAACCAAAGGTACCAACAAAAACTCAGAACCCGCACAACTCTCATCCAATCAGCGTTAAAACTCATGGGAGAGGACAAAAGCCTAGGCTCGCTCAGTCTCAGGGAAGTAGCCGGTGAAGCGGGAATTGTGCCGGCGGCGTTCTACAGACATTTCAAGGACATCGAAGAACTGGGACTCGCTCTCGTGGACGATATGAGCGTCAAACTTCGTGTTATCCTCCGAGATGCAAGAAAGAAGGGAGCTTACAAAACCGCACTCCAAGTTTCGATCACTCTCTTTTTCAATTATGTAAAAAACAACCGTCTTCTATTTCGATTCATCACCCGCGAGCAAGTAGGTGGAAGCAAGCGGATAAGACAGGCTATCCGAAACGAGATGTCGTTTATCGCATCCGAACTCGCATCCGATATGAAACGTCCAGGAATGCCTTTTTCGAAATTAGAATTTATCTCTGAGTTTATCGTCTCCACAGCTTTTACAATCGCAGGGACTTACCTAGACTGTGATCCCAAAGACTTGGAAGCAGAACGTAAACTAAAAATGAAAAGTATCAACCAACTCCGACTAATTTTTAAAGGTGCGTTAGGCGGGAGAGGAGTGAGAAAAAACAAAAACGACTGAATTCTATTGGATTTCTTTTTCCAATAATTTTGTTTATACTAATATAACGAAATGGATCTCCGAATAATAGCAATAAACAGCTATGACAATCAAGCCATAGACAGAAATCTCTCTATACGTGAAACAAAATCCCTAGCATCTTCCTTTTGGAAACCTAAATTCTTGTCCACTTTTTATGCAGTAGTCCATGATTAAGAATGCAAAAATATTTCACTAGCCATATTATTTTTTAGAAAATATAGTAAGTAGTAACTCAGAGTTATCCAGACATTTATAAACAGGTTTCGTGTTTGATAATTTCAAACTTTCGTTGAAAATGATAGGAACTCCTTCTCCTCTTTTTTCCATGTAATGTTTTCTTGAAATATGATTATCTTCTTTCACTGGGCAATCAGACAGTAAATTACTAATCAATTCATTTCGAGTCGATTGTCTCATTTCAATAGTGTCTAACGTCAATGTGTTTGGTAAATCACCTGGGGAATAAATTTCAATTCTATCTTCAAACATGAAGAAGCGAATCTTGGAACCGTGAATGGAATAATCTCTATGAGCCACAGCATTTACAATCGCCTCAAAAATAGCTCTTTCGCTAAACGAAACAATCTCTTGTCTATCCGGATTCTTTCTTGCAGAAACCAATCTATTCTTTCTAAAGAAATGCATTGCATCTTCTATTTGCGTATCCAAAGACCCAGTTATCTTTCTCGCATCAATTTGAAAATTTGAATCCAAATTAAACCCTGCATAGGAAACAGCTTCAATAAATGAACCCGCCAAATATTTTTCTGGATGATTAGAGCACATGAGTAGACCAGCTACACTACAGCGTACTGAATGATTTTCATCATGAGTAAGTAAACCTCTTTTCAATAGCCAAGTCGCATAATCCTCTTTTACCTCTGGAATAAATCGTTTCCAAAGACGTTCTTCCAAATCCTGAATAGAAGTCTGAGGAACTGGTTGTTCTTCAAAACGAATCAGTCTTGCTTGGCTTCTCTGCTGAAAAAGTCTTGCAAGATATTCAGGAGGCATTTCTCGTTTTGAACTCCCTACTCTGTAAAAATAACCATTCGCTGATCTATGAACAAAAAGACTTTTAGCAATATCAATTTTAATTACAATTTTTTGATTTCCGGATACATCTGGTAATTCCCTCTTTTCAATTATTGGATTCATGGGTGGCTTAATAATATCATAACAAATTTCTCTCACATAGCTTTCCACTAAATCAATGTCTTCCAGAGATATTCCAACTATATCTTTCGTTTTATCATCAACGCCTAATAGTATTACTCCACCATTCGTATTTCCAAATGCACCGATTTCATCTGATAAATCTTTTCTGTCGGGTCCTGTTATTTTTTTTCCCGAAATAAAAACTGATTTTAATTCTAGAAATGAATCTTCGCCGAGGCGGATTTTATCAATAAGTTCTTCTGTTGTATCAAACATAAGGTTCTATCCTTTTATATCTCATCTGGAAAGCATCTTTACCACCTTCTAAAATGGAACAAATCTCTTCTCTAATTTTCTTATCTTGAAGACAACCCTTATTTTCCATGTTTGTTTGTCCATTCTTTGATTCCAAACAATACACTAGCTCTGAATCTCCGTTTACAACAATATTAGCGTTATGCGTCACTACGATGATTTGCCTCTTAGATTTTGACTCTTTTAATTGTTTTACTATTAGTTCATAGATTAAACGATTATCCAAATCATCTTCCGGCTGGTCTAAAATGATTGGATCATTTCCATAGGAAAGAACAAAGGATAATAAAGCAGCAGTCTTTTGTCCAGGCGAACCTTGGTCTATTGGCTGATACTTCCCATTAGGATTTTTATATTCAATATCCAAAGAGTCTTCAGGAAAAAAAAGTTCAAGTTGATCAAAGTTTTGTTGAGGCAATTTTACTATACGATCTTTAAATTGATTATATCTTCCAGAAGCTTCAAAGTCTCTGCCTTCCAACAAGCCCTTTATTTTATTTTTTAAATCGAAAATCTTTTGTTCATCAATGCCATTAGAATATAAGTTAAATACTAAACCTTCCTCACTTTCGGAATGACCTAAAATTGACTCAAAGCTACTTTCCATATTTAATATTTCTCTCAGCCTAGCTTCAACGGCTTGCTTATTTCCAAATGGGATTATTTTTATTTTCACTGATTTGTTTGATTGAAAAACTTTATCTAGAAACTCTTGTCTTTTTTGAGAAAGAAGTTTTCTGTGATCTAATAATTCTTTTAAAATAGCATCTATGTCTTTTTCTAATCTTATGCATTCTTTCTTAGTTGACTCTATTTTTTGAACCTTAGATTCTAAATCTTGTTTCACTTGAAATAGTTTTCCAAATTCATCTTGAGCATTGTTAGAGTTTGCAGATAAATCTTTTAATGCTTCTTTATATCTTTCATCAGATTCAATAAATTTTCGAGTCCAGATACTTTTATTTTTCTCTTCTTTCCATTTATCTAATGTATTTAGTAATGACTGTGCTTGTTCCGTAAAAACAGATTTTATACGTTCAACGTCAGCATTAACTTTCTGAATCAAACTTATTAATTCATCATCTGCGTCATCACCCAAAGTAAACATCTCATTCGAAATAGAAATTGGGATTATATCCTCTGAAATATTTATGATCTTGTCTGGAATATCTGAAATATTCGATTCCCATGAACTAATATATCCAGATTGTCTTTGGCGTTTTTGAAATTCTGCTAAAATATCCTTAAAACCCTTTTCTTCCAAAAGAGTGATCTTCTTTGAAATATCAGAAAGCTCACCCTTCCATTCTAGTTCTTTGTCAAGAGTAAGTTTAAGTTCTCTTAATTTGTTTTTATATGAATAAAATTTATTTTCCAGTTCCTCTTTTTGCAACTCCCATTCTCGATACCGAATCTCTTTTTGATTGCTTATCATTTCCAATAGATACTTAGGATTATCCGCAAAGGAGTAAATCTGCTTTTGACTATAGATGCTTATTGGAAATCTTTCTTTGATGTTACCTTCTTCTTTGACCCATTCCTTTCCATCCCATGACTCAATAGGATTTAAACCTGAATCAGAGTATTCCCAATTGATTTTATATTGTGTTTTTTCTTTTACATAAATCACACTAAATTTTGAATCAATAGTCAATAAACCAATTTGTGATCTACTCTCCGGTGCTTCACTATACTTTGTAAATTCTGTCCGCAGGGACTCGGGAATTTCGTCTTGCCTTCTCATAATTAGCCGAGCAAACTCGACAATAGATGATTTACCAGTCCCCCTCCCGCCAATAAAAGAATTCATCCAAGGATTCAATGTTACATGCTCATCATTCTTTCTTCCAATGTATTTAGATTTTTGAAATGCAATACTTTTGATATAATTTACACTATGTTCATTCGGATTGTCTACAATTGTATCAGATCGCTTAATGGATAACTCGCCATCCATGAGTGCAAGTTTTAATCCATCCAAAGAAGGTGTTCCCATTTTTACCCATGTGAAACTTTTTCCTGGATAACTCTGATTTGCCGTTCCTGTTGGATGATGTGAATCGGAACCTAAAACGTATGAAAAACTTCTTTTTCCCAACTTGCTAAGCAAAGAAGAATTCAAATCTACTACTTCTAAAGCAGTTACAATAGAACTATCTAAGATTTGATTCAAAGAAACTCCTGTCTGTTTTTCTAATAAACCAGATGGTTGATCAATATGTGCGGGTATAGCAATTCCTCCTTTTCCAAGAATAATTTGAATTACCTCTTTTGCAGACTTAATGGTAACTGCATCACTTTTACCTTTTGTCCCTTCATAATCTGCTAATGTTAAAATATCATTAATCTTGTCTTTACTATCATTCACATCGAAGATTGCCAAAATATGGATTCCACCATTTACGCTGATTTCAACACCGGAAAATAGATAAATTTCTCTGAAATCCGCATCTTGTTCCGCTGCCTCTTTCATTTCTGAATAAGTAGTTCTTAATTGATCAATCCAATCTCCCGAATTATGATCGGTAATCGCAACACAATCTATCTCGGCTTTCATGAAATTTAAAAGCCATTCCTTTGGTGTAATTTTTTTTAGCTGTGCTTGATTAGAACCTTTGCCATAATCTTCCGATGCAGGTGTATGAGTATGAAAATCAAACTTCCACCATTTCGCCCCAATCCAATTCATATCCAATATATTCATAATAATTCCCTATTCATCTTTATGTAGTTTCATAATTTTTTTTGCTAAGCGAAAATTCAGGATCAACAATCTTTACTTCGTCAAAAGTTAAATCATACAAACGATAAACTAAAATATCAATCTCCTTATCTGTAGAATCAATCACTGATTTAATGGCGAGAGCTTCTTTTTTCATGCGGTCGAAGCGATCATACCAATCATCTTTATCTGAACCTTGGAACTTTATTTTTTGCTGTTGTAACTCTAATTCGAATTGCGCCCAATCCAGATTATACCATTCTTTTAATGCATTCGTTACTTTTATTATTTTAAGCATTCCAAGAATTTTTGAATTTAATTCTTGTAGTTCTTTATTCTTCGTGAGCATAATGTCGGCTAGCCGGATGAAAGGAGTTTGATCAGTATTTTTTTTTATAGGTATTTTTCTCAATTCACTCAAAGTAGTTTGTCTAAAATCATCTTTGGTAGCAATTGCTGATTGGTTTAGATAGAAATAAGAAATCAATTTTGAATTTATAATTACAAGTAAGTATTTAATGCTAAAATCTTTATCTATGGAGATAAATGGATTTAAATCTTTTTTAACTACCATATCGGCTTCTAAAAGCGTTGCCATAAGACGATCTTGTCTATTTACGATTCGTCTTATTAAGATTCTACTATTATTTGAATAGTAATCTATTAGAGACTTATACTTTTCCATTGATGTATATTTTACTTCATTAATGACAAGGTCATAGCGATATCCTTGCCCAGAAACTAGATATGGAAGATAATAAGAATTAAGCTTTCTTGCTTCTATTTCAAATTTATTTCCTGCTAAACCCTGTGTTGATTTTGTGATATCACCGAGTGGGTATGTTTTATTGCCTTCTATCATTTTATTTGCTATGCTATGTGTGCTTTGCTTATCGATAATTTTATAATTCTGCTTATTTATTGAATCAGTATTTATCTTGTTAAATTTTATTTTCTCCAGAGAGATATCCTTTTCGTTTTTATTAAAGCTGTATATATAATAAAAGCTCTTTGGATTCTTATTTGAAATAATATAAATACAAGTATCCACATAGGCATCAGCAAAAACATCAAATGGTAAATTAATAACTCTTTCTAAATTATAATTTTCAAAAATTCTTTTTCTTAAATTATAACTATTTTCACCTGTCTGCCAAGTCGTTGAAGAAATATAACCAGTTAATCCACCTTGACGATATAATTGAAAAGATTTTAAAATAAACAAAATTGATGAATCATATTTTCTTTCTATTTCTTTGTAGAATTTTGAATAATATGATTTTATTAATAATTCAGTTTCTTCGAGTGGGATATAAGGCGGATTACCCACAACCGCATCAAAGCCTCCTCTTTCGATAAACACATTAGGAAAGTCTAACTCCCAGTGGATAGGGTTATAGTTGTCTTCCATTTTCTTAGCAGCACGATATAATTTTAATTCCCAGTCTTCTACATTTTTTCCTTTAATTAATTTTTCAATATATTCATTCTTTTGGTCTAAGCGGATAATTTGGAGTAGCTTATTTTTTTGAGAAGAATAGATAGAATGAATTTCTTCTTTTTTATCGGCGAAGTCTAATGCTAGCTCGATGTTGGCAAGGTATCTGAGTTTTTGTTGATTGGGTTTGATTACGGATTCATAGTATTTCTTTTTCTCGTCCACATTTTCAAACTCAAAGTATTTTTTAAATTCTTCTTTGAAATTTTCAATTACATTCTTATATAAATCCTCGTTATTAGCGAATAACATCATTTCTTTTGTCTTAGAATCTATTTTGCCAGAGAAAGTTTTTTCTTGGCTACCAATAAGAGAATCCCCACAGCGAAGGTTGTAGTCAAAAAATTCGAGCTTTTGGTTTTTCTGGAGAGTAAAAATCCAAATCGAAAGTTTTGCAAGCTCTACCGCCATAGCGTTCTTATCCACACCGTAGATACAACGCTTCGCAATCATTCGCTTGTATTTTCCTTCTTCTGCTCCCTTCAAAAGATTTTCTAAATCTTGTAAGGTCTTGGAGCGTCGATTTGATTTTCTAGTGATTTCTTCTATTGCCTCTTGGATTAAATCTTCGATTCGATCATTGATATAGCTAATGACTTCGACAAGAAAATGTGCACTCCCCATTGCTGGATCTAGAATTCGTAGAAGCAAAATTTCTTTGATCTTATCCGAAGGTCCCGATTCTTTTTTTACAATCTCATCAATTAGCGGACCAACGGTATACTTCACAATAGACTCAACAATATAATCGGGCGTGTAATAACTACCTGAAGCCTTTCTTTCTCCTTTGTCGTTTACTAGATATAAATCACCTTTTAGTAATTTGCGAGTTTTCTTTTTGTCACTCAGTAGAGGGACTATCGTTTCTTCTTTTGTGCTTTTGAGTTTATATTCGAGTAGCCCCTCGTAGATAGTTCCCAGATGACGAACTTCTAAAACAGAAAAATCTACTCTCTGTGGTTTCTGAGTTTTTTTATCAAAAGTTCTCGTTAGATAATCAATCGCATTTGCATAGAGGATATTATCAATATCAAATCTATTTAAAATAGGATGAAGTTTTGTAGAAAATAAACCTCCATTGAATTCTTTATCAATTTCTAAAAATACTCCGTTTACATCGTAATCGTCGTTTTTGTCTCGGATATCATCTGCGGATTCGGGGATACTACCGATTTGTCCATAAGAATCAATTTTATTTAAGAGATTGTAAAACACAGTCTCTACTGTGCGATGTTTAAATAGATTTCGATGATCAGCGTACAAAAGAAATAAAACTCGAAATAGATATACAAGCGATTCACTGTAAATAATTTCTAGAATCTTTTTTTCAGTTTCCGGAATATCAATATTAATCACATCTAATGATTTCTCTTCCAAAAAGGTTTGCATTGCGGGATAATCTTTAAATTCGTCCCATTTTCTATCGCCAGATTTATAGACTCTATATAATCCAGTGGCGATTAGTTCTAAACTTAAATAAACTTGTTTTCTTAATTCATCAGATACTTGGGATTGGAGTTTTTTAGAACCCGATTCCACAAGGGATAAATACGATTTGCCGCGAAATGCATCTTTCGAAAAGAAAAACCAGAATGTTTTAAACCGATCAAAGTCTTTGTTCGTGATAATTTCTGCTAAGTTCAACTCAAAGAATTTATCCATCTCGGCACGATAAGAATAAATCCGCCAAGACTTTCCATCTGTTAAAATTCCAAAGGGAACAGTTGCTTTTTGTTCTTTGGGATTGATTGAATCAAGATAAGATTTTTTAATTTGCCAAATAGGATCAGTGTTATCATTCTTTAGCGCCTTATCATGATTATCCAGTAACCCCCACCGCTTCGCCTCACAAATAGTGGCACAAGAAGAATACTTGATTGCGTTCTTTTCCTTTGAATTTTCATGAAAAGTTTTTTTATCTTCTTCGGAGTGAAAAAAAGCATAGTCGATTTTTTTAGTGCCTTCATCAGTCTCTTCACTCTTTTTAGAAGTTTGGACTTCAATGATATGACCAAGAGATTTAAATACGGGTTGTAAGAATTCAGTTTCTAGCTGTGGCTCCGACAGTTCTTTAAAATTCGGTTTATAGCAAGAAGAAATTTCCTTGAACCTTTCCTTCAAGAATCCTTCCTCTAAATTTTTATATTCTTCTAAATCATCTAAATGATTTTCTAAAAAATCTTCCGAAAAAAGATTAGATCGTAAGTATCGCTTAAAGCTCTTGTCGTTTATCTTTACCATATGAATTTCTCTTATTTACCCTCAAGCATATCAAATGCAATAGAAAAACAGACTATTCTAGCTATTTACTATTGTCAAATTATTATAAGAAAGTCTAATTTGCCGTTATCCGCAAAATCATTTTAAAGAAATCTGAGTTCGAAAAAACAAAGAACTTTCATTTTCTTCGTACATAAAAAAAGCCCCAACTTTTTAGTTGAGGCTTCCATTTTTTAACTAATAGGCTTTCACCTAACCGATTTAAAACCATATAAAAGTAGCGTGACCAAGAGACTTGATTCAACCTAGCCGTCAGTAACTATCTTCGTGAAAAGGTAGTTACTAGATCGACATATTTTCCTTTAAAAAAGGAGGTGATCCAGCCGCACCTTCCGATACGGCTACCTTG
>JANMOF010000425.1:0-16737 GCA_031368925.1 Leptospiraceae bacterium
GTTGGTTTGCCGGGAAATACCTATATCGTTACAAACTATGGCTCTGCCGGAAATGGTACTGCAATTGGAATTCAAATAGTTAATTCGGGCGGAGTAGATCAGGTTGGATTTCTAGGCTATGGAACGGGAGATGTTTTTACAAATTATAAAACACCTCTAAATACCTGGACTCATTTCTGCGCTGTTTATGATGGTGCGAATGCTTCCCTTTATGCGAACGGCAAACAAATCATAGCCCCAACAGCAAGAACTCTCTCAACTGGCTCTGCTTTTTTTACTATCGGTGGTCAAAGTCCCAGCACACAACACTTTCAGGGTAAAATTGATGATGTCCGTATCTATAACACTGCCTTGAGCTCTGCACAAATTCGCCGTCTTGGTGCGCAGATTCCAACAGGACTTGTGGCGCGTTATGATTTCCAGGGAGATGCGAATGACGTAAGTGGGTTTGGAGTGACAGGAAGTGCAGTGGGGCTAACAGCCGCTCCAGATAGATTTGGAAATTCGAATAGCTCGTATAGCTTTGCTGGAAACCCTGGAAGCTATTTGCAAGCGGCAGATACCTATTTGCCAAAGAATAGTAATCCATTTACGATATGCACATGGATAAAGCCGAATATACTTCCAGGCGGCGGCTATATGTCTTCGATTTTTTATGGAGCCGCCTCCGGTGGAAATAGCACGGGACTCGGGTATCGTTTCAATGGTGGAAATAAATTAGTCTTTTACGGTTACGGTGCACCGGTATTAGAACTATCGTATACTTCACCAGTCAATACATGGAATCATATGTGTGGAGTGTATAGCACTGGAAGTCAACTAATGTATTTTAACGGTGCGCTCATGGGTAGCACAGGTTACACTTGGGATATTCAGCCGGGTAATTTTTTTATTGGTCGTGACCTTTGGAATAATGATCAATGGAATGGCTCGATTGATGAAGTAGTAATTTATAATCGCACACTTTCGCAAAATGAAATCAGGGCACTCAGTGGGTATCATCCAATGCAGGTTAGTTCTTGGAATGTAAGCGCAGGAGCAAGTAGTTTAAAGTTGCAGCTACAGGCGGATAGCCTCAGTAACCTTGCGAATAACGCAAGCATTAGCAATTGGAATGACGATAGTGGAAATGGGTTTAATGTATCACAGGGAACTGGTGCGGATCAGCCGACGTTCTTAACGAGCGGCATAAATGGAAAACCCGCAGTGAATCTTTCTGGCTCTGGAAATACAAATCTAAATAGAGGTTGTGAGACGACTTTACTTAGCAATTCAAATACAATCTTTGGAGTAATGAATCAATCCAATACGGCTGGCGGTTTTCGGGGAATCTTTCACAATGGAAATAAATTAGTTTATTTTAATGGTAGTAGCGCAGAACAATTATCTCTTTTTGAAACTGTCATTGATAATCAAAAAGTGGGAAGTGCGAATAATTTCATTACGCTGGTTAATTCAAATCCGAACATGATGTTTTCTATTAATTACAATGGTGGATCGGGAACTATCTCAAAGAATGGAACGAACGTCACTAGTTTTACAACAGGAGTAAACTCGTATTCTTGTGCATCAAATCCTCTTTTTGTATTTGGAAAACCAAATTGGCCCGGTGATGTATTTAACGGATACTTTGGAGACTTCTTGTATTTTAATACAGCACTCAGTGGATCGGATCAGAGTATAGTAGAATGTTATCTTTCTTCCAAGTATGGAATACCGGTTACTTATACTTGTCCGTAAGTCACAACTTCTTCATCTCAGTGACAAAAGATTTATACATTTCTTTTTCTTTTAAATCCCAATCAATGAGACCAAACGCAGTTTCTGGATTCCAACGGGAGTATTCGGGTCCTTTAAAATCGGTTAAGACCCAGAAGTAGCAATCAATTCGTTTGCTAATAGAATGCATGTAAATTTCTTTATAGAGAGCACCGATTTCAGTTTGGGAGATTTTTAACCACAAGGGGCAAACACCGATTTCACTTATGATAAATGGCTTTTGGACTGCGCGGTATTTATGCATAAAAGAATCAATGATACCTGCGATTGTAGGAAAATACACATTAGCCGGTTTCTTAGCAAAGTAGCAAATCGGATCATAAGGATGAAAATTATAAATGTCAATGTATTTATCAATTCCCAAATCAATGCATTCCTGGATATAATTGATTTTTTGAAATGGGGCTATCACGCGTAAGTCGTCACCCATAAGTCCACCGAAGACTATTTTATTTTTAGGATTTATTTTTTTAATAATGGGAGCAGCAGCAGCGGCTAATTCTACGTATTCAATTGCCTCTGGATTTCGAATCCAAAAACGCAAAGTATTTGGCTCATTCCAAATTTCCCAAACAGTAATATGTTTTTTATAACGCTCTGCATTTCTTTCACAGAACGCTTTGTAATCGTCAAGCGTATCAATCGGGGATTTAAAACGAAGAGAAGGAATCATACAGTTAATAAAATTTCCCGGAACAAGTCCCGTGAGTAAGCCAAGAATTTTAATATCAGCCCGACGAAGCTCTTCCACAAAAAAATCCATTACACTATCCGGAATAATTTCATAGTAATTAAATTCTAATCGAACCCACTCGACTCGTAGCTCTTGCAGATAATGGATGTATGTCTTTAGAGAAGCTTCATCTTGGTGCTTCAAAACAACATTGATTCCAAGCCCTGGAAATTTCTTTGGAGTAAGCTGTTTAATTTCTTGTGCTTGCTCGGGATTTTTGGTGAGTTTCTTTTTGGCTACTTTGATTAATGAGTTTGTTTTGGAAATAATAGCTGATTTCGTAATAGATTTTTTCTTCGATTTTTTGGGACTAGGCTTCATAACGATAAGTTTTTTAACTGTTAGTTTTAATTCCAGAATTTTTTTTGTTTACTCCAATTTATATGCAACTTCTTCACCCTTAGCGGTTAATACAAGCTCATCACCGACTTGTTGCATTAAACCATAACCCATAAGCGCATGCCAGGCATTTCGAATTTCAATTACATCAAGTCCCCAACTTTTGATAGTGTCCATTACGATTCGTTTGTGAAGTTTTCCATTAGCTTGAATATTATTTTCTTTAAAAATGTTTAGAATTTTTTCTGCTGTGTTCATGGAATAATAAGTATTTTGCACGCCTGTTTTTGTCATTCTTTAATTCATAAAGAGGATTCAAATAAGTTTCGTGAGAAGATAACCAGATGTTACCGCGAGAAGGCAGAGACTCAAGTTTAAGAATACATTTAAAATAGCAGAAAGAAATTTTGCCTGCAAGAATAAATTCATGGTTTCCAAACTGAACGAAGAAAATGTAGTGAAGCCACCCAAAAAGCCGATGAAAACTAATTGTCTAAAAATTGGGATCGTATCAAGCCTATTTTCATTGAGCGAAAACAAGATTCCGATAATACAAGACCCTATTACATTTACGGCTAATGTCCCATGCGGAAAATGAATTCCGAAAACTTGATTTACTGCATTGGATAAAAAAAAGCGAGTGACACTTCCAAGTCCGCCACCTAAAAACACAAATAGATATTGCATAAATTAGATTCTCTCTAACGATTACTTTAACAAGCAAGAAATTTTTAAAAAATAGTTAGAGAGGATAAGATTGAAAAATATTAGCTCAGAAGACGAGGTGAAATCATTTGTTGCAAACTTCTTAAAGGAAAATATCGGCATTTACACATGGAATTTTTCGAAGTGACGTGGAAAAACAATTGGTAGAAATGATGCGTCGTTTTGGAGCGAGGTTGAGTGAAACAAAAAGTATTTTTTCAATGACTTCAAAGAAAATACCAGTATAAACTTAAAGAATGGAAAATAATTTTGAATTTAAAAGTTTTTTAGATGAATTTTACAAAGTAGTAGATACATTTCCTGACTCGATTGCCATCGCCACTGAAACAGAAAAAATTTCGTACACTTATTTGAATAAGCGAATAATCAATATTAGCCAAATTCTATCCGAAAGAGGAATCACGAAAGAAGATGTAGTAATTCTCTGGATGGAAAAATCTCCTGAATATATTAAGTGCCTGTTAGCCATTTGGCGGATTGGCGCGGTATACCTTCCGTTAGATGCAAAGACTCCTGTAGAGCGAGTGATTTGGATTGCAAACGATGCAAATGCTAAGGCAGTGATTACAGACAATGAATTGCTACTGAAAAATGGATTTGATGAACTCAAAACTGGTAATAGTAAAGAGAATATAACACCTATTATTTTCGATTTCAAAGATTTGAGGCTGCTCGCTAAATCTAGTGAGCAAAAGAAAGATCACAATGAACCTATACTTCAAGCAAATGATACCGCATACATCATATATACCTCTGGTTCAACTGGAAATCCCAAAGGCGTAGTCATACCTCATGAGGGAATTATAAATTTTTTAAAAGAGCAAACAAAATTATTTCAAGTCAATTCTAAAAGTAAAATCTTACAATACCTGTCAGTTGGATTTGATGCATCTCTCTCTGAAATAGGCATATCACTATTATCAGGTGCAGAGATTAGAATTGAGCAAGAAGAAAAAATAAAAAACCCGAAAACCTTAATTGAAATTTTAATAAAGGAAGAGATAACGCATATTTGCCTTCCGCCTTCCTTATTGCCTGTTCTTCCTGTAGAAAAAATGCCATCTAGCTTAGAAACAATTATTATCGGAGGAGAAGTTTGCCCTGTAGATACAGTGCGAGAATGGACAAAGAAATTTCGAATTGTAAATGTTTATGGTCCAACAGAAGCAACAGTTTGTTCGAGCCTTACAGTTTGCGGGTCAAATTGGAGTAAGCCACTAATTGGAAATCCGATACCGAATCGCAGCCTGCATATTTTGGGTGAGAATTTACAATTATTAAAAGATGGTGAGTCAGGTGAATTATATCTTAGTGGGGTAGGGTTAGCAAAAAAGTATTTGAATCAAAAGAAATTGACCGAGGAAAAAATTATCTTTCTAAACGGGATTCGACTTTATAAAACAGGCGACCTAGTTGTTTGTCATGGTAAGGGAGAGATTGAGTTTCTGGGAAGAGTAGATAGGCAGTTTAAGCTAAGAGGCAATTTAATCGAGCCATATGAAGTAGAACAGCTATTATCCGCTTATCCAAAAATATCTTTCGCTCACGTGATGAAGCAAACGCTTAAGAGAGAAATATTAGTGGCGTATTTAGTTTTAAAGGAAAATAATAATTCGCATGAATCAATGATTCAAATGCTCAAAGAGTATTTGAAGAAGAGACTTCCCTATTGGATGGTGCCGGAGCATTTCGTATTTTTAGAAAAGATTCCAATGAATTTCAATGAAAAACTAGATGTGAAGTCTCTACCGTTAGTCAAACCAACGCGCCCTGCTTATCTTACCGCTTATAAAGAGCCTCGCACTGAGAGGGAGCGCAAACTTTGTAGTATCTTCTCTGAATTACTTTGCATAGAGCCTATCGGAGTTGAAGACGATTTTTTTATGTTAGGTGGGGACTCTATTTCTACGATTTCTATTTTAACTCAGTGTAGTTTACTTGGGATTAGCCTTTCAGCAGAAAAATTTATACGAAATCCGACAGTAGCTGGAATTTTAGACGGAAATCAAAATGAAATGTTGCATACTTCCAATATAAATTTTTTAAAAAAGGAGGCATTCCTTGATTCAGACTTAAAGCAAGCAATCCAAAGTGCAAGGCTAGTAGAAAATAAATTTTATAAAATCTTAATGACCGGTGCTACCGGCTTCTTAGGCTCTAGAATTTTATTTGAACTGAGTCAAACTTTTGAAGCTGAGATTTATTGTATTGTGAGAAATATCTCTACTTCTGACCCAAAAAAGAAAATTGAAGATGTATTAAGTAAGCAAGGAATTCAAATATCGAATTGGGAAAAGATATTTTTTTTAGAAGGAGATATTTCTAGACCCGGACTGGGATTGTCCGAATTTCATTGGGACTACCTTGCAAGTAAGATAGATTCAGTATTTCATTTTGCAGCAGAGGTAAATTTAGTATTGTCATATGAAAATCTTAGGGCGGCAAATGTTGATTCGACTCGAGAGATATTAAAATTTTGTAACACGAGAACAAGAAAATATCTACACTACGCATCTACTCTTTCTGTGTTCGTATCTTCAGATGATCCTAGAAATACTTTTTATGAAAAAGATGAACTTAATACAATGATAGAAGTTTATGGTGGTTATGCGCAAACAAAATGGGTAAGTGAGAAAATGTTACTAAATGCAAAACAGGTTGGGTTTGATTCAATTTCTATTTATCGCTTTGGGCTCATTACAGGAGAATCGAAATTAGGCTATGGAAAAATAGGCGACTTCTTTGCACAATTTTTAATAAGCATCCTGACTCTAAAGGCTATACCTACAATGAATGAGCTTGATCTTAAAGTCGATATTACTCCTGTTGACTTTGCGGCTAAGGCTTGTATTGCGATTGCTTCTAGTGCAGGCAATAATCGTATATTTCACATTGCTAATCCAAATCCTCTTCGGCTGGCTGATTTAATTTCTATTTTAAATGAATTAGGAATTCAGATTGCTGAAATTTCTATTGAAGAGTTTATACAAAAATACAATCCATTGGGTTTTCAGAATCCTTATTTTTATTTATCTATTTCCCGTTCTATACTTGATCGAGACGCGTTTACTAGTGTTAATCCGCTTGATTTATTTCAAGCGACTGGGAGCAATTTTGATTTTGCCAACACTCAAGAAATTTTTCCGTATTACTTCCTAGAGTGCCCACTCCCGAATAAGGATCTAATTTATAAATATCTTGAGCAGCTTCAATGGAAAGAATTTATTTAGATTCATTTATAAGAAATGATTCTGGGCGCCTCATGGCTAATTGCCGTTATCCAAATATATATTTTTCTTAGGATTTCTTTTCTGCTTAAAGCCATACCCTGTCTCGCCCTTTTACTCGCGAAAAGATGTTCGTAACCGGTTGATCCGTGGCGCTAGTCATTGTGAAAATTTTTATTAATTGGATTTGTTTTTTTTCTAAAATGTCGCACACGAGAAAAGTTTTCAAGCCTAGTTAAGTATGAGAACATTTATCCATAAAAATCAATATAATTCTTGTGTCGATTTGGCTGAACCATGCACGAGGTCTACACTCCTTATTCCCGCGCGGCATATGAGTCTTTTCCTTGAAAAGTTGAAAGAGCATAATCCGAAAATATCCCATGTGCGGCTAATGGTAAATGCCAATATACACTATAAAAATTGCCGAAGCGCCCGAAACATTTCTTAGTGCCTGCTATGCTTTTTATGTAAGTGAATTGACTTAACAATCCCGAAGAGGCTAATTATAATCCAAAAAAATTCTATAATCACCGACGCTAGATTCCAATTATAAAATAGGGAGTAAAGAATTAAAATTGCCCCGACTAAGTTAATTACCGAATAGGATAGTGATTTCGCTCTAATTTTTTCTATTTGCAATAACACATAAGAAACTAAGATGAAGAAAACACCTATTATCCCTATAACATCATGAATATCATCAATCATTCTTTATTCCAGGTATTTCTTTAGTAGGTCAGGAAATACTTTTAATTTTTCTAAAATAAGGATAAATAAAAATATCCCCATTGCGGCAAATACAAATAATACCATCAGTAGTAAATAATATTTGATCGTCCATTCGAGTGCTATTTTTATTCTTTGCAGAAATGTTTTGAGCCACGATTTATTTGCCCGACCTGATTCTGAAATCGAAAATTTAATCGTGCAAAATTCGTTTTCCGTATCAAATTCTCCTAGCTTCACGCCTAGTTTTTGAATTGACTCTTCTACTTCTAGAATTTTATTTTCCAGGTTAATCAACTCATCTATTTTTCCACCCTTGCCCTTAAACGACATTAGCGCTGCTCTTGTTTTTTCCAAGGACTCTCTTTGGGCATTTAGATCACTGTATTCATTTGTCTTGTCTGTTTTGTTTACTTGAATGGATTCAAGTCGCCCGATTTTTTTTATTTCTAAAATCATCTCGTCAAACTTATCGGGATTAACCCCAATGCCTAAGTTCAAATGTCTTTTTCCTTCTAGCCCTGAACTTTCTTCATACTGGATGAGTGCTTTGAAATTTTTAATCAGATCTCTTGTATTTTTTTCATCCTTTTCAAACTCGTTTGTGCTCGAAGACATGGATCCGATCTTTTCATACTTTTGATCAAAGCTTTTTGATTGAGTGGATAACGGCAAACTCTGACTTCCTGATTTGTTTAATTTCCTCTCACTTGCATAATTCTTTCGCAATAACTCAAAACTATTCTGTTGATTAAAATTCTGATTAGAAGATTGACCTACGGATTCGTCAGAATAAGAAACATATCCATAAGTAAGTCTTAAGAAAAATAAGGCTATGAATGAAATCATAAAATAGAGTAGTAACTTTTTGAATTTATTTTTAAGAATTTCTTGTTCCATAATAACTATCCTGAGTATAATATTTCGTAAAAATCATAATTACATCTACCTATCTTAGCGGCTATAAAAAATCTAAATTATTTCGTTGAAAAACTTAAACCCTAATAAACAGTAGAAGTATGCTCCATCAAAATGCAAATCCAAGCATTCAATTGACGTTTAGTTCTCTTGCCGATGAGAAAATCAAAGAACTCCAAGCTATCATTGATGGCATTACTGAGCCATTAATTTTGATCGATCAAAATTTTGATATTAAACGTGCTAACCAGGCTACTTTAAACTTTACCAATGAAGTTGCCTACAAAGATCTAACCAGACAGAAATGTTACACCAAACTTTATGGTCGAGAAAATATTTGCCCCTATTGCCCATTTCTTGCGCATAAGATGGATTATTCAGACTTCTCTGATGTATTTGATCTTAAGTCTCTGCCTATTCCTGAAATTAAGCGGGAAGTTCTTTTTAAATATGAAGGTAAAAACCAAAATCTAAATCTTTCTTTTTTTCCTTTAATCAGTAAAGATGGAATGATTTATTCTTTTGTCGAAAAAATAAGTAACATCACAAAGATCAAAGAAAAAGAAGAAGAAAATCTTCGCATGAGAAATCTTGCTTCGCTTGGTATTATGATTTCCGGAGTCGCGCATGAACTAAACAATCCTCTAACAGGTATTAGCCTCACTGTGCAAAATTTAGTCAATAACCTTTCTCACTTTGCACCGGAGTTAATACTAAATCGCCTCGACTTAATTCAAAAAGACCTCGCCCGCGCTGCTCTAATTGTATCTGACATCATTAGTTTCTCAAAACCCGAACGATCTAAATATGCCTTAGCCGATCTAGTTGAAGTTATCTATAAAGCAAAGGAAACTGTTCAAAGACTCTATCCGGATCTGTCTAAAAATATTTCCTGGGAGATTAATGCTGATGATGAATATATTTTTTATTTCAATCCATTTAAGATTGAGCGCCTTTTTTTAAACCTATTTCGAAATTCTCTTCAGGCTTTCGATTACACTCGCGGCTATATCCGAGTAGACGTTAAAAAGAAAAAAAATTCTACCGTCGTTACAATCGAAGACAATGCCGGTGGAATTCCTGACACTGTTCTCGATAAAATATTTGACCCTTTTTTTTCCAATCGCAAAGAAGGCACAGGAACAGGTCTCGGTCTCTCTATTTGTCATTCCATCGTCAAAGATCATAACGGGAAGATCAATGTAAAATCTACCGATGATCGAACCAAGTTTTCTATCTCAATCCCAACTATTAAATCACAAACAAGAAAATGAAAAAAATACTTATCGTCGAAGATATTCACTCTATTAGAACTGCCATCAAAGATGTTCTCGCTATCGAATACTCTGCGTTTGACGCTAAAAATTATTCCGAGGCTGTCGAAATTCTTAAATCCGAAAAAATTGATCTTCTCATTACCGACATCAAAATGCCTGGTAAATCGGGACTTGATCTAATTCGTCACGTAAGAGAAAATTATCCAGACACTCTCTATACTCTTATAACTGCTTACAATATCAATGACTACATAAAGTTTGCCAAGGATTACGGGGTATGGAATATTATCCCCAAGTATTCTTTTTTAGACCTTCGCTTTGTCTCTGTTATGGTATATAAGTTATTAACCGGTGATATTTTTGGTATTGAAAAATACTTTGATAAAGACTTAATCATAAATGATAAAAACACCGGCGGCAAATTCGAAACTCCCCCGCCTAAAGGCATCGTATTTAAAACAATTAAATCTGATAAAGAAAGGGAATTTCTTTCCAACCGCATTGGAAAATTTCTAATCGAAAAGGGCGCTCCTAAAATTATCAACCAGGTTATCGAGGAGCTAACGTCAAACGCCATGATTCGCGCGCCCCGTGACGAAAAAGGAAAATCTAAATACCAACTCGAACTTCCTTCTAGAGACTTACTTATAAGTGATGAAAAAATCGAACTCTCTGAAAGCGATTATTTTGAAATAGGATACGGAATTTACAATAAAACATTTATCATCGTTACCCGCGATAAATTTGGTTCTCTTAAAAAAGAAGAAATCTTAAATCGCCTTGACAGGCATATTAATGTTGATGAAACAACAGGACTCCCCCCGGGTATCACTGACTCTCACGGTCGCGGACTCTATATTTGTCGCGAAGTCTCTGATAGTATTATTTTCAATATCGAGAAAGGTGTTCGCACCGAGGTAATTACCTTTCTCGATAATAATGATAACAAGTCTTATAAATCTCTTTCAATTTATGAGAAATGATTTATCCCACTACCACATACTCTACCGGATAACTGTAATTATACGCTTTAGACTTGGGGGCAAATGCTACTAGTATTGTAAGAATTCCTACTCGTCCCATAAACATGACTATTGAAATTACAATTTTACTCATATCGGACAAATTCATTGTTATCCCCCGTGTTAAACCAACCGTTCCAAAAGCAGAAACAACTTCGTAGCAAATATCGAGAAATGGAAATGGCTCTACAAGTATCATAGAAAAAATTGCCATGAAGATAATGAATAGGGACAAAACAATAGTTGCCGATGCGCGAGAAATTGATGCAGGGGAAATAGTTCGCTTAAATATATCGAGTCGGTTTCTCCCTCTTACTAAATCTACAATATGTAAAAGGCTAACAGCAAACGTGCTTGTTTTAATTCCTCCTCCAGTTGAATTGGGAGACGCACCTACCCACATAAGAAAAAAAGAAAAGAATACCATTGGCACACCCATTTTGGCAATATCTAAAGTATTAAATCCAGCCGTCCTCGCTGTAACTGAATAAAAAATAGAATGAAATATTTTTTCAAACTCGCTTAGATTTTTAAGAGTATAATTCTTTTCCAGAGTGTAATAGGCAATAGCTCCTAAAAAAAAGAAACCAGTGCTTACTATAATTACCAATTTAGAGGAAACAGAAAGTCTTATATGACTTGCATCAGCAGTAAATATTTTTTTAGAAATCTCGCTGACTACCGGAAATCCAAGTCCTCCGAAAGTAATTAAAATCATAATTGTAGTAAGATAAATTTTTCCATGGTTAAAAAAAGTTTCCGCAAGTCCATTCGGGAAAAGAGAAAATCCTGCGTTACAAAAAGCTGAAATAGAATGAAAAATAGAATAGAAAATTTTATTCATTCCGATTAAATTAGCCTCTTCCGGTAAGTAAGTATAAAGTAATTGTGCTCCAACAGCCTCTATGATAAAAGTTTGAATTGCAATATGACGAATAATCTTCTTTACCCTTCCAATTGCCTCTTCACTGAGTAGATCTTTCATGAGTAGCTTGTCATTTACAGAGGCTTGACCTGCTAGAAAAATGGAAAAGAACGTAGTCAGTGTGATTAGCCCGAGCCCACCGACTTGAATCAGGATTAATACAATTACCTGTCCCATCGTAGTAAACGAGTCAAATATATTAATCGTCGAAAGCCCTGTTACGCAAGTGGCACTAACTACAGTAAAGATAATATCTATTATGCGCAAATCAACTTTTTGTGATTTAGGTAAAGCAAGCAGTGCCGTTCCAATAATCCCGATAGATGCAAAGCTAAAGAAGAATATGAGAGATGGATTTAATTTTTTTAAGTTATAGATTCGTGTATTTCTTACTAGTCTTGCAAGGTTAGAAAAAATTAAAAATATTTGATTAATTGATAGAAATAAAAGCGCTGTATCCTTTGTTCCAAATTCCCCCAGGTGCAGATAATTTACAATGTCCTGCTCAAAAAATTTTTGCAGCAAAACAAGTGTAACCACTACTAGCTCGGGCTTATGATTCTTTATATAGGTTAAATAATGCTCTGTCGTGAAAGCAAAACCTAAAATTTCATAGGCAAGTAAATAGTTGATCGCAAAGGAATTGATATACCAGATATAATTTGCCCAATCCCGATTATAGTAAAAGCCATATTCGATTGTCAGAGTCGCAATAGATAAAAATCCGCATAAAGCAAAGAGTGCCCGGCTAACGTTTCTTGTATAAACAAAATGAAATCCATGAATTATGATTCTAAGCTCTTTAAATATTGCTCCGATGCTGTGGAGCCGAACGATAAATTTTCTTTTTTCCCTATTTTTTTTCCAAAACATAAAGAGTTTACCTTAGCCCCTTGTATCAATTCATTGAAATAAATTTGCCTATACATTGAAATTATTTTTTCGTTAGTTTAAAAAATAATATACGTAGAAAATTATTCTAATAAAATCACCCTCCACAATGGAAAACCATACTACTAACCGCATCACTCCTGACGAAAATTTTTCCATAGAACTCATTCATGCCCATTTGCACGGTGTGAATTCTACTCGTTCCTTTCTCATAAACCTGACTGCTGAAAAATTCATTGATCTCATTGAAAAAAATCAGGCGTTTCCATCTTTTCAACAATGGATGAATTACTATCTCTGGCTTTTTAGAAATGAAGAGGAATTTCAGCAAATCATAAGTCATCCCTCTTTTCCGACAAAGTTTCTAGTACAATTTATTTATTTTTCTCTCGGGAAGTGGATATCGGGGGATAACGAGCCCGATGAATTTTTCATGGAAATTGCTACACTCTTTTCTCCTGATAAATGCCTTCAGATTTTAATCGAGGAAAATATTGTTGATCTTGATGTAAACCTTGCACTTGCCTTGATTTCCAATCTAGATGAAAAGGGAATTAATTTCTATTTTGATAGAACGGGAAATCGAAATGACGAGACAAACTTTTTCTACGATCTTTTTAGTGAACTAGACGACTCAATGATAAAATCTTTTTTTATAAAAAATCCAGAACTCTATACATATATTCTTCAAATGTTCAAAAAGGAGAAAGATAAATCAGAAGAGCACCAGAAGAAATACGAAAGATTTATTGAAAAATTTAAAGTCGATTTGGAAATAATCGATCTTACCCTCTATATAAAAGAAAAAGTAAACCAGAAGTATGACCTAGAAAAAGAAAAAACCCTTCCCTGTAGCCAGAGAAATCTTAGTCGTCTTGTAGGAATTATTAATGCACTGAAAGGAAACAAGAATGCAAACGATATAGTTCAAATTCTATATCGCCAAAAAACAATCATTGATAGAGAAGAAAAGGAACTAATACGCAGTATCCTCACAGATGAATACATGCGAAATATGATTAATATCTCTGAAAATGTGAAGTTATGATCTAAAAATTTTTGCTTCCTATCACGAATGAAAAGTTGAAGTTGGGTTGGTTTTTGTATAACTGGCTCTGGGTATCTGGGGGAGGTAAGGTCGGATTATTCTCTTTTTTATTTCTCATATATTCATCATAGGCGTTTATATCTGAAATCATGTTAGCTGTCGATAGCGCCCCTGTACACAATACAGCAAATGCAAATCCTTGCGTAGTTTTTAAAAAACTAAAATCTCCACTTGCTCTACCGACTAATACTGTTATGCCAACCGATAACGCGGCTGCAAACGGAAAAGTAGTCAAGAAGATAATCTCCATACGGCGTGCTCTCGTTTCTGTATAAGGTTCTATATCTCGATTTAGGAATTGGCGTTTTTTTTCTTTACTTAGTTTTTCTTTTTCTCTCTGCCTTGCAATTGCTTCTGGATTTATTTTACCCGTAATTGGGTTTATCGGCAAATTGTCAGTTTGTTGTGTAAGCGGATTTTGCGCCTGATTATTTGTTTTACGAATCGAGTTTTGCTGTCCCTGCATTAAACTACTTAGATCCGGTTGTCGTTGGACATTTTTAGGAGTAACTAAAGCAGGCTTTTGATTTTTAGGAGGTAGATCATATTCTTTATAATTACCTTCTTCGGCAGCATCTCCACCCTTTTGATTTTTCATATTATAATCATACGCATCGTAAAAATCCCCTCGCTGTGCAATTAAAGGCGATGATAAGAATAAAAGCAAAATTATTTTTTTCATAAAGTTTGGTTAATACGTGTTAGACGATAATTTTCCATCTCATATTTCCTGAGGGAGAGGTGCCTCTTTCGAAATTATGTTTACTAAGCCAGTAAATAAAATTTCGTTTTGTGATTTCCGAAATTGCCCCGTTTGAATGAATAATTTCCAGTATTTCATAGAAATGGGAAAAATGAGATAGAATCACTGGATACGATACTGATAGAAACCGAATTGCAAGCGTTAAGTATTCAACATAAACAGGCTCATAAATTTTTCCCAATATCCATTGTGGGTGTAGAATTTTTAGACTAAGTTTAATTGGTTCAATGATATGAGAGTAATCGACTTCATCAAATAATTCTGAATAATTACGAGGTCTATCAGTATTAGCCTCTTCTGTCTCCGAAAAAAATAACCCTTTATCAAATGTCTGCACTTCAAAATCTATAATTTCTCCATCAGCGCGAATTACATTTTTAATAGGTATAATCCTAGTAGAAAAATAAATTCTATCTGTCTCAATTGCAGGGTGTGTGACCTGTGAAGCGGATACTTTTATTTTGTCTCGCTGACTGCCACCCAGGTAAGCTGCATCCATCTTAAATATATAAAGATAGTTATGACCTCTAAGAGAAATCTCGCGGACAAGTGAAATTTTCCCCGACTCCCGCTTTGGTTTCTGCATTGGTAATACACTACATTCAGTCATTGCCTCTGGAATATATTTAGACAAGATTTGTAAATAAGGAAATATATCTTTTTTAGTCAAGTCCATATTAGAAATCGGCGGTAGAGTATATTCCTCTTCTAATAAAACATAGGGCGAATGTAGATTATCCACATAAATACTTAAAGGAGAATTCTTCCCACTTAATTTTTTTAAATAAGAATTCATCTCCTTCAGATCACTTGTTTGGATCATGTTCTACATCCTTAAAATTTAATTTTCTGAGCAGTGGTGCTTTGATTGCAATTAGGGAAACAATAAATAAAGTCATCATGCCCCCAAATAATACGGAGGGAATTGCTCCCATTAATTTTGCTGTTACTCCAGATTCAAATGCACCCAGCTCATTGGAAGAGCCAATGAAAATACTATTCACCGATGCAACTCGTCCCCGCATATTTTCAGGAGTAAAAGTCTGCATGATAGTCGAGCGCAAAACAACGCTTACACTATCAAATACGCCACTTAGGGCAAGTAAAAAAACAGACAAGTAAAAATAAGAAGATAAGCCGAATAAAATCATACTGAGTCCAAATCCAGCAACAGCAACGAGCAAAATAATTCCTGAATTTTCCTTGGGAGGTTTGTATGCAAGTAGCATTGCCATAAGAGAAGCACCAAATGCGGGGCTTGCACGTAAAATTCCTAAACCTTCGGGACCAACTTGTAAAACTTCTTTCGCAAAAACTGGAAGAAGTGCAACAGCACCGCCGAATAAAACGGCAAACATATCAAGGCTCATGGCAGAGAGCATCACCTGGTTAGAAAATACAAATTTGAAACCTGTAAATAGACTATCGAAAATAGACTCACCGTGTTTTTTTTCTGGAATTGGTTTGGGTAAAATTCTAGAATAAAATAAAATAGCGGCTAATAGCAAGAAGGCATCGACCGAATAAGCAAGCTTAGCCCCTTCAAATCCATAAAGAAGTCCTCCCAGTGCAGGACCACATACTGCTGCTACTTGCCAGGATATGCTATTCCAGGCAGATGAATTTGGATACAAGTGCTTTGGAACTAACTGTGCCATAAATGCGGAAAGAGAAGGATGTAAAAAACCTCTCGCTATACCACTGATAAAAATCACACCGTAGATGGGATACACTTCGTTATTCGGTAGATTTAAAAGAGAAGTGCTTAAAAAAAGTAAAGAAATTGAACACAAAAATAAAACGGTGTAGCAAATTAAAACGATTTTCTTTCTATCTTTTCTATCTGCCAAATGTCCTGCAAATAAGGCAACAGAAATTGAAGGGATAATTTCAAATAGCCCTACCAGACCAAGTGCGAGTGGATCCCCTGTCTTATCGAATACCTGCCAGGCTACCACTACTGCTTGGACTTGAATTCCAACGACTGCTAAAAACCTTGCGATTACAAAGTTTCTAAAGTCAAGAATGCGAAGAACTGCATAATTATCGTCTTTCTCTTTCATTAATCAGCTTTAATTTTGAATGCTTTTTTCTTATCAATTTCTTCGTCGGTGATTTTATATTCGTCTTGCAAAAATTCTCTAAAATCAATTGCCTTGTCATGGTCTCTATCTCCATCACACTGTCTATTCCATGGCACCGAGCGCATAACGCCGTTAACCACAGCAGATTTTAAATAGAGTGCACCACCCATAGGACATACACCAGGCTTCGGCGAAAGACCATTATGCGCACAGACT
>JANMOF010000442.1:0-5179 GCA_031368925.1 Leptospiraceae bacterium
AGCGAATCTCAGGAGGAAATTATTTAATTTAGTTTGACAATTTTAGAATTATAGAAATCCTAAATTCCCAAACGAGGAATAGAATGGATAATAACAATTTACTGCGCATTGGGATCATTGGAGCAGGTCCTTCGGGGCTAACATTGGCACTAGCACTATCAAAGCGAGAAAATACTTTCATCACTGTTTTCGAAAAAGCACCGGATCACAGGAATATTCCTTCTTTTAATCCTTCACGCTCTTATACTATCGACATCACGGGGCATGGAGCTCGCGCGGTAAAATATCTGAAAATGGTTGATCGCTTTAATACTGATCTTATAAAATTCAAAGGGATTCGTATACCGATTTTACAACCTACTATTGAAGAAGGATTTCATACTGATGGCTGGACTGGTTCTCGTGGCGATATAGTCAAAGCTATTCAAGAAGAAATTATACAACAGACAGCTTCAAGTAAAAATATTATAATTCATTTTGATACAGAGGCAAAAGTTACAGATGCAGAAAATGGCATTATTTCGCATCATGATGGTAGCGCAAAAGAGTCATTTGACCTAATAGTTGGATGTGATGGCGCAGGTTCTTCCGTGCGTAACCATCTGAAATCTTCGTATGAATATTTTCAGGTTGTAAGTAAGGATAATGATAATTATTCGATGATGTTAGCATTTGATCAGAACACAAATGAACTAGACCCGAGCTATCTATACGTATTCGGACTACCTCCCTTCCAGGCAGTTGCTGGAGCAATCAACGGGAAGAAGGGACCGACTGATCCATTATGGTTTTGCCAGATTGCTTTTTCTGGTTCACGAAAATTTAATTCTTTCGAAGAAGCAAAAACATTTTTAACAAAGAATTATCCGGGGCGTAAAAATAACTGTGTAATAAATTATGCCAGTGAAAAATCGATTCAAGATTTCGCAGGACAGGAAAATATTGCAACAGGTAGAGCCAAAACTTGTTCTTCCTTTCATGTAGGCAAAGTAGTATTACTCGGTGATGCAGCGAGTCCTTTCCCACCGGTAGGTCAAGGGGTGAATGCGGCGATGGAAATGGCTATTGTGCTGGATGGTTGTATCGGGGAGCAATTAGCAAAAATAAATACAAATTCTTCTGTTAAAATGGATCAGGTTATTTTGGAAGCGATTCAAAATTTTACAACTAAATGGAAGCCGGAGGCGAGCGCAATCAGTGATATTAGTTTTCATGGACTAAATTTAAAAGCCTTTCAACCTGCATGGTATGGCAAAATCAAAATAGTCTGGATAGTATTATTGCACAAAGTATTTAATAGAGACGCAATGACTAATGCCAAGAGAGAAGACATGAGCTACTCCCAGGCACTTTCTCGCAAGCGGAAAATAGACTTCGCACTTTATAGTGTTGGCATTGCGGTAACTCTTGGTATTGCGCTGTTTAAATTATTAAAATAAACCTTTGATAAAAACTATCCACCTTTCTTCACAATAAAATCAAATTCCTCTTTTGTAATTGGTTGAATGGAAAGCCTTCCGCCTTTTTGGATTAGCCGCATGTTCGCAAGTTCTTTGTAGGATTTGATTTCTTTTAGTGTAATCGGTTTTTTAAACATAGATTTGAATTTTACATCTACCATGTACCACTGTGGTTTATCGGTCTTAGACTTTGGATCAAAGTAATCACTTTTCTTATCAAACGCAAAATGGTCTATATACCCTTCTTTTACTACCTCGCAAACCCCCGCAACCGCCATTGGCTCTACGCTACTATGATAAAATAAAACTAGATCACCCTTCTTCACATCATCTCGTAAAAAGTTTCGCGCCTGATAATTACGCACACCTTCCCAACTAGCAGTTCCATTTTTACTTTTCTTTAAATCTTCTATAGAAAATACATCCGGCTCTGATTTGAATAACCAATAGTTCATAGTGTTAAAGTTCCTTTACTTCTATTAATAGTCTTTCTAAAAGATTTTTATCAATATAAAAACCTGCTTCCTTTAATTTAGTAAAAGTTTCTTTTAATGAGCTAATTTGATTTTTCCCTTTACTATTCAATAATAAACCAATCGTTCCTATTACAGGTAAATGATAAATATGCGCACATCGTCTTGCATTCAAATCGTCAATGATACCAATTGTGCCTTCATTACTTAAAAGATAGGACAACACTTCTGTTTCGCCCTTACCTAAATCCCAAGCGAGTATTTCTGAACGAGTCGGAACAGTTAGAATTTGTATTTTATTATTTGGAGACCCTATCCATTCCTTAGCATAATCATCTACTGCACCAGCCAGTATTTCTTCTTTCACTCCATTCGGAATCAGAAAATTTTCGGGCGGCAAATAGATATTATCTATAAGTCCAATTTTAGATAGATAAAGTATTGGAGAAGTATTAGAAACAAATTTAGACATCTAAAAGTTTTAACTCTTCTAAAACTTCATCTGCTGTATATTGAAAGGGAGAGATGTTAAATTCTTTTAGCTTATATAAAAAATCAACCCGAGCAAGTCCGGCAAGATCAGATGCTTTTCCGGACGAAATTTTACCCATTTCAAACCATTTCATTGCTGCGGCAAGAATTAGCTCTTTGCCGAATGATTCTTTATCTGAACGAGTAATAGAAAATGCGGTTTCTGGTATTCTTAAAACTAAGTCAGTCATAAGTTCATTTTTAATTTCTAATTAGCAAGAATCAATCTTTTTTTATCTCATTAACTCTGAGCTTTTTCGGAAAGTCGGCGTTTCGGTACAAACACTTTATATCGAGGCGCCGCAATTCCTATATAAAAAATTCCTTTTCCTTTTGGTAGCATTTTAAAGTCTATTCATTAGAGACTATGAAAACAAAATTTATACTTTTAATACTAGCAATTGGGCTTTCGCTTGCGGCGATTGCTTTTTTTTCTTCAAAAGAAACCTCTTTTGTGCTACTTGATGCAAGTGAGCTTGCAGTCCATCCCGACAAATACGACGGTGACAATCTACGCGTGCGCGGAATGGTAAAGATTGGCTCTGTGACAAGAGAAGGCAGAGAAGCAAAATTTATCATCGAACTCAATAACAAAGAAGTTCCCGTGAACTTTACCGGCAAAGAGCTATTACCCGATGCATTCAAAGAAGGAGTGCGTGTTCGTGTAGATGGGAAATTTAAAAACGGACTTCTTATCGGCGACCACGTAGAAGCAAAGTGTGCCTCTAAATACGAAGCGGAATACAAAAACGAACCATGAACAACCTAGGAATCATCTGTCTATTAGCCTCATTTGCAGTTTTACTCTTTAGCATATTTCAAACATCCTTCGGGATCTGGAAAAAAAACGACCGCGCCATTGAAGTAGGACGTTATACGCTACTTGCGAATTTTTTTATCGTGCTACTTGCCTTTATCGTTCTAATGACACAACTTGCGAGAATGGATTTAACCAATCATTACGTCGTCATGCATTCTAGCGATCATTTGCCTTTATTCTATCGCATAACGTCAATTTGGTCGGGCTCTTCTGGCTCACTCCTTTTCTGGAATCTACTTGTTAGCTTTTTTACTTTCATAGCTCTCTGGCAAGCAAGAAATTCCAATATGGAGCGCATTCCTGTAATGCATTTGGTGTTAGCCGTTATCTCCTGCTTCTTTACTTACCTCGCCGTGTTCTATGAAGACGCACAACCATTTAGAGAATTTCAACCGGCGGCAGTAGTCGGTCGTGGGCTCAATCCACTCCTACAACACTGGGCGATGATTATCCACCCACCGATTCTCTACATCGGATATGTGAGTTTTGCAATTCCGTTTGCAGTTGGAATGTCTGCTCTTATCACTGGAAATCTTTCCGCTGACTGGCTAAAGTCGATTCGCCGCTGGTCTATTTTTAGTTGGTTTTTTTTGGGAACTGGAATTTTACTCGGATCTAAATGGGCGTATGAAGAACTAGGCTGGGGCGGGTATTGGGCTTGGGATCCTGTGGAAAATGCTTCTCTTATGCCCTGGTTACTCGCAAGTGCATTCATTCACTCTCTCATCATCCAAGAAAGAAGAGGAATGCTCAAATTCTGGAACATGTTACTCATTATCCTCACCTATCACTTTACACTTCTAGGAACTTGGATTACACGAAGTGGAGTGCTGGAAGGTCCTCATAGTTTTGCAAAGTCTACAATTGGAACTCCGTTTATTATTTTCATCGGGCTAAGCTTTGTTATCTACATAGGAATTTTAATTTACAGAAGAAATGATTTAAAGCCGGAACGAAACTTAGAAGCAATCACTTCCAAAGAAGGAAGTTTTCTTTTGAATAATTTTATTTTAGTTCTAGCCTGCATGGTAATCTTACTCGGAGTATTTTCTCCGCTTCTTTATGGAACAGAATTTCGCGCTCCCTGGTTTAATTCCTGGGGTGTGCCTGCGGGGATAATTTTATTACTCCTCATGGGCTCGGCTCCACTTCTTGCCTGGAGAAAAGGGGCTGACGCTGTATTCTTTACAACTCTCGCAAAGCCATTATTATTCGGTCTAGCGACTGCCGTGTTCTACGGAATTTTTTATTCCAAATTCTTTACCCAGAGTGACTATTCCATTAGCGATAAATTGGCGGAAATCTATTCGGTTTTAACCATCGGCTTATCAGGATTTACCCTTGCTGGAATTGGACAGGAATACCACCGAGGCATTCGGGCAAGGCAAGAACAATTCAAAGACGAGAAGTATTTGGTCGCGGGACTTAGAATGCTACTTAGAAACAAACGTCGATACGGTGGATACTTAGTTCACTTTGCAGTCGTGTTAATCTTTGTGGGTTACGCCGGTAATGCGTTCAAGCAAAATACTTCTATCAAATTCTACTACCAACTAGAAAACACAAACGGAAATGAAATCATCTACCGTGGTTACGACAAAGGAATGCTAGGCGACTACCAAATAGAAGCCGCAACCATCAAAATAAAGCCAATCATCAACGGAGACGAAACAAAATCTCCCAATCTATTTAATGTAATTGTTTCTGAGGAAGCAACCTACAAGATCAAACGACAATTAGCCTCTGTAGAAGACATGGTAACGGAAAGAAGATTCTATCCACAGATTAATCACATGACAGGCGGATTTGAAACTCATATCCCTACAAGCGAGCCTTCGATTCATTCGAGTCCGAAGGAAGATTTATACATTCAACTAGGTGCAATCGAACATGCA
>JANMOF010000472.1:0-4325 GCA_031368925.1 Leptospiraceae bacterium
TAATCACAACTTAATCAATATTGCTAAAAAATGCCAAGTTCACAAGGCAGTAGTAGTTGCGGTAATTAAACGTTATCCAGATGAATTTAAAATTACTTCTGAGTATGACAAAAGCGGCAAGGAACAACAATTCGCCTATTCCGTGACTGCATACGACGAGAAACTTCGTGCAACTCAAGCACAAAAGAATTCAACTGAGGTAGTTTTCGAGTCAACTACCCCTACCCCAAATTCAACTCCAAATCAATCAAACGAAACTCAAAAGGAAACGGTATACGCATAATGGAAACTACCCAACACAACAACGAAACTCAAATCACAGAAAAACATTGGTTCCAGATCGAAGACGAATTAGAAATCAAATTCAACGATATTCTTAAATCATTTGGAAAAGAATTGCAAGAGATTGAAACTGAGATCAATCAAGACAAACAAAAAAGATCGAACCGGATTCAGTCAATCAAACAAGTTCTAGCAACTGCATCCCTACTCTGCTTTGCTTTCAGCTTCTCAAGTTTATCTGCTAAGGACTTATGCTCTAAAAAAGGACCGGACGAATTATTAAGATCCTCTACTTATTCCGGTAAATTCTTTTTCAAATACGATTGCAAGAAACGCAAAACATATTTCAGCGAAGAGCAAGCGAGAGTCGTAAACGATAAACTGAAAATCGAAAGAGAGAAGGAAATCACTATCACTGTCAGAATGGCTAATGATGAAAACCTTATCATCACTGCAAACCACAAGGGAATCGTCAAGACTGGATTTAGAATGTCCTGGAGCAAAGAGACTCTATGGGATAAAGACCAAAAACGATTAAGTCAATTAGGGTTAGCAAAATGGAACTAATGTTTGTAGGAATTGGTCTAGGAATCTTCGGGGTAATACTCGTTAGCCGATGGTACTCCAAATTAAAGAAATCAATGAAGCCAGTCAAGAAACCAGTTAAGCTTGTAATGTGCGAGCAATTACCAGATGGAAGCTTCAGAGAACACAAATCTACTCAAAAAGGAAAAAAGAAATGAATAACTACCCTACAGTAACTTTCGAAAGCGATTCCAATATCGCTAAACTACAAGCGGGATTAGCCTTACATGCAGTATCCGCTAAAATGGAAATGCACAAAGTAGAATCTAATGAACGTATTGCAATAGCAGAAAAAAAAATAGAAGCTCGTAAAGACTTCTATGTATTCGCAAGCGTAACCTTTGCGGTAGCTTGTATTTTTGGATGGATGAATTCAGAAAATTTTGTAGTCGTTGTTCAAGAGCAGAGACAAAACAGAGTTAGCCAGTTAAAAGCAAAGAAAGCAATTCTCGAAAAAGAATTAGCTGAAATGGGAGAGAAGTAAATGATTCTATCTGAAATTTTTTTTAGTGAAAGAAAAGTTTATCAAGACGGCAAATGCGCTGATTGTCTCCACAAAGATTTCAACAGGCTCAGACCATTGCTAAACTCTTTAGATTCTAAACGAAAGGAGAAAAAGTAAATGAGCGTATTAGAACTATTAGTCACAGGATTAGGAATAATGCTAGTCGTTGTATTTTTCATAATGCTTCTCGTGAATGCAAAGCTAGATGCAATCCTAACCAAAATTGAAGACAGACCAAAAAAAGAAGCAAGGTATCCAATATGGAACATGGAATAAAAAAAGTAACTAGAGCCAAAGAAGTATTATCCTCAAGAGGAATGAATGTTGAGGTAAGGGAATGTGTGCCTGGTCTAGAATCTTATCAACTCGTAGTAAGAGATATACAAGTCAGTGAACACGACAAAACAGAAAAGGCAATCGAAACTGAATTTGGCGTAAGTACAGTCATGGTTATTCCAGACGACGACAATGAATTCGCATTTTTAGGAGATGATAATGAATTATAATTATAGTAATGCAAAAGTTGAACGAGTCGTTGACGCACTTAGAAAGCAAGGATACAACGCCGAGAACTATAAAATCGAAGATACGGACAAACACAGAGTATTAATCCATATCGGAGATAATGAATTGAGTGAAGATGAATCGTTAGCACTCGAACAAGAAGTATCTGAGAATCATGGAGTAGATTGTTCAGTGCTAGAAACAAATATTATTCTAGTAGATGATGAAGAGGTATATAATGAAGCTATTTAACTTCGCTTACTCCCTATTAATCACAGCGATTTTTCTTTGCACTCTAAATGAAATTGCAAGTGCCAAGAAAGAATCTGCTTCGCAATCAATTAAGCCTGGCTGCTACAATGCACCAATCTATATATACGACGAACGTATCGGTAAATACTATCGTCAGGATTGGTGTAAGAGCGGCAAACAACCAGTATACTTTGATTCAATCCCCATTCCAACTGAACGGGGAGAAAGGAGATTAGTATATGCTTGAATCAGAGAACGAAGAAAAAGAAGCCATTCATTTCATTAAAATCAGAATGATAAAAGGAAACGATGTAGAAAGAGTTTGGGCTATCACTGAAAGCGAAAGAGATTATGCTAAGGTTAATAATGATAATTCTTTCGATGAAATTGGTTATGCTATTTTACAAAACAAATGCATATTCTCAGAATTAGAACCTGGTGATCTAATACCATTCATTACACAAGGAGAAAGTGTTCCTATTTGCAGAGTAGCAAACTTGAATATGTCGGAAGTTTTAAAAAGGAGAAAACAAAATGCCATTAGTTAAAATAAAATTTCCACAGATTTGCGCAGAAGAAAGAGAAATCGAAGTAACTCAAGAAAAATTAGAATCACTGATAGAGGGCAACCTTGATGTAACTGATTTCATTTGGGAGAATATGACTGAACAGGAAAAAACTTGGACTCAAGGTAAAGAATGGGTAGATAGTTTTATTGATTGCGGATACGGGTGTGTAACCAATGTCTAAAAATAATTCTAAGCGCACAGAACTAGAAAGGTTTGTTCAGGACTACTTACTAAGAGACGTTACCCTCAATGCTGATACCATTATGCGTCGCTACCGTGAATTCATGAAAGATACAACGGATGAGAAAATTGCAAAATTAAATAAGAAGTCTGAGAATATATGATAGAACATGAATTTACTGAAGACATTACCTGTCCTTATTGTGGCGATACAGTTTCTGATTCTTACGAAAGAGATGATGAAGGTAGCTTTGATTGCGATTGCGGAGAATCTTTCGAATACTGTAGAAATATAACAGTCACATACTCCACAAGTAAAAAACAATGCGAAAAAGATAAACATGATTACCGCTTAGAAAATTACATGAAGTCTGAGAAATACCCCGTATATGATAATGCAACAAAACACGTTGAATGGAAAAGTTTGAACGGCAAAACGGAATATTCCAGAATTAGTAAATGTTCCATCTGTGATAAATTAGATATTCAAGATGTAATCAAAGAAGAATACGATCTCGCTCCACAGGAAATTAAAATCTAAGGATAACGGATATATGACTGTAAAAATGCGAAACAAACTAAGGCAAAAATTCAAATTCATCGTTTTTTTAAAAAATTGGAATGCGGAAAATATTACGAAGGAAGAATACAAATTTCTACTTTCGAATTTCAGAAATTACATGGTATCACCGAATGACAATTTTTGTTTCAGCAATGTTTACATGAAAGCTAAATTCAATCCAGAGTTAATATGAACAGTTACGATAGATTAGGCTGCAAGCTTCTAGCAATCTTTAAACCGGATAGCATTATTGATAAGTCTATCTATCGCACGGGAAAGATTGTAATGCCATATGAATCAAAAAAACAAGAGTTCATTTATGCAGTTCACGAAGTAATCAGAAAAGAAGAAGCAAAGCGAAAAGAAGAAAAAGAACAATTAAAGTTAATCGCATAAAGGAATATATATGAGAATAATAAGTTTTGGATATACAACAGCAGCATTAGTCGCAGAAAGAAAAGACGTTACTCGACGTGAATGGAAGGATACTTACGGTTATTCGTTCAAGCAAGGAGAGAAAGTTTTTGCAAGCGATAGAGATTTACGTTACGGCGGAAAGAAAATAGCAATCCTTGAATTAATGCATAAGCCAATCAAAGAAAGTTCTTTGCTCATGCCGGACAGAGATTACGAAGGCGAAGGATTCGCGTATATGGATGAAAATAAAATCTACAAACATTTCCCGAATGCCATTAAACGATTTGGAAGCCTTTACAATTACTTCAAATGGCAGCAAACACAAGATATTTCAGAATGGGTAATACGATTCAAAGTATTAGAATTTTTAAAAATCGAAAAGAAAGAAGAAAAACAATTAACGTTAATAGGATAAACCCATGAAACCACAAAAATTCAACCAAGCAGATACAAACTTATTCAACGCAAA
>JANMOF010000539.1:0-11496 GCA_031368925.1 Leptospiraceae bacterium
GCAAATTACGGAAACCCTTTTGTTAATTCTTTTACTAAATCGGAGGAGATTAATCAAGCTGGAATTAAGGCAGCACTCGATTCAGGAGAATTAGAGCATGGAGGCTATTGTCTTGCTAATGATACTGTGATTTTATTTTTAAGAGGAGAGGTATTATCTAAATTCGAAAATCTTTTTCCGGAGAGATTCATTTTGGCTAAAACCTTTAACCATTCTCTTACGTTCGACATTTTAACAGCAGTAGAATTTATTGTTAAATTTCTGGTGAGAGAAGCTAGTGACTTAGACCAAGAAAGGTTGGAAAATTTATTTGTTGAATCGTTTGCTCAAAAAAGTGCAAATTGGCCTTTTGCAATTTATAAAATAATGAAACAGTTTTCTAATTTTTGTTTAGGTTTATATGAAGTATGTTTTAGAGAGATAGAAGAGGTAGAAAAACTTCTTCCCTATGTTAATGGCACGCCCTATGTTGCTGAACATAAATTTGCTCAGTCTTTAATTTTTACAAAGTATTATAATGAATTATCAATACTGGAAAAAGAAAATATTCTAGTCGCGATAAATAGTAATTTGGCGCAGTTGAAAAGATGGTCAGATTCCTGTCCTGAAAATTATTTGCATAAAACCTATTTGGTAGAAGCCGAAAAATTTCGAATCAATGGAGATTTATGGGAGGCTTTAAAATATTATGATTTGGCAATTGACAATGCAAAAGTAAATGGCTTTATACAAAATGCGGCGCTTGCAAACGAATTGGCTGGTATAATGTTATTAGGCGCTAATCATATTAAATTAGCCTCTCCTTATTTCATTGAGGCATTTAACTTATACGAAGTATGGGGAGCGAAAAGGAAAATATCACAATTAAAAGAAAGGTATATTTTTGCATTTAAAGAACAAGAATTTTTGAACCCCGCATCTGCTTTTTATAAACAATCAGGAATTTTCTTGAATTCTTATTCGACAGATATAATGGAACAAATAGATTTACAGACTATCGTAAAAGCAACTCAGGCAATATCTAGCGAAATAGATTTCGATAATCTTTTGAAAATTGTCATGAAGATTTTATTAGAAAATTCCGGTGCAGATAAAGGAGTTATTCTAACTGTAGATTCCGTGCAAAATGAAAACAAATTTTACAGCGAACTAGAATGTCTGATCGCAAATAATGAATATATTTTTAAGAACTCGAAGTCCATTGAATTGCCAACCTCGGTTCTTAATAGCGTGCATAGGACAAAGCAATTAGTCTTATTAGATAATGCATACGTTTACGGTAATTTTTCTTATGATCCTTATATTCAAAAATACCATACTAAGTCTATTCTTTGTTATCCCATCTTTAGCCAAAATAAAATCAGGGGACTCGTGTATTTAGAGAATACCTTGGCGACTAACGCATTTACCAAAGAGAGGGTAAATATTGTAAATCTATTATCAACCCAAATTGCCATCTCTATTGAAAATACAAAATTCATCAAGCAATTAGATGAATCAAAGAAAAGAGCCGAGGAAGCAAATGCGATTAAGTCAAATTTTATAGCTAACATCAGTCATGAAATTAGAACTCCTATGAATGGGATTATGGGCATGAAATCCTTATTAGAAGGAACAAATTTGAATGAGGAACAAAAAGATTATTTGCACAATATAGGCGTTAGCTGCGAATCTCTTTTAGTTATCTTGAATGACATACTAGATATTTCTAAAATTGAATCAGGAAAAATGGACATTGAGAATATTCCGTTCGATATAAAGCAATTAGCAGAAGATTCGATCAATATAATTAAAAATCGTATTATAGAGAAAAAATTAAACTTTAGGTTTATGTTTGATTCTACTATTCCTAAGTATGTTATCTCCGATATGGTTAGACTTCGGCAAATACTGATTAACCTATTAAACAATGCAGTTAAATTTACTTTTTGGGGTAGCATTGATTTTACGGTTAAACTAATTGAAAAAATAGATCAGGATATTACAATAGAATTTTTAATTAGAGACACGGGCATCGGCATAGAAGAATCAAAACTAACAAAAATATTTGAGCCATTTATCGAAGCGGATAATTCGATTACTAGAAAATATGGTGGAACAGGATTAGGCTTAGCCATTTCTAAAAATCTTGCTAATTTACTTGGTGGTGAACTAAGCGTAAAATCAGAGTTAGGCGCTGGAAGTGTTTTTACTTTACGAATAAAAGTTTTAGCACATGATAATTGTGAATCAGTTTCTCTCTCTCCTCAAACATCTGATTTGGAAATAAATTCAAATAATAAAATAGTCTCAATACTATTAGTAGAGGATAACCTGATGAATCAAAAAGTAATAGTTAGGCTGCTTAAAAAAATTGGATTTGAAGTGAGTCAAATTGCAAATAATGGAATCGAAGCGATTAATTATTTTAAAATAAATCAATGTGATATAATACTAATGGACATTCAAATGCCCGAGCTAGATGGAATCGAGGCAACTAAATTTATTCGAAATAAGTTGCAAAATATAAGACAGCCAATTATCATTGCCCTTACGGCTAATGCAATGTTAGGTGATCGAGAAAAATATTTAGATGCAGGTATGGATGATTATATTAGTAAGCCTGTAAATCCTGAAGATTTGAAATCAAAGTTAATCAAATGGGCAAATCATGTGAAATAAAATACCAAATGATTTAAGCGAATCGTTTATTATATAGTTTCCAGAATTTGTCATTTGGGAGTCTACCTGTATTATCCGCAGCTAAATCTTTTTTGATAGAGTTTAGGAAATACATATCAATTTTTCCTTTGTTCTTGGCTTCGATTTTCCCACGATAATCAAATTCAAAAAAATCTTTTACAAGTTCATATGTTCTACCTGAAATATTAATTCGTCCGGGCTCACCACTTGACTCCATTCGGGCGGCGGTATTAACTGCATCTCCCCAAACATCATAGGCAAACTTTTTCTTACCAATTACGCCGGCTACAACAGGTCCTGTATGAATTCCTAAACGTAATTCCCAAAAAGGAAGACCTTTTTCTGTCTTGATTCTTTTTGTTTCTTGCATAATAAATTGAACTTGAAGAGCAAATAGACATGCATCTACCGGATGAGTGTTGTTAACCGTTGGAATACCACCGGCGCACATATAAGCATCGCCTATCGTTTTTAGTTTTTCGAGTTTGTATTTGTCAGCTAATTCGTCAAAGGAAGAAAAGAAAATATCTAGCTCACCTACTAGTTCTTCCGGACTCATTTGCTCGCTAATCTTAGTAAAGCCTTTGAAGTCGGTAAAAATAACTGTGATAGAATCATAGTGAAGTGGTTGCGTTGTGCCACTAATTTTTAATTCATCAGCTACTGCTTTCGGGAGGATATTCAGCAGTAGCTCCTCTGACTTTTGTCTTTGAAGTTCGATGAGTTGTTTTGCTTGTTGCAGTTCTCTCTCTCTATTCTTGAGGATACCTTCATTTTGCCGCCAACGGGCTACAACGTCTTGCAATACTCCATATGTTATGGAAGCCTGGGTGTTCAGAAGTTCCATAAAATCTTTACTGCCAATTCCTACGACTCTACAGGATTCAATTGCGCGCACACTTGCCATTCTAGGTGCTTTGTCAAGAAGGGAAAGTTCGCCAATAATCGTTCCTGTCCCTTTCGTTGCAAAAATAACTTTATCGCCGGACATTTCTGTATAGATTTCTATTTTTCCTGTTTCAATGATATAAGCAAAATCTCCAGCATCCCCTTCTTGGAACAATACCTCGTTCTTTTTAAGCTTTCGTTTTTGGCAAATTTTAATTACTAAGTCCAACGCATCCTCTGAAAGGGTGGAAAACATTGGCATTTTCTTAAGGATTTCTTTTAGGTCAAATTCATTCGTTGGTTTAGAATGCTTCTTTGGTTTTGTGGCTCTTACTGTCATGGGTTTAGGACGCTACTGCTAAGGCTACAAATCCTACTCTATGAGTCAATCGAATATTGAATAGGATCTGCTTTTCGTCATACAGACCGTTTGAACCAAACCCTCAGAACTGGCTTATTCTTCTATTGCTGGTGCTGGGTGTTTTCCCTTACCATTGCCTTCTCCCTGGTTGGCAAACATTTTATCATTTATATTTATATAGGCGGGTAATCCATCTTTGCCTATAGGAATAAATATAATTTTTGAGTTAGGACTTTCAAAAGCTTTATAATGACTTTCAATTGCTTTTAATTTAAGGTAACTCGGTGTTAGATGCGCATTCACAAGTTTTTGCGCTTTGGAGCGAGCAGTGGCACGTATGATATCTGACTCCGCTTCTGTTTTTACTCTGATCTTTGCAATCTGATCTTCTTTTTCTGCGCGGATGATTTCAACTTCCGATTCTGTCTTTGCTTTCATCTTCGCAATTTCTTCATTTCGTTGTGCAATTTTCATATCGTAATGCATTGTCTCTAATTCCTGTTGTCTTGCAATTTTATCTTCGATTGCTTGTAAGATTTTTGGACTTAGATTGATATCATCTATATTTATATCTGAGACTTCTAGATGTTTATTTGCAAGTTTACGGGCGACTAAGTCTTTTATTTCATCTTCTATGGTTTGCGATTTTTTTGAAATCATAATCATCTGGTATCCTGTCATGATATTACGAATTGCAGTTCTAAATTCTGCTTTGACAATTTTCTGATAATAGTCCTTACCAATATTGAGATGCACGTCTAAAATTTTTTCTTTTACAGGACGAACGATTATCGACGCGACTACATCAATGTGCAAATCATCTTGTGTAATCACGTCTACTTTTTCTACGTGGTTTTCCCACCGAGTTGAATAAATGATTAATTCTTCGTTGTATCCGACTCGAACAGTTCCTGAATCGACAACCTTAGAAGCTCCTGGGCTGGAAAGAATTCCTACTTCTTCCCTCTTGATTACACTCATGCAGCTACTCATTGTGGTCGCTAGCAAAACGAAAAGGCTAATGTTTATTATTCTCATATAATTTCTCCTAAAAATCTCAAGTATAAACTCTGAGATTATTAAAGTCTCTCATACAAGATAAAAAAAAGCAATAGGGGATTAACGCATAGACGGGAACTACCTAAGCATGCCTTATTGCATAGATAGAATCACCTATGAGAGTTTTATTTTTTTTGAAGATTTAATATTTGCCTGTAAAAGAATTTGCTTTAACCCGGGAGTCGGACTACAAAGTAGCATGATTTGAAACGCAAATAAATTAGGGTATAGTTTCGCAAAAAAATCTGCAACTGCACCTAGAAATTTTCCAAATTTACCGGGGATTACTGTTCCAAAAGGCACACCAATCGGAATCATTTCATCGACAGTGTAGCCACAATCGGTCAGAGATGTATAGAGAGAGTCTTTAGTAAAAAGTCTTTTGTGAGTAATATCTAGTATCCCCCTCTCTGCATAATTGAATCTTCCTAAGAGTAAATTAATTCTCATCGTAATAAAAGCGACATTTGGAGTAGAGAGTAAAAGTTTCGGATAATGATTTCCCTGAAAATTTAAAGAATTTCGCATCATGAGCAGAAATTCTTCTGGATTAGAAAGATGTTCGATTATATCAAGCATCATGATTAGATCAAATTTATTTAGGTCTACAGGAAGTTCATTCGAATCTATATTTGCAAAATGAAAATCACTTAGCATTCCTTCGAGCGGCTTATTCTGATCTATCCCTGTTACGCGAATATCATTGTCTTCGCATTTTCTACCAACAAAACCAGGACCACAGCCAATATCGAGTAATCTTTTGGGTTTCAGTTCTTTTATTTTTTTAAGTGCTACTTGATGAGAAGAATACTCAATGAATGTTTTGTCGCGGTAGAGGAGTGGCTGGATATTCTGGTATTTTAAAAGACAAAACATCCCAATTGCGTGTAATTTGTAATGCAATAAAGTGAAGATAACTTGTCTTTGCCGCTTAAAGGAAAGTAAGGTTTGCTCGGCAGCGAGAATTTGAATATCTATTTTTGCTTTGATATGAATTGACTGGAGATATAATTCGAGAGCAAATAAAAATCCATTTGTGTTTAACTCAAATGGGACGGATTTTAATAGTTTTGAAGAGAAGCAACTGAATTCGTTTGGATAAAAACAACAATAAGAAGGTATCCATTTTCCTTTTAGAGAGAGTATTATGTTGTGAATAAATCTATTCCATATAGATTGATTTTGATTTTTTCTATCTGGATTTCCGATTAGAACATCTAGCTTTTTGCTAGTAATTTCTCCATAAAGTGAATCAAAAAAATTTTCATTTTTAAGAAGATCTTTTTCGTGAATGAGTAATACATAATCGTAGTTTTGATCTACCGTTATACGACAGGCTAGTTTTTGAATATTTTTCTTTTCTAAATTTTTGGAGTAGTGAAGTAAATCAACTTTGTATCGCGAGTTAGTTTTGAGTGTTTCAAATCGAGAACTTTCGTCTGGACTTAAAAAATCTCCTGCAATTAAAATTTGGATTAGTTTTTGTTTGGGCATGTTAAAATTCAGTTAAAAATTATATTTCTGTAACCTCTAAAATAAAATTGAATTCTGCAATTCTTTTTAGTTAATTTCTCAAAAAGATTTACATTTTCATTTTTAATAAAAGTAACATTTAAGTAAATCTTAGAAACACTAAGGATTTTTAAGCAATTCATATATTTTTTCGGCAACTATTTTGTGACCGGAGGCGTTTATATGATCATCTACCTTGAAGAAGTTATCTTTGGTCATAGATTCTTGCACAGAAATAACCTTTAGGTTATTGATATATTTGGGGTAATCTTTTGCTGTTTTAAATTTTTCTACATCGTCTAAGAATTTAGGAGGATTACTCCAATAATCGAAAAGGGAAATTACAATCAACTGAGTTTTTTCATTTATTGATTTTCCCTCACTACTTAAGACTTTTAAGAATGTTTCTGCTTCATTGTATTTTGTTTTGGCAATAGTAAATTCTTTTTTATTTTTATTCTTAAGATAATACAAATTACCCGCAGTATCTTTGACTACAGTTTCTAACGTTATATCTTTTTCGATAACGTCAGGAAGTAATACTTCTGCACTCCATCCAATTTTAGGTGATGATGTCAGGTTTAATTTTGCAACCAAATCTAGTCTTGGTATATCCTTTGTGAGTTTCGCTGGAACTTCTGTCCCATCTATAAAAAAAGAGAGAGATACAATTACTTTATCGGGCTTATTGCTATTTGCCCAGCCATGCACATGCGCGAAATTTTTTGAAGTCACTAAATATGTAAACTCTGCCTCTATTTCTCCGAACGGATAATCTGAGTTAACCTTAGATTTATCCAGTTTCGTTTCTGTGAATGTTTTAGTTACCTGCTCGTATTCTCTCATCATCTTGGAGTATTCTTTTTTCGTAATAAAACTATTCTTTAACTCTGTATAAATTTCGAATAAATGCTTACCGAGGTAGTATTCAGATTTCTTTTTCTCGCGTTTCACTAATTCGTTAAACTTGTCTTCACTCGAAACATTGAGGATGTTATTGTTTTTGAGAAAGGAAAGATTTTCGTCATGATCATTCGGACAATACTGAATTATTAAATACTTAAGGTTAGAAGTATCAATTCTCTTTAGAAGTCCCATTTCTCTCGCCGTTCCGTAAGAAGAAATCCCGGCGTTTAAAACTTTCATTCCTGTTTTATTTTCAACTATCTGTGCATATGTATCTTCATTGGAAACACCCCATCCCATCGTGAAAGAATCTCCTAAAAATAAAATCTCTGGCTTATCTAAAGATTTCTCATCGTCTCTAACGCCTAGAGAATTAATAGAGTATGCCTCAATACTATCAGCGATAGTAAATGTACAATTTCCAGGTTTAAGAGTATAAAAAAGATCTTTATCGTATTTGGCGCATTCTTCTTTATTCTGAATTATATCTGTAACATTATACTTAATATAAGATTTTATAAAGGAGGGAAGATAAATAGTCTTCTGGAGAATCTGAGATTTAATATAAGCAATAAAGAAAAGTTCAAGGAAGAATAACCCTACCAGGAAAATGAGAAGGTTAATAAAAATAATTTTGACGTATGCTAATAACTTCATTTTGCTAGGCTTCCTTCGAAAGTGGTTTTATTCTGTAAATCTCTGGAAAGTATTCCCATTGTCAAACATATTTCCTCTGGCTCTCATTTTCCAAAAACATTTGTCAGAAAATTTAGGTATTATATTTTGGTAGCATTCATGAAGACACCAATTTTAAATTTCTACCACAATAAACCTAAGACATTTTCTTTCTTACTTGTTTTTCTTTTTTTATTTTTTCGTCAATGGGAACGACTTTTTTATCCTGGACTTTGGGCTGAGGATGGAACTGTATTTTTGAGAGATGCAGTTATGCAAGATGCATCTAGCCTAATTCAACAGTATGCGGGGTATTACCATACTCTTCCCAGGCTTGTTGCCTATTTGGCTTACAAACTGTTACCCGTAGTTTTCTACCCTTATTTCTTTATGCTTACTTCGACAGGAATATATGCATTAACCGCTAGTCAGGTTGCGGGGAAGGAGTTTGAATTAATTATTAAGCCTCCATTGATTAGGCTTTTAGCTTCGGTTTGTCTCTGTCTTGTTCCGGGCTTGTATGAAGTCCTAGGAAACCTTACTAATTTACATTGGGTTTTATTTTTACTTCTATGTTTTTACTTAATAAGACCTGTCGAAGTGAAATGGCAGAAAATAGAACTACTGTTAGTTTTTTTTATCGCGGCAAGCACAGGTGAGCCTGTTGTTTTGATTCCTGTTCTTTTACTAAGGCTGATATTAACGTTAAAGTTAAAAAATAGACAACTAGTAGTGGCTAATGCGTATATACTTTTAATTGTTTTACTTTTTATTACATTAAATTTTTTTAATAGGAATGCTTTACCTACGGAAAATCCTTCTAGTAAGGAAGAGATTGTAATTGGAACTAGTTTTATTTGGAACCAGTATCTTATGTTTCAGCCAGTTTTAGGAGATAAGAATGTTGCGAAATTCTTCGACAGGCAAAGAACGATTTACCGTTATTCAGGAATTTTACTGGGTATTTTGATTCTAATAATAAGCTTTAGGAAGAAATATTATCTGGAAAGTTTCTTTCTTCCTATCTTGTTGTCAGTATTTTTTGTTCCTATCCTGACTTGGATTGTAAGACCGGGATCACTACTTACGTATATCAATGTATATGGAATTTGGGAAGGTCGTTATTCTTTTGTATTATCTCCATGGGGGCTTTTACTCTGGATCGTTTTACTTTCTCCACTTTTAGAAAATGTAAAATTTAAATACATTGCACCAATTTTTATTTTGATTTATATGATAAATTCAGCCTATCGTTTTCAACTAAAGGCTTATGATAAATCAATCAACTGGTTTACTGAATACAAAGTCGCAGAAAAAGCCTTAGATACAGGATGCCCGAAAGCAGTTCGCATTCCGATTCACCCGGTCGTTTATACAAATATTTTGCTCGGGCAGAGTGATCGATTTTATTTTAGTTTTGAGTTACAAAACGATAAGGTGTGCGAATAATAGTATTATTCCTTACCGCTTTCTTTCTGTAATTTTAATTCCCATGTCCAGTTATCGCTATGTGGATGCACTTTGGGTTTGTAATTGTGATTTTCTTTAAAGAGTTTTGCTTCCTGTTTCCACTTTGGGTAAAGGGGAGAACGAAACTTAATTTCTTCTCTTATATCTGAATGCAATGATAGTGTAATTGATAAAATTAAAAAAAGGCTAATAGCAATTTGTCTCACATTTAACTTTAGTTTCTGCCTTGAAAATTCATCTACTAAGATGAGATATAGAATAATTGTAGGAATAAAAGAATAACGAGGACTTCCTTTCATTGCAAGAGAACCTAGAATGGATAAAGTCGTGATGATTATAAATGAGAACGTGAGATATTGGTAATCGGTTCTTTTGATATTTATAATGACTAGATAAAAAAAGTAAATCGCGAAATAGATTCCAAGTAAAACCAAAGTATCCTGCTCAAATGGTAGGAGCAATCCAAAACTATCCCTAATGTAGTTCTCTAAAAATCGAAAAAAATCAAAATTAGAAAAGCGATTATATTTGTTTTTATAAAGTGCAGAATAAATTACTATTGCAACCTGAGTGAGAGCGCATACTGTTATTATTCCTGTTTGAATTAAAATTTCTCTTGTTCTTTCTCGATAGGATCTGATCCAGAAAATTGGTGCACTAAAACTCGAGGCAGGTCCGGTCAGGGTTCCTAAAACTAAAAGTATTCTATATCCCCATTTTCTAAAGAAGGAAATTGATTCGTTTGAGCTGATCGATATTAGAAAAGAAATTAAACCAAATAAAATATGTGAATTCGTTGAGTTCATCCATAGTTCTAATGGAGTAATCATTGTAATTATAAAAGTTAAAATTATTTTCTTATACCGAGTATCCCAGAGTATAAAGTCAGTATAGATAATAATGGCTATTGGGATCATTTGAATACATAGAGACAAATACGTAGTAACCGTAGGAGCGTATTCTAAAGGTAGTAAAAGAGCCAGATGAGAAGTAATAATATTGAATAGAGTATAATACCCTACAAGCGGAGTTGTCACCATTTCCCAAAAACTATGAGTATAAGCAAATTGAAAGAATTCAGTGCCTTCCTCTGCCCAGAATCGAGGCTCTAAAAAGAAGAGAGGTTCTCTTGCGAATGCCAGAATGAAAGACCAAAAAAAAAGGATGGAGCGAAAATGCATATGCTTCGAAAAATACTTCAAAATTGAATCCCGCCTATTTATAAAACTGTACTTTTTATTTTTTAAATTAAAAATGAATTATTAAGCAGTGAATAGAATTAATACCTTACTTACAAGTAAAAATCTAACATTGAATTAATTCGATTGCCCAAAGTAATTTTGCCAATGAGCAACCGAGTTTGGGATTGTATTTTTTATTCATCTGCATTATAAAGAGAACTTACTGATATTCTTTCGAAGTAAATAAATGACTTGTAGGTTTAAAATGAGGGAATATTTTCGTGTAATGAAACTTTCCTTATTTCCTGACTCGGATTTATCTTTTTTTGAAACCAAGCAGTTGAACGAAAAAATCTATTGGATTCTTTTAACTATAGTGCTTATTTTTGTCGCCGTAGTTCGTTATAGACTTTTAGATTTTCCTTTAGAAAGAGATGAGGGGGAGTATGCTTACATGGGACAATTGATTTTGCAAGGCATTCCACCTTATAAATACGCCTACAATATGAAGCTGCCCGGAACATATGGAATGTATGCTCTTATCATGGGAGTATTTGGAGAATCAACTCGTGGGATTCATATGGGGTTTTTGCTAATGAATCTTGCAACTATTCTTGTTTTATTTCTATTTGTTAAAAGGCTTTGTAATTCTTTTGTTGGACTTGCTACGGCTGCGGCATATGGTGTATATTCTTTAAATCCTTATGTATTGGGATTTGCTGCTCATGCTACTCATTTTGTTTTATTTTGGTCTTTGATTGG
>JANMOF010000554.1:0-3984 GCA_031368925.1 Leptospiraceae bacterium
AAATCAAAAGATTTCTTCTGAAGCTAAACCTGAAATTTCTAATCTAAATTCTTTAAATATTTCTACACATGTACAGGCTACTGGCAAAGAAGAAGTTGCCGCTTCTAATCTTATTTCAATTGACCCACGTAAGACAAAGAAAAATTCTGAGCTAGAATCTAAAGATAAATCGAATTCTGAGAGCCTAAAGCCAGTTATGCGCGATTTTTCTGGCATTGAAAAAGACTTTCGTATTGCAAAGGAAACTCTTGTTGAAGTATCTGGTCTAGATAAGAACAAATGGACTATTACCCGCCGTGAAAAAGAAATAGAGCATGCAAACCTAGAGCGTAAAAAAGAATCCATTTCTCTTTTAAATGAAATTGCTTTAAAATCTAGCTCTTCGCAAACATCTTCTGATTCAGATAAATCATTCTCTAATCCCCGTTATGAAACAAATGGGCTTAAAACATTTACTGAGTCTATGAAGGTAGCTAATGCTGATAAGCCGCGTGAAGCTGGCTTTGATAGGGAGAATTTTTCTAAATCGTTAAATGATTTAGTAAGCAAAGCCCGTATCAATATAGTAGAAAATGGAAAGAATTCTGCTCAGATTTCTCTTTATCCAAAAGATTTGGGTAAGATGACTTTGAACATTGATGTTACAAAAGAAAAAGTAGACGGAAAAATTTTAGTAGACTCAGAGTTTATTAAGAATCGACTACTAGGTGATGTCTCTCAATTAAAAGCTGACTTAAAAGCAAGTGGTCTGGATTTACAAACAATTTCAATTGAAGTTCGTAACCAAAGCTCTCTTGCATTTGACTTTGCAAATCCGTCGAATGAAAAGGAATCTTCTAAAGAACATTCGGAAGGGGCAAATTCTTCTTTGTCTCAGGTTGCTTCTCTTGACGATGAATTGGAATCCCAGTTTTCACAGAAGTCTTATAATCTTGTAGATATAAAAATATAAATAGAAAATTTTCTCGGAGACATACTCTATGCCAACGCCACAACTAACAGGAATTAAATCTAAAACCCCTGAAGCTTCTTCGGAGTCTACTAAGACGAAGTATATAGATGCGGATAAGAAAGTAGATATTAAATCGTATCTAGATAGATTAAACAAAGAAGAAAAAGCTGGACTCAAAGGAATTGAAGTCAGAGAAACTCCTAAGCAACTTGGCAAAGATGATTTTTTGAAATTATTAATTACGCAACTCACTCAACAAGATCCAACCAATCCAATGAAAGACCAAGATTTTATTGCTCAAATGGCTCAGTTTTCGAGCTTGGAGCAAATGAAGAATATCTCCTCCGGCATCTCTCGCATGGAGGCAAAACAAAGTTATTCGCTTGTTGGTAAAGTTGTTTCTGGTCCTGATATGGTTACTGGAGAGACAGTTGTTGGACTTGCGGCGGCTTTATTTTTTGATGCAGATGGAAAATCTTATGTAAGAGTAAATGGACGATCAGTTGAAGTGGAGAAAATCACTCTTATCTCCGACCCATCTATTTTAAATCTCGAGAGAGATATGTCTCCTACAAATAATTCTAAAGAAAATCAAAATGAAAAAAAATCTTCAAGTGTTCAAGAAAATCAGAATACTTCCGATAAAAGTACAACGAAGCAATCAGTACACGAAGCTCTTCCAAATTTGGATAAGCCAGTAGACTGGAATTATCCCGGAGCTAAAACAAATAAAGGCACAAATTATGAGAAATAAAAAAAATAACTTAGAGGTAACTGCACTATGATGCGATCCCTGTACTCCGGAGTTTCCGGTTTAAAAAATCACCAGGTAAGAATGGATGTAATCGGTAATAATATTTCCAATGTGAACACACATGGTTTCAAAACAGAGCGTGTTACATTTCAAGATATGATTTCCCAAGAGTTATCCGCTGCTATGGAGCCTAAAGACAATATTGGGGGAGTAAACCCGAAACAGGTTGGACTTGGATCTTTGATTGCTGCTATTGATAAGATTATGACTCAGGGTTCTTTTCAAACGACAGGAAAAAATACTGACGTTGCTATTTCTGGCGAAGGTTTTTTCGTAGTAAAAGATGGGGATAAAGAGTTTTATACTCGTGCTGGAGCATTTAACGTTGATAAGAACGGCTATTATGTTAATCCCGCAAATGGCTTAAAAGTACAAGGCTGGAATGCAAGACTCGATGAAAGCGGCAACAAATATGTAAACACAGCAGCTAGTGTGGAAGATATTGTTTTGCCTCTCTATTCTAAAGAGCCTGCAAAAGCAACGAAAGAAGTTATTTTTCAATCTAATTTGAATTCTGCAGCTCTTGCTGTTCCAGAAGATGCAAAGGCTGACGAAATTAAGAAATTTATAAATGATCCAGATCCAAAAAAACGCAGAGGACATCAAACAAGCATCATCGTTTATGATGACCAGGGTATTGAGCGTGAAATGAAAATGGAAATGTACAAACTCCGTGATAACGTTTGGAGAGCTTCTGTTTCTATGACTGACGCGACTCAAGTGTCTATTGACGTAGCTACCAAAGATCAAAACACGACTGTTCCTGGAAACACTGAAATCGAACTTAGCTTTTCGCCTGATGGAAGATTAGTGGGAGTATCCGACGGTGTTGATAGCCTGAGTGCCGGAAAATTAACTGCTGATATTTCTTTTAGAATTGCAGGCAATCCAGAGAAGCAAACATTTACCTTGAACCTTGGTGAATCTGGAATGGTTAGTGGAATTACACAGTATGCTGCCGATTTTACAACTAAGGCAATTAAACAAGATGGTTATCCTATGGGATATATGGAATCTTTCTCCATTGATAATTCAGGCAGAATCATCGGAGTATTCTCTAATGGAATCCAACAACAATTAGCCCAAGTAGCAATGGCATTGTTTACAAATCCTGCTGGTTTAAATAAAGCTGGGGATACAATGTATAGCTACTCAATAAATTCAGGGGATGCAATCATTGGTGAGTCAGGAATTGCAGGGCGTGGTAAAATTAACGCAGGTATATTAGAAATGTCTAACGTAGATTTGTCTGACCAGTTTACAGATATGATTGTAACTCAAAGAGGTTTCCAAGCAAATTCTAGAACTATCACGACATCTGACCAAATGATCCAAGAGGTTCTCGGACTTAAGAGATAGTAAGGGTTAAAACCCTTGGTTAAGAAAATTGAAAAGCCATTGGCTGACTTAGGTTGGTCGATGGCTTTTTCTTTTTTGCAATGATAAAATACATTAAAAACTGAACACTTAGATAAAAAAGTATTTGTATTTTATCGGTAAATAGTAAAACTAAATTGTCTTTGGAGTTTCTGTTGCCGGGTAACCGAGCCGGGAATTTTATTTCAGAGAAAAGGGAATAATTTGCAGTTAAATCAATTCATAATATCTGACCTACCTGACTTGGAAGCTAAGCTTTCCACGTTTTCTAAGCAGATTAATGCAAATTACTTTGCGCTGTCGCAAATGAATTCATTCCCCGATCACTCTGAGCGTTTTATCAAAGTGGTTTTTTATGTTCGTAAAGAGACTTTACAAAGTTCCCAAAAAGAGATTCGAAGTCTACTCAAATTTAACCCCAACATCCTTGCTCTACTTGTTGTAAATGCACCACCGGAAGAAAATATTTTTGAGACGACTGGACTTGAGAATGATTTATTTTTTTCCAATATTGAGGATACTGTTCCAGCAGTATTTCTTTCTAAGACGCTTGTGAATGCTTTTAGTTTTTTACAACTTCGTCTTGAGAGTTTTGAACTTCAGTACAAAGTAAATCTCAGCACAAGTCATATTTCTAAACTGACTCGAATCGGTGTTAGCCTCTCTAACGAAAAGGATTTCACAAAGCTTTTACGTGATATTCTATATAGCTCCCGCGAAATTTCTGTTGCAGACTCGGGTTCACTTTACTTGATAGATAAAGACGAGAAGGGTAATCCTAAAAATTTGCGATTTAAAATTTCAGCAATGGATTTGAATAGCAGCGAATTTATTTTACCAA
>JANMOF010000563.1:0-2115 GCA_031368925.1 Leptospiraceae bacterium
CAGATGATTTTTTAAAGAACTAAAAAGTGTCCACTTTCAGCCGGAATCGGTGTCCATTTTCGCCGGATTGTGTATCTGAGTTTTCAGCCCAAGTATCGGAAGGATAATCAGAGTTAGGCACTCTAATAGGTTTAGAAATACAAAAAGATAAAGTTATTAAAAATAAAGCAGTTAATCTCATCCATCCAATATCTCAAAAAAATATTGGAAAGTCAATAGGTATTAGCCGCCATTAGGGAGATTACCTAGAACACAGATTCGTGATATTACAAGTAAGCATCTTTACGAAGTTGCAAGTCTGTTATATAGATAATTTTTTCATTTAAATCAACGGAAAAGAATAATCGAAATTTGCCGATACGATAACGATAGAAATCAGAATATTCTCCTTTTAACTTTTTAATGTTTGCTCCGTAAAGTGGATCAAGCTTTAATTGAGGATATACTTTTGTTTTTATTTTTGGATAAATTTCGAGGAACTCTCGCTTCTCAATCTTTTTGATAAATACTCTTGTTTCCGCTATTCGAAATTCAGACAAACCGAACTTCCTTGGATTTGATTTGTTTTCTAGCAGCCTTTACATTCGAAGCAAAATCCTTATGACTTAGAACTTCTGTCATTTCTTCATCGCTTACAAAAGACTCTTCCAAAAGAAAACGTTCCATTGCGTATTCTATATAATTAGAAATGCTTCTTTTATTTGCTTTTGCTACTTTGCTGAGAGATTGGTAAAGACTTTTATCCATTCGTACTGATACTGTATGTGTCATGTATACAAATGTATTCAATTGTATGTAAATGTAAAGAGTATTAATTTTTTGCCATGCTTCGATGAAACTCAGCACAGGCGCTGGCACGGAGACTCGGAGGAAGAAAAAAGTAACCCTTCTCTCTCGCTTAGAATCTCCGCTTGACAACTAGTTCAAATATCCGATTAGATATTGATTTACACCAATCCTAAGACCCTCCGTGTCGGCGCTTGCAGTGAGCTTGTCGAATCTGTGTCTCAGTGGCTAATCTTTATTCCCCTTCGATCTGTTGTGCTAAGTAATTAGCAACTCCAATCTCAGCGATGATGTTTTGTTGTGCTTCGATCCAGTCGATATGCTCTTCCTCGGAAACTAAAATTTTCTCCATGAGTTCACGTGAACCGTTGTCTTTGTTACGAGTGGCAATTTCAATTCCACGGTTGAGACGCTCTACAGCAGAGAACTCTAAAGCTAGATCATGCTTTAACATTTCTTCGATGTTCGAACCAACCATGATTTTCATGTAGCGTTGCAAATCAGGAACTCCATCAAAAAATAGAATTCGCTCAATCACTGCATCTGCATGTTTCATTTCTCCAATAGACTCTGTGTGCAAATACTTTGCCAGTTTAACATACCCTTTATTTTTATTCATCTTTGCATGAATAAAATATTGGTTAATAGCTGTTAGCTCCGCAGCCAAAATTTCCCCTAGTATTTCTAATACTTCTGCATTCCCTTTCATAGTTTCTACTCCTAATTTGTTTTTATTTTTTTAATTCAAAAGATTTATTTTAAATGATACCCGACTCAAGGAAAAGATTCGAAAAATCCAACCAAATGATAGACAGAATAAACCTTATATATGTTTTCTTTTGTGAAAAAAATCCTTGCATCGAATGAACAATAAGTTAGTATAAATTAATATCGTACATTATTCAATTTTTTTATTTTCTAAAATTAGAATATTTTTAAATTAGTAATAATATTGATTCTTATTATCAGTTCAATTTAACCATATGAAATCTATCTACATTCATTCAACCAACTTAAGTAAATTCGGAAAACACGAAGTTTCAGTTTTACAACTATCTAAAGAAACCGCAGAGGTCTCATTGTCTTTATTTGAAAGAGATCGCATCGACTTACTAGTATTTACCTCATTTACACCGGAACGTTATACAAATGAATTTCATTTAGCTGCCAAGCTAGCAGATTCTCTTGGGCTAAAATCTGTCTTTGCCGTTCGCACAGAAACGGCGTCTTCTAGTGGCGCCTCCGCTCTTCACGTAGCCTACTCTATGTTAGCCAGTGGAATGTTTAAAAATGCCCTTCTAGTGGGAACCGAGATTATGAGTAGACTCG
>JANMOF010000600.1:0-7060 GCA_031368925.1 Leptospiraceae bacterium
GAAGCTTCTTTATGTATTAGCATCCCTCTCGAAGAAGGGGAAAAATCGGAATTTGTATTAGTCATACTTTTAAGATCAGAAAAAATTCAATCTGCATTTCCGAAATCTCCAGGAAGTAGCACTTTTATGGTAAACGGGGAAGGATTAGTTCTTGCACACTCTGATCCAAACTTAGTTTTATCTGGCAAAAACCTGATGACAAGTCCAATCGTGAGGCATATGCTGACTAGCCCGCAGAGTAATGAGCTTAAACCCTTTGAAGATTCTGATGGAAAACAATATATTGGTTTTTTCCAAAAGTTAGGATTTGCGAATATAGGAATTGTTTCTGCGGTTGAAGAAGACGTTGTTTTTAAAGCGGTTTATCAGCTACAGGAAAGAAATATCCTCATCATGATTATATCTCTTTCTGTTTCATTGATTATTATTTTTATTTTTGCAAAAAGCATTTCCAATCCAGTTCTAAAACTTTTAGATGAAACGATTAAAATTTCTAAAGGAGTATTCCAATTAGACATTAGCCGCACAACAAACGATGAAGTCGGAGTTCTTACCGATTATTTTCAGACCATGGCAAAAGGATTAGAAGAAAGAGAAAAAGTAAAAAGTATGCTAGGAAGTATGATCGATCCTGTCGTGGTATCCGAGGGAATGAAAGACTTAGCTGCACTCAAACGGGGCGATGAAAAAATGATCACTGCTTTTTTTTCTGATGTTGCCGGATTTTCTTCAATAAGTGAAAAACTCAATTCCGTTCAATTGGCTGGACTCTTAAATGAATACCTATCGGCAATGACCTTGATTTTAAAAGCGCATAACGGGGTATTAGACAAGTACATTGGAGATGCAATCGTTGGAATCTTCGGCGCACCGGTTGCGGTAAATGAGCATTATCTCAAAGCATCGCGTGCCTCCCTCGAGATGATACAAAAGCTAGCTGAACTACGTGAATATTGGACAAAAAATAATCTGTACAATAAAGATGCACAAGAAATGGATATTAGAATCGGTCTAAACACAGGTCTTGCAAAAGTTGGCTTTATGGGAACGGATGCAATGGGATCTTACACGATGATGGGGGATACTGTTAATTTGGCGGCAAGACTAGAAGCTGCGGCAAAGGACTACGGGGTGAATATTCTAATTTCAGAAACTGTCAAGTCACAAATTGAAACCGAAATGTTTACCCGTAAACTCGATCTTGTTCGTGTGAAAGGAAAAAATGAACCAGTAAAACTCTATGAGCTTATTTCCGCAAAATCAGACGTAACCGCAAATATAAAAGAAGCAACTGAACTTTACGAGGAAGGTTTTAAAAATTACTTAAAAGCAGATTGGACTAATTCTATCTTGCTACTCAGAAAGTCCGAAAAGGCAAAGGGCAAAAAAGACAAAGCCTGTGCGCAACTCATAGAACGATGTGAATTTTACAAAATAAATTCTCCCGATAAAAATTGGGACGGTGTGTACACAAGAACTCATAAATGACAATGGAAAAAAAGAAAAAAGACAGATCTTATTGGATAATACTGATTTTACTCTTGATTATTTTTATCACATCTTTTTTTCTCTACAAAAATATTAATGCAGGTGCAACAGGAAATGACAATGAAGTCATTGGACTTCTCACTTTTAAAACGAAAACTATCGAGCGCAAATACGACTCCGATGTAATCTGGGAAAAAATTGATTCAGGACTTATCATTCGAAATAAAGATACAATTCGTTCGGGAGATTTTTCTGATGCCGTTCTTACTTTAAAAGATAAAACAAAAATTAACATCAACGAAAATAGTATGATCTATCTCGATATATCCGAAGGCGATATTAATTTAAACTTTGCTTACGGCTCAATGTCGCTAGCCAAAAAAGATGACGGTACATCCAATACGATTCTCAAAATTAAATCGGGCGATAATACAGTTGAAGTAAAAAATTCAGAATTAACTTTACAAAAAAAAGACAAAGAAGAATTAGCCTTTCAAGTAAACCAGGGAACTGCAAAACTTAAAAATGGAACACAGGAAAAAGAATTAAAAGAAAACGAATCAGCCAAATTAAATAAATCGGAAATCGAAGTTTCAGAAATAAACCTAACTTTACAAAGTCCGCCTGACTTAAGCATCATCTCCGAAAAATCAGATTCGATTCCAGTAACTTTTTCTTGGTCGGCAAAGAATGCGAATAAATTAAAGTTAGAACTTGCTTCGGATTCCCGTTTTCAAAATATATTTAAAGCTTTTAATGTGGATAATGATTCGTATACCACTAACCTACCACAGGGAAATTACTACTGGCGTATTTCCTCAGAAAAAAGTAAAACGAAAAAGAAATCCAACCGAGAATATAGTTCCTTTAGAAAATTTACGGTATATACTGTTTCACCCCCAGTCATTCTTTCTCCAGCAAAGAACCAAGTATTTTCGTATGCAAATCTACCACCCATCATCCCGTTCACATGGAAGCGATTAGAAACTGCTCGAAGTTATAAATTAGAAATTAGTACTGCGCAAAGCTTTAGCGAAATCAAAAAAACTTTTTCCACAAATCAATCTTCACTCGGTGTAGACGGTCTAGAGCCTGGCAAATACTTTGCGAGACTAATCACAGAGCCTGCACGTGAAGAATTCAAATCGGAAACTTCCAAAACAGTTTCCTTTTCTATTGAGAAAAAAACGGAACTAGACGCTCCTCAAATAATAAGCCCTGTGAATGGGCAGGAAATAAGTGCTACTGTTCTCTCCAAATCAGGCTTTTTTCTTCAGGTAAAAGACTCGCCGGAACTAACTAAATACATATTTCAAATTTCAGCTACTTCTAATTTTTCAAAAATGCTTCTAGAAGAAACAAGTGAATCGAATCAATTTCATCTTACAAAAAAAATAGAACTCGGCGAATACTTTGTGCGGGTAATGGGAATTACCTCTGATGGTAGAAAATCTCCTTTCTCTGAACCTAGAAAATTTTCCGTAAAAGAAAACCAAGCCTTAGAGCTATTATCCCCTGCAAATACTTCCAGCCTCGATGCAAAAGAAAATCCGATTAACTTTAGATGGAAAAGACCTTCCTATAAAGCAAACTTTCTCTTTGAAATTTCTTCTAGTTCTGATTTTAAAGAAAAAATCCACAGTACTAAGACAGAAGAATTTTCAGTGAGTTATTCACTTCCAAAAAATGGAAAATTCTATTGGAGAGTTTCTGCTATGGGAGAAGATGAGTCAGTGCTTTCCAAGAGTGCAGCATTTTCTTTTCAAATAGAAGAAATGGAGAAGTTAACTGTGATTTACCCGCAAAGAAATGAAAGGGTCGACATGTCCCCTTTAGATACATTGAAGTTTAAATGGGAGAAAAGCTCGAAAGCAAGTCATTACTTTTTCGAGTAATTTAGAGAAAAAGGAGCTAGTAAAACTTTGATTGCAAAGGCTAAAACTAAAAATTCCTCTTATATATTTAAAGACCTGAGTAAATTAGATGAGGGTAATTTCATTTGGACGTTGCAAGAGTCTCTCCAAAACGAAGGCGAAAACCAAAAGGGGAAGAAGATAAATACTCCTTTCAAGATTTACTTATCCAATAAACCCGGAAGTCCCGAAATCAAAACTTCGAAGAAAATGTATGTTGAATAAATTTCTATTAAGCCTACTCTTCCTTTTTTCTATTACGCTTGCTCTCTATTCACAAGAACAAGTAGATCAGGAAAATCCTGTTATAGTATGGGAGCCGATAGAACATGCAATTAAATACCAACTCCAAATTAAAAATGAAGCAGACGAAATAATCCTGGAAGTAGACATGAGTGAGACATCTTACAAATTAAACTTGGACACCGGAAAATACTCACATCGAGTTGGCTCTTACAATAAATTTGGAAAAATTTCTTCCTACTCTGAGTGGTTCCCCTTTGTTATCTCCCGTGCTATGACACCAGAGGTAACAAGTGAAACAAATATTATAAAATCAAAATTGGAAAATCAAAGTAAAATTCTAATTGAAGGAAAAAATTTCTACAGAGATACCAAGCTGATTTTAAAAAACGAGACAGACTCTGCTGTCGTTATCAGCACTAAACTAAAAAAAGGAATTTTTGAAGTAACTATAGATAATGAAAACACCAAAGCGGGTAATTATGATTTAATTCTGGAAAATCCAAGAAAGAAAATTCTAGTTTTAAATAACTTTTATCAATTAAAATCAGAGAGCATTCCATCCTCGCCAGCGGTTAATACTGATACTCCTTATCCGTATTGGAAGCAGGCAGCAAAATCTACAATACTCCCAGGTTGGGGTCAATACAGTAAAGATCATACATTTTCTGGAATATTTTTTGACGTGGGACTTTTACTAGGTGCTGCCTACTATAAATCAAGTCTAGATACATTCAATTCTGAAAAACACAAATACAATCAGTTGGTTTTGCGGGGTGTATTTTATCAGGCAATAGATGGACAGGACATTGGAATGACTTATAATTTTATCGCAAACGAAAATCAATTTAGGAGAGCACAGGCTGCCTCAACGTCTACTTACCAAGTTTCTATTTTTCTTGCCTCCTTCTATGCTCTAAATATTTTAGATGCGCTTCTATGGAAAACCTCCACAGATTTTTCTCGTAATGAAATAAACATTCATTTTTATACGAAAGTCTTACCAACTCCAGCGGGTAATTCTAATTTTTCCCAAAATCCTGTTCCCGCCATATCACAACTTGAATTCGGTCTAAGACTTAATTTTTAGATTCTTTCTTCATTGTATTTAGCACCGGAATTCGGTACCAAAGTTAAATCCTTTTTCTACTAGGATTTTTTCCATATAGAATAAAAATGGAGACACAAGTTGTAATCAAATGAATTCGTTCGAAAGTTTTATTCAAAAAGAATTAGATGCAATCAAAAGAAAAAATCGCTACCGAAGTTTACGACTTCCAAGCGGTATAGATCTTTCGTCTAACGACTATCTCTGTCTTTCTAAAAATGCAAAAGTAATTTCCGCATTGAAAGAAGGGTTGGATATTTTTGGAGCTGGCTCAGGTGCGTCAAGACTCATTCGAGGACACAGGGATATTTTCGAAAGAGTAGAATCACAATTTGCCGCATGGGTAGGCTCAGAGACTTCTTTATTTCTAGCGAATGGTTTTGCGGCTAACTTAGGATTAGTCGATGCACTGTCTGACCCGCGGACAATTATTTTTACCGACCGACTCAACCATGCTTCTATTCTAGATGGAATTAGAATTTCCGGGGCGGTGAGAAAATATTACAATCATAGAGATATGAATCATCTCCGAGAACTACTGCAAAAATCTGATTCAAAATCTAAGAAGATTATTGTATCGGAAACTGTATTTAGCATGGATGGAGATTTGGCATTCGTCGCGGAACTTATTCAATTAAAAAAAGAATTTGACACTTGTTTAATTTTAGATGAAGCCCACGCGCTTGGTGTCTTTGGAGAGAAAGGTGCAGGAGTTGCTTGCATGAGCGCAAACTTTACCTTATCCGATATAAACTTTAGAATTTACACAGGTGGAAAATCTCTCGGGCTAGAAGGAGCATTCATCGCTTGCTCGAATTTATCCAAAGAATACTTAATTAACACGATGCGAACTTTTATTTTTTCTACTGCACCAATGCCCGCAATTGCATTCGCACTAAAAGTTTCAATTGATCTTGCAAAGGAAATGGAACAAGCAAGAAAAGAAATATTAGAGAATGCGAATCTACTTCGAAATGGACTACGAGAAATTGGGTTGGAAACGTTGCAATCAGAATCGCAAATTGTTCCAGTTGTTTTATATGAAGAAGAGAAAGCACTAGAAACAGCGCAACTTTTACAAGAGAAAGGATTTGACATCAGGGCGATTCGCCCGCCTACTGTTAAAGAGTCTAGACTTCGTATCAGCGTAAATGCCAATACTTCGAAAGATAATATTTTTCAAATTCTAGATTGTTTAAAAATAGGAAAGAACCCCAAGTGATGGAACCTGAATTTATATATCATCTTGTATTAAAGACAGAATTTTTTTCATGCTTACGGGATAATCATTATACTCCGCTTCGTATTGCCGAAGATGGATTTATTCACTGCACAGCAGGCGAAGATTTAACTGTTCTTGTTGCCAATGATTATTTTTCCAAAGTGACAGAGCTTTTAGCATTAAAAATTCGTCTTAAAAAAGTAATGGCAAAAGTTTTATTCGAATCCCCTATTCCTATTTCAGGAGGTGAAGATTCTCATTTAAAAAAAGAAACTCTATTTCCCCATATCTACGGAAGCTTAAACCTGGATTCCATCGAAGGAATTTCTAAACTTCCGAAGATAAATTATGTATTCCATTTTCCGAAGCAGTTTATTACTCTTACTCAATATATAGAAGGTAACCCTTGGATTTAAAAGAACAGCATATTTTAATTACTGGTGGTAACGGTATGTTAGCCACTGATTTAAAAAATGAACTAGAAAAAGAAAATTGCAAAATCACCTCTGTTGATGTAGATGAGCTAGATATCTGCAATGAGAAAGCGGTGCATGGAAAGTTAGCTGCATTAAAACCTGACATCTTAATTAATTGTGCGGCTTATACGGCTGTCGATAAATGCGAAACCGAGAACATCGCTTACGAAATAAATGGAACAGCCCTTAAGTATCTGGCGGAAGCGTCAGCCAATAACAAAATCAAGCTCATTCATTTCTCAACTGACTACATTTTTTCTGGTGAATTTAAGAACCCTATTCCTGAAGATTGGTCTCCGTCTCCGATTAACAAATACGGAGAAGGAAAATTAAAAGGCGAACAGAACATTCTAAAAACAGACGGGTTAGATTTTCTAATTCTTCGAGTCCAATGGCTTTATGGCAAGAATGGTAAAAACTTTATAGACACCATGTTAAAACTTTCTAAAGAGAAGATGGAATTAAGCGTAGTAAGTGACCAAATAGGCAGACCAACGTCTACTCCTTATTTAGCGCAACTCATAGTCGCTTGCCTAAAGAATGATCTGGGAGGCGTCTATCATTTAGGTCCATCCGATTATTGCTCCTGGTATGACCTCGCCGCATATGT
>JANMOF010000046.1:0-7541 GCA_031368925.1 Leptospiraceae bacterium
AGCGACGAATCGACGTAACGCGCTGTTCCACCTTGCATCCCCTCTTCACCGAGCACAAGCCAGGGCTCAATCGCCATTCGAATTTCTAGTTTAATATCTCCCGATTGAACAGTTCCAAAAATAGGAAATCTAAAATCTAAAAATACTTTGTACCAATTCGCATCAAACTCGTATCCGGTTTCATTTAGATCCAGGATAACTTCTTTGAAATCTTCCCAGATAAAATGGGGAAGTAAAAACTTATCGTGTAAAATTGTTCCATGTCGAAGAAGTGGTCTCTTGTATGGCTCGTTCCAAAATTTTGCAACGAGTGAGCGGATAAGAAGCATTTGCGCTAGACTCATTCTTGTATGCGGTGGCATTTCAAAAGCTCGCATTTCTAAAATTCCTAGTCGCCCAGAACTTGAATCAGGCGAATACAGTTTATCAATACAAAACTCCGCCCTATGCGTGTTACCCGTTAGATCCGTAAGAAGATTTCTAAAAAGTCTATCGACTAACCAGAGCGGGGTAAATGTATTCTTATCCAATTCTTTAAATGCGATTTCTAATTCATTCAAACTTTCATGGCGCGCTTCATCTACTCGTGGTGCCTGGCTTGTAGGTCCTACAAAGAGTCCTGAAAATAAATACGATAGACTAGGATGATTATTCCAATAGGAGAGAAGACTTCGAAGTAAATCAGGTCTTCGTAGCATTGGACTATCAGCAGGTGTTGCTCCGCCGAGGGTAATATGGTTTCCCCCCCCCGTGCCTGTATGCCTTCCGTCTAACATGAATTTTTCGGTACCGAGTCTAGTGAGTCTTGCTTCTTCGTATAAAATTTCAGTATCGCGAACAAGGCTTTCCCAGTCTTCTGTTGGATGAACGTTTACTTCGATTACTCCAGGGTCAGGTGTAATTTGAAATCTTTGAATTCGAGAATCATACGGCGGTAAATATCCTTCGACTAACACCGGTATGCCTAACTCAGACGCAGTCAATTCTACAGAGGAAACTAAGTCTAAATATTCTTCTATATGATAGGTTGGCGGAAGAAATACATAAAGGTTTCCGTTTCTTGGTTCAACGCAAAGAGCAGTACGAATCATTTCCCAGCTATCGTCTTTCAAATTTAGATTACGGTTCTCTCCATATTTTCTATAGAGTGCATCTAACTCGCTATCAATTGGATCGGTCTTTTCATCTTTTTTAATGTAGGATTGATGACGCTGAACTACATTTTCATAGAAATTTTCTAACTTTGCAGGTCTTGCAAAACTAGAAGGTTGCTCTTCATAAAAATAATTTGCTGAATGTGGGAGAGAACTAAGGGGAAGTCTAAATCCCATAGGTGAATCGCCAGGCAAAAGATATAATCTATCTCTTTTCACATGCCATTTACCAGAGCGCCAAATACGACTTAGCCAATCCCATTTAATAGGAAGCACGAAACCCGCAGTAGTCCCAAGACCTTGCTCTAAAACTCTACGAAGAGTTTTTCGCTCTTCTGTGTCTTTTAAATCTTTAGCAAACGGGTCTACGTTTACAGGAAGAGTTCCTTCTTTCCATAAATAATAATATACATCTTCAAAACCGGGAGCAATATGTTCGTCTGTTACCGCCAAATGAGTTGTTAGCCGCTTGATAAATTTTTCTGCATCAGCGTGCGTGTATTTTCCTTCTATTCTTTCATCAGCAATCAATTTTGGATCATTCCAAATTGGCTGCCCATCTTTTCGCCAGTAGCAGGACAGTGCCCAACGGGGAAGAGATTCACCGGGATACCATTTTCCTTGCCCATAATGCAAGAGTGGTCCGGAGGCGTATTTGTCTTTTAGTTTATTAAACAATTCTATCGCATAACGCTTCTTAGTCGGTCCGAGAGCATCTATATTCCATTCGGCTCCATCCATATCTTCTATTGAGACAAATGTTGGTTCGCCGCCCATAGTAAGCCTGACATCTCGCTCTTTTAAATCCCGGTCTACTTTTTGTCCGAGCGCATAAATCTTGTTCCACTCTTCTTCTGTATAAGGCTTTGTAACTCTTGGCTCTTCTTCAAGTCTACTAACAGACATTTCAAATTCAAGTTCTGCTTTTGCTCCAATTTCAATTCCACCTGCAATCGGTGCAGCACTAGAAGGATTAGGTGTGCAAGCAAGCGGTATATGCCCCTCACCCGCAAAAAGTCCTGACGTAGGATCAAGTCCCACCCAACCCGCTCCCGGTAGATACACTTCTGTCCATGCATGTAAGTCTGTGAAGTCAACGGTAGTTCCTGAAGGTCCGTCGATTGCTTTTACATCTGGAACAAGCTGGATGAGGTAACCCGATGTAAACCGCGCAGCAAGTCCAATGTGACGGAGGATTTGCACCATTAGCCACGCACTGTCCCGACAGGAGCCTTTTCTTAGAATCAAAGTCTCTTCGCTTGTTTGCACGCCCGGCTCCATACGAATGATATAACCGACTTCAGAGTGAACGATTTGGTTTAGATAGACTAAAAAATCTACAGTCCGTCTTTTGCGTAAATCCAATTTAGAAATTAAACTTTTAAGTAAACTTCCATCTTCCTTAATTTGTAAATAGGGAAGTAGTTCACTCTTAAGTTCCTCTGAATACTTAAATGGATATTGGTCTGCATAATCCTCTAAAAAAAAATCAAATGGGTTGATGACAGTCATCTCTGCGACCAAATCTACCTCAACGCTGAATTTGTCAGTTTTTTCGGGAAAAATCAAACGTGCCTGGTAGTTTCCAAATGGATCTTGCATCCAGTTGATAAAATGATCAGCCGGCTGAATTTTTAAAGAATAAGCATGAATTGGCGTCCTCGCATGAGGCGCAGGTCTAAGACGCACGACCTGTGGGAAAATAGAAATAGGCTTATTGTATTGATAATGAGTTTTATGGTGTAAAGCTACGCGTATTGACATGATTTATCCTATGATCTTAATCTTTATACATTAGTATGCAAAATTTGGACTTATTTGGATTAATTTTGGTAAAAAAGATTATTTTGCCACAGAGACACTGAGGCACAGAGTAAGGAAAAATTACCCCTGTCACCTCGAACTGCCCCTTCGTGAGAGGTCTATCTTGCTTAACACTATCGTTGTATTGCCATATAGATTTCTCACATTCGTTCGAAATGACTGTTTGAATCCTTATATTGTGCGCTTGGTCGCGCCCTTCGCCTTCGCATGCCCAAGAAGGCTGTTCGAGGTGACACCCTAAAACCGAAACTCGTAGTTCACTTCATAGAAGGTTTCTCTGCTAACGCCAGTTGCAGTAGGCGCATACGCCTGGCGTGGGGATGCATTAAAATTCCAATCGCCGAAAACGGCTTTTTTACCAATCGTAGCATTTGGGTTCGCCTTTTCCCATTTATAGCCCAAATAAAAGGAATGTATAAGCTGAATTGCGTAGACTATCGCCAGTCCTTGAATTGCGTTGTTACCTAAAGTAGATGCGCTTCCATATGGTTTAAAATTTTGGGCACTAGTATAAGCTGCTATTAAAACCTTAGTTGGATTATCCATCTGAGTAGAAGGGATTGCAGCAAGAGTCATGGCAGTGTTAAAAGTTTGTGCTTGGTAATTTTTCTCTGAAGACTTAAACCCTTGAAAGCTCGATGCCGCATACCCAGCAGCCCCGACAACGCCAACAAATGCAATAGCAGCATACCATTTGTTTCCAGCTTTCCATTGTCCCCAGCCAGGAACAGCAGCTGACCTAAGAAAAAGGGTATATCTATTTTCTGGAATCGTAACTACCACCTTCTTCCTCTTCTCAGGAGGAAGCTTGCTTTCTTCTTCGTCAATCATTTTCTTGAGTTCTTTCGCGTCTTTTACATCTCGATAAGAAACTTTTAGAATATCATTTTTCTGTAGCTCGAGTGGTTTGCCAAAGTCGTCGTTCATTTTGAGAACGATTGCATCTTGGTAGGTAATCTTGCCGTGAATGACTTCGTGGGAGCGTAAGATTACTGTTTCTGCCAGTAAGGAAAACTGGGATGAAAAAATTGCAATAAATAAGGAGATTGATTTTAACTTAAAAGAATTTCGTTGTATCATATGAGTTTAGCCTTTTATTCTAATCCTTAAAACAAAGCAATTAGCGTACTTTATCTTTAGAAAGTTCATATTTTACCCTCATTCATAAAAATAAAGAAATTTATTGCCATAATTCATACAATAAATTTCAATTTGACTTTATTTAATACTCGAATTATAGTAAAAGGTAAAGTAAGTTCGTATTAAAGGTTAACCAAGGATATCCCATAATGAAATACATAGTAATAATTCTTTTTTTTATTTTTTCCTGCAAAGGATCAGTTGATAGTGGTTTGAAAAATTCCCTTTTAAAAATTCTTACGGAGAATCAAAAAATCCACACAGTTTTACTAGCAAACACGGATAGTATTCCTGACACTACACCAGTTTTAAACGCTGTAAAAGAAGCAAAATCACTCTCTGAAAAAAACGAAGACATTAAAAAGCAATTAGACAAAATGGAATCTGTTCTTACGAATATAAATTCAAAAGATAAAGAAGCATTTTTTGAATCTCTATCAAGTTTCTCTGAAACTTTAACCGACATTTTAAAGGCTAATCAAATCAAAACAGAATATAATAAATTCTATTGTCCAATGGTAGCAAAGTATTGGATAGCCAAAGGGGAAGAAATTCAAAATCCGTATGCCCCTGATATGAGAGAATGCGGAGAGTTAGTAAAATAAATAAAAGTGTCAACCTCTAATTCCGAACTACAGACTTGCTTTCTAGATACAAATGTATACCAGGTATGCCCTGGCAATTGCCGCTCTGTGTTATCAATCAATTCCGCATGGATGGGGAATTTTAAAAAATTTTGCATAGCTGGAAATAAACTCAATAGTTTCATTAGAGGCGAAAATACATTTACCGTTGCAGTCAGTGCTTTCCTACAAGCACAAGCATTAGTCATTGATGAATTCTCAAACGAAGCCCCGGAAAAACTCGATTTAATCCGTTACTTCTTTGGAATCTGTGAGCCAGAAGAAGTGCAAGAATTAGTAGAAAAACTTTCCAATGAAACTCTTTATAAGATTTTAGAAATCGACTACGATAATTATCTCAAAGTTCGCAAGATGCTTGCGAAGAGACCAGACGTAAACAATTACTTCGCGATGAAGAGTAGCAGATACTGGAAATTAGTCTCAAACCAGAGAATCTGTGATATGATTGTTTACCTTGTTCGCGAAAAACAATTATACAAACTTGCTTCTCAATTCCTACTCATCTTACCACCAGAGGTCATGTCTGAATTTGATAAGTATACCGATTTAAGCGAAGACGACGAACGAAACCTCTATCTCGCCCTTGAGGATAATATCTATAACCTCCCACTCATCTCTCCTAAGATTTATGGGCATATGATGAATTTATTCAAAGATGATATGGAAATCTTTTTCATACTTGATACAATGGGCGAACTCGTTAAACGCCGTGGACAAATTGATGACATTACGGGTTCATTTATCAAGCACTTCAAAAAAAGCGGACAACGACTTACCATACAATGGATCTATTCTGAATTGTATGGCTTGGAATACGAACTCGTCGTCGAAGTCTTAGACCAACTCCGTGAAAAAGACTATATCAGCTCCTCCGAAAAAACAACTCTTCAATCTCTCTTGAAATCAGGCGGTCTAGACTACTTGAAAGAAATGAAAATGGAAATTTTAAATAATACATAGTCATTTTTCAATTGTAAATTCTATATCACTGCCTTCAACTTTTCCTTGTATGGATGACCCTTTGCATTCACCAACCCAGAATTCTTTTAAGTCTACTTTTTCAATGCGAAAGCCATTCGTTGTTAGCTTCACTGGAAATGCCTTTCGTCCTGCCACATCTCTTGTGGACTGTTTTACTTTTATTTCCTGGTTATTGACTCCAAATCGAAAGGTTCCATTATTATGGAAATCGCCGGATTTTTTTGCCATCCAAATATAGTTTTTTCCGTAGGTTAATACGCATTTACTCCCATCGCTAGATTTAATTTCTAATTCAGTTGCATCGTCTGTGGGAGGTGTTGGCGGCTTAATAGGATTAGGCTCCGGATCAGCACTTGCTTTCTCGAAGGGCTTTAGTAAAGGAAGTAGACCTTTTGCATCTCTTCCGCCAGACCATTTGCCAAGAGACTTACCGGTATTATCCAGAACAAAGAACATGGGAATTCCAAATGATCCGCTTCCAGTGGGAACTTTCCCGTATTCATTGTCTTTTACTTTCCAGGGAACAAATTTTTCCTTCAATACTTTTTGTACATCCGGTTTGGCAAATGCTTCAGCGTCCATGTAACGACAGGCGCCACACCAACTAGGCTCTGTAATGATTGCATAGATATTTAGGTTAGAGGACTTTGCTTTGGCGATAGCCGAGGCAAAACTGGATTCCCAGGGAATTGTATCTAAAGCTCGATGACCGATTGTTTTTTTGTCTTCTCTGATTTCAATTATGACTTCTTTATTAATTGTCTTCGGAGGATAACAGATACCATTTTCTTTTTCTTCACATACTTGCGTTCGAATGCTCAAAGGAATTTTTGTATTTGAGCCTGGCTTCTTAGTGCCCAGTTCAAAAATTTTAAAGGCAAACACGCCGTTATCCTTTAAAACCATTTCATCCATTTTTTTAATTCCCTGTGGTCTTTTTATTTCAACTAATTGAAATCCTATCTCCTGCGGAAAACTAAACGTAGTAACAATTCCAATTCCGTCAGCAGTCGCATGACTCAAATACAAATAATGCTTTGGCGGCAAACTCACCTTTACCTCAAAATCAATTTCTCCACCGGTTCGTAAAATAATGGGGCTTTTAAAATTGAATTCCATTTTTGTATAAGGGTGTTCATCTGAAAATAAATTAAGTGTTGAAAGAAAAATAAGGAGTAAAGAGATTTTTTTTATCATATTGCCTCGCAAGCGTTTGAAGCATTAAATCGTGCCTTTTAGGTTTTAGTCAATTCTTTATTATTTAGTAACTCATCTTACCCAAGAGAATGAAACAATGGATTTTTTAATGAAATCAAGAATATTAGATAAATCTAATAAATCAATAGAACCAATAGCCTGCGGCAGCAAACCCACCGTTAGGTGTAAACCCCACCCTCAGCGCTGGGAATGCTGGCATATCATTTCTTTTGTAAAGAAATGATAATGTAAGGTGGGGTGATGCTTCGGATACACTTTGTATAAGAAGACGTTTTATCAAAGATAGGGTAGCGATAGGTTCAAACATAGACACAAAATAGGTTCCCATTGCCCCCCTAACCCAATGGTAGGGTATAAGAGAAGCCCCTCCTACTCTATATTGTGTGCATCGTCTTCTTATAGGAAGGTAAAACAAAACACTAACAAGTTAAACTAATTATAGAGCGTATTTAATAAATCACGAGAATATAAAACTGGGATTAATAGTAACGAACAAAAGAAATCCCTACTTTTTTCTTGACAAGAAAAGCAGGACTTAACTTGATGGCTCCTGATACTACTGGATAAGTCTAGTTCGGGG
>JANMOF010000064.1:0-3461 GCA_031368925.1 Leptospiraceae bacterium
CCATAGTGCTTCGACAGTATCAATGCTTGCTTTAATTCCGCGAAAACTTTTATCTGGGATTAAAAAATTTATCGTGACATTTTTATCGTTTGGACTACCCGGAATTGCGAATGCAATTTCTTTTTTAAAAATCGTTTCTATCATAGTTTTCTTTTCTTCGCTATCAACAAGAAAAAGAACTTGAGAAAGAGGAAAAAAATGAGCAAGAAATCCAAGCTCCCAGGAACTGCCTGCCCGTTCGAGCGAATAATCCCGAACATCCATTAAAACTAAATCTACATTCTTTGCCGCTACTTCCACAGCTTTTTTCCATCTAGTGTCAAAACAAAATAAAGTATGGATTGGAAATTCTAGCCTAGAATTTTTATTTCCAAAGAAATCGGAACTTCCTAATTTTTGAATGAATTCTTTCGAAGCCCAGAAGCCAAGGATTAATGTTGTTATCCAATAAATAAGTGGAACTAATACGTATAAGGCAAGAGTAAGAGGGAATAAAAAATTTATTTTACCTGGCTCCCCGAAATAAAAAGGAAGAATGAAAAATCCGATGATTGCTATGATGTTAGTTATAAAATAAGTTAGGAAAAGATGCGACTCTGGTCTAAGAAGATTATTAATTCTAAATTCCTGTTGTAAAAGAACTGGATCTGTAATTGTAATAGAGGGACCGAATAACCTCCATTTCTCTGCAAACCAATCAAATAAAAAGCTAGTCGATCCCGGGTCTCCAAATACCCGAAGAATTAGAACACGACCTTTGGGTAAATCTTGTATCTTCTTTTCCAAACGATTGAACACAATTTGATTAAATGGTTTCGCAAGATATTTTTGAAAGATTCCATTCACAAAAAAGAAAAGTATAAATAAACAGGGTAATGTAAAATAAGAATCTAAATTTAGCAGAAGCATAAAAATTTGAACTAAATACACGGTAGTTAAAAAAATTAGAATCCAAATAATCCAATTTCCAATCATTTTTTCCTGTAATAATTTTCGTATTATGCTTTGATTATTTCGTTCGGGTTTGATTACATTGCTCTTTATTTCTCTTAGAATTGGAATTGCATTTCTTGTTGGCTCTACCGCAGAATCCTCATCTACTTTTTCTGTCATCAATCCTTTCATTAGCTTTACAATAGAATTGCGCCAGAAAAAATTCGTGAGAAAATAAGAAAGTAGCACTAAGATAATCAAATATTTTAATGATTCTATATCTGCATAAATAGAGAAATCTATCATTCTAAAAAAAGCCAGTGATAGAAAAGAAGAAAGACCTTTAGAACTAGCCTCATCTGCGGCTAAAGGAAATAAAGCGCTAAATATACTAATAAATAAAACTAGAATTATTCTTTTCATTTTTGGTTTTCCTTTCTTTGAAGGCTGTACATTTCTTGTTTTCCAAAATTCTTAGGCAAATCTATAATTCCCACATAATTGTAATTATACTCATCTCCCGTTTCGACAATCAGTGTAGCGGCAAATTGTTCACTGGCGTAGATATAACCGGGCAGAGTTACTGGCTCCATTCTTGCTGCTCGATTGATATGACTCCCATACGCATTTGGTTTTTTAGTAATTGGGTCAACGCCTAAATAAATCGGACCTGTATGAAGTGCAATGCGGATACTTGTATTTTCCGGAAGTTTTTTCAAAAGCCAATCTGTATTTAAAATAATTTGGTTTACTACTGTTGCAAAATTCATCATATCACTTGCGGATTCATATACGGCAAATATCGCGTCGCCCCAGGTATTGATTACTTCCGGTTGTTTATCGAGCTTACAAATATTTTCAGAAATCATATGTAGAAGTTCATACATGAAATAAGGCGTTTGCTCTTCATTCATTTTGCTAAACCCTACAATATCAGCGAATAATATGCATTTTACCACGCGTTGCATTTGGTAAGGCGCTTTACTAAACGAAGCTTTTGTTCTAGATACTTCTGGTTTTGGTAAATTAGTCGGATTCGTTTTAGGAATAGAACTAATATCTATTATCCTCTGGCTATTTTTAAAAGGCCAGAGATGCAGCATATCAGAAGAACCCGCTTTCAGTCTGGATGAAATGTCAGACATATCCAGCACACCTAAGAAAGTAGGAATGCTCGCCATCATTCTCGCCCTTAAAATTCCAAGACCAATCAGAAGATTTCCCGTAAACGAAAATAAATGGTCATCTCCTAGATACGGCTCTTCGGTTACAAATTTAACATTCGAACTTACCAGGCATTTTTCAAATCGCGCAGTCCACTCTTCTCCCGCAAAAGAAATACTAGTTGTAATAAAATCTTCCTTAGTGAAAGGCAAAAATACGTTAACCTCTGCGTTTCGTTTTATCATCTCTTCGATAAATAAAATATCTGCCCCACAGGCTACGGATGTGTAACCGATCTTTGCATCTAATTCTTCTAGAGCTTCTTTGATTTTTTCTCTGACTTCGGATTCTATGTAATAGGGAAACCGGGGAATTTTACGTTCGGGATGGTCTATCATATGACCGGAAAATACAAGGATACGGGGAGGTTTTAGCATTTCTAAAAGTTCATTTGGAATATCCCGTTTCATTGCAGATAAAATTAGTAATAACTGTTGATATGAGCTATTTACATCTCCATAATTAGTCCCTGCTAATTGAAATGCTTTTTTGTAATTTTGAATCGAGGAAGAAATATCATCAGTAATTAAATAGGCTTCTCCGAGAGTCGCCAAAGCCCAATAGTCATTAGCCACTTCATCTAAACTAAGAATAATTTTTTTTGCTAGTTCAATCGCTAATAAGCTATCTCCTACTAATAATGACATAGTTGCTGCGTTGATTCCAGTATAATACTTATTATCCTTTCGAAAGTTTTTTAGATATATATCTCTAGATAATTTTGCATACTTCGCGTCGTTATTTTTTTTCCAGAGGTCTTTGTAGATTCTTCCCATGAGCCCGGAGGTTTCTTCGTCCTGGTTATGTTGGTTATAGATTGGTTCTAAATACGATAGTGCTTTTTCGGTAGCGCCGAGCCTAGCAAGAGTTAAAACATAGAGTTGTTTGAGTTTTAGATTTTCATTATCTTCACTTAATAAATCCAAGCATAGATTATGCGCTTGAAAATACTGGGCTTTTTTAATTAGCGATTCAATATCCGTAAAAGAATTCATTTTACCTCGTTAACGATTCGTACGTCAGTGGAAGCCATTGAATATAGATGTCTTGCGATATCCGTCCCATTTCCAAAAATAGACTGTTCAGTAGAAACAAAAGTATGAATCTGTATTTTATCTCGGTCATTCGGGGAACTAGGTGAAATTTCTTTAAGCGAGATTGCTAACATATTTTTTAATGACTGCGCCTTCTCTTCTGTATCCGCTAGAAATAAAACTTTATCTAAATTAAAATTTTTTGCCAGGTAATCTAATTCCCACGAGCTACCTGCGCGATCGCTCGAATAATCCCGAATATCCATCAAT
>JANMOF010000066.1:0-8688 GCA_031368925.1 Leptospiraceae bacterium
CTCTAATATCCAGCAAGCATGTTCAGCGGATAACCCGTTTGGATATTTTTCTAGAATGCTAATAAAATCCGAGCCCTCGATAAATCTCTGAACAAATCCAAGTTCTCCTTCTGTAGTTCGAAATTCATCAAAGTATACAGGCAATGATTTGTGTTGAATCGATTTTAGAATTTGGATTTCGTTTCGAAGTAAATCATTATCTGTTTTATCACGAATAATTTTTACGCATACTTGTTGTATGCCTGATTTTGATTGAGTGAATTCCCCTTTATAAAGATTTGCGTAATCTCCTTCCATGAAATGATCAAAAATTCTATAGACTCTAAGCTTAGTCTTTATTTCAAAGGAAACCTCATTGATTGATGGTGCAATTTCTTTTCCATAAATTTCTCTTTCAATTTTTTTCTTTGCCTGGGAGTTGAGTTCATTTAAAATTCCACTGATTTCTCCGGTCAAATAGCGAGTATACGCTTCACTATTTGCAAATTTATCCGGGTGAAATTTTTTTATTAAATCTTTGTAAATTTCATTTAGAGAATTCAGTTTCTCATTCTTAGAATTTCCTTTTAATTCTCCGAACAAATCTTCCGGGGAATTCATTTGTGAAATTTTAGAATGAAATTCTGTTATTTCATTTAGATTCATTTCGGTTTTTTAGGAACTTATCTATTTCAGGGCGCAAAATTTCGATTAGCTGCTTGTAGATTTCTTTTTTGAATTCGACTACTGTGTTACCTGCGTTCTTTAAAGGAAAGAATTGAACTGTTTCAAACTCACGCTCATGAACATCCAATTTACACTTTGCAGGAGGATAATCCCAATAGGCAAGAAACCATTTTTGTGTCTGTCCTTTAAAGCCCTTCATATGTGGCAAATCTAGATTAGCCGGGAAATCATAGCTTAACCACTCGGGAACTTCGTATACAAATTCTGCATCGTTAATTCCCACTTCTTCATAGAGTTCCCTTTTTGCAGCGGCTAATGGCTCTTCGTTCTCATCGAGTCCTCCCTGGGGGAACTGCCAGGAACTTCGATGGGAAATTCTATTTCCAAGAAGCACGAATCCTTTAGAATTAAATACTACAATACCTACGTTTTTTCTATAATTTTTCATTCAATTCTCCCTGGTAAATTCAATTCGCAATAGCGACAAATCATCATATAACTCACCTGATTTTAAAATTTCTTTGTAGATATTTTTTAAATCTGTTCTAGCATTTTCTACATGAGCCAGAAATAAATCGAAGTTATCATTAATCTCTCTATTCGGAAGAAGAATATCATCTCGCCCATCTGAGCCAAGAAGCAAAACATCCTTATCCTCAAGTGAAAAAGAATTTGTATAAATTTTTTCACTCATAAGAGGAGAGCCTAATTTGCAATTAACTTCAATTAAAGGAAGAAAACTTGCTTTCTCATCTCTAAATAATACGATAGGCGGATGCTCAGCGTTAATATAAATCACTTCTCCTGTCTCATCATCTATGATTCCCATATTCAAAGAAATCATCATAGATCCTTCAAACATTAAAAAAACATTATGCAACTCGATAAAAGCATTCACAAGCCAACTATGTGACGACTGCTCCGCAAAACTTCCAACCATCAAGGTTCGCTTCACAATACTTTCAAAAATAGAATTCAACACAAGAACGCCTCCAGCGCCTTGCATCGATTTGCCCATCGCATCTGCATTTAAAAATATAGTAACAGGTCTACCCTGTAAAGAAACGGTATGCGCAATGCAAGTATCCCCGCCAATTTCATGATTATTTTTATTGAAAACAAATTTCTTTTTTTGGCTGATTAAAAATTCTACTTTGATATTCGGGTTCGTCACAGCCTTTACGCATAACGGTTCGAGTAGCAAATAAGTTAAAAAATAATCTCCGTCCTGGCTGAGTTTTAATTCATTTACTTTTGTTAGAGCAGTCTGTAATTCCTCTGTTCGGTGAATCACTTTTTTTTCTAAGTTCAAATTTAAGTCTTCTACTTCTAGGTGCACTCTAACAAAACGATTCGAAAGAATAAAGGCAAGGCTCAAGATAAAAATGAAAAAACTATATTCAGTAATTCTTTCGAACCGAATGATTTCTAAATGTATCAGAATATCATTTACAATACCCGAGATTAGAATAAGCCAACCGGCAAACATTATTTTTGCGTCAATGTCTTTTAAGAAAAATGCATTGTAAATAATGACAACAAAAATAGAAATTAATAAGGGAGGCCAGAGAAAGGGAATTACTACCTGGTTTAAAATATCATTCCATAAATCAATATTAGAAGTAAAAAGGATAAAACAAAAAAATACAAATTGAGGTAGAATACAAATTAGATTCAGATAATACAAACTAGTAAGAAATTTCTTTTCTTTTTTTATAAAATAATAACGAAAGAAAAGATAAAGAGATGGAAAAAGTAAAATTAAAATTGCATATTCCGTTTTTTTAAACGCAAAATAACTAAAAGGAAATTCGAATCGCCATTGACTTCGAAGCAATTGATAACAAACAAAGCTAATGGCAAAAAAACCAAAGAAAAAATTTTCTCGTTCCTTCCTGCGACGTAAAAAGAGAAAAATAAAATAAGTCCCTACAGTAAAGTAACAGATTAAAAAAAACATCGGCTTTAGAATTGAAATATAATAATCCCTGAGGATACTCTGACTTCCCCCCAAGAAAACATTTTCGCCCCAGATGCCTACGCTATCTCTAAAGTATTTTTGAACTCGCACCAAAAGAACGTTAGGCGAATTTACATTAAGATTTTCTTTTGGAATTTTGTATAATCTACTCTTATCATAGCCCTGCGCTTTATCGGAATCCCAGTCGCCCGTTTTTCCAATCAAGACTCCGTTTAAGTAAGTTTCGTCTCTATCGGAAATTCTTTTGAGATAAAGGATTTGATCCTCCGTGGGAATTTCTTTGACGTAAAAAACCTTTAGATACCAGAGGGAATTAACTTCTACACTCACGATTTTTTCACCAATAGGGTTTCCAGGAACGAGAGCCGGTTTCCAACCATTATCCGGCGAATCTTTTTCCATCTTCTTTGTCAGTAGATACTTTGTGTAAGCCACAGGATCTATTTCGCCTGCCGTCACCCACCAGGTATGCTCTTCATTTTTAGGGGAGTTTAAATCTTCGATTTCTTTTGTTAAATCTAGAGTCTGAAAGTTAAAATCTTTCGCGTTAGTTTGAATAGAAATGATAGCAAAGAGTAAAATGAATACCTCTTTTTTCCAGAGCTTTGCCAGTAAGAATTTCATAGTCACTCACTAAAACAGAATAACTTTTTTTGTAAATAGGAAAAAAACTTTCTACTTCAATTACCAGCTATCAAACCTAACACCCTTCTCGATAGGACACTCATTACCAGCACTGTGCCTACCTGAAAACTTTGCATATTGAATAAGAATTGTAAGATTCTTTTCCTTATCTTCCGGGTGTAAGTTTCACTATCACATAAAATAGGTTTATTCTTCAGCATCATCGTCTTCCTCATCTACGGTAAAGTCATCTTTACTATCCGGCTTATTTACTTGCGGCTTATCTTGCTTTGGCGGAAATTTTTTAAGAGAAGTCATTTTGGAAGTTTTCAAAATCATTATTAATTTAGTGTTCTTTTTTTTCTGTGCAATCGTTACAGGAGTCTCTCCCAACTGGTTTTTTGCCTTTGGATCGGCGCCACTTGCCATCAGAAGCTGAACTATTTCCAAATTCTCACTCTGAACAGCAAAGTGAAGTGGGGTAAATCGCTGTATATCTCTACTATCTACATTCACTTTATGAGAGAGTAGAAATCTTACTTCTTCAATCCTATTATTTTTGCAGGCGCGATGAAGTGAAGTCATTCCGGATCTATCAATTTCATTTAATATTCTTATAAAATCAGAATTAATTTTTTGAACTTCAAAAGCAATCTTTTGCCAAATTTGTAGTTCAGATTTATATGCTTCCGTAGATTCTAAATATTCCACTATTTTAGTGTGTTTATTTTTATTTGCCAAATCGAAAGCGGTAATATAGGGATAAACTGTTGATTTAATCGTTTTATCTGCTCCTGATTCAACAAGGAGCTTAACAACCGGCAAATGACCATTTTCTGCTGCAAGCATTAATGCTGTATTATTCCGATCGTCTTTGTGATTTATCTTTGCTTTTGAATCTATTAATAATTTTACGATCCTTTCATTACCTTCTTTGGAAGCAATGAGTAAGGGAGGTTGTTTCTTATTATCCTCAAAGTTTATATCTGCTCCTGACTTTAAAAGTATTTTAACGATTTCTAATTTACCAGTTAGACTTGCCAGGTGAAGCGCTGTCTGCCCATCCTCATTCGCAGCATTTACATCTACCTTTTTATCCGAAAAAATTTGAACCTGCTTTAAGTTTCCCATTCTCGAAGCAATCATTAAGCAAGTATTTCCTTTCGGATCTGTGTCTTTCATGTTTGCTTTTTTCTCTATTAAATATTCAATGAATGGTTCGTAATTACTTTCCATTGCATAAAGAAGAGGAGTATTACCCGCAGGACTCTTATCGTTTATATCGGCTCCATTTTCTAAAAGAAATTTTACAATTTCAAGACTATCCGACCTGGATTTATCAGGCAAATGTAAGGACAAATTCTTTGTAATATGAAGAAGTGCGGTATATCCATCTTCGTCTATTGCATTGATACTAGCACCCCGCTTTAAGTATTTTTTCATTTCTTCAAGGTTACCATTCTTAGCCGCTTCTACAAAATACCTATCGACTAAAAACAAAGGACTATTCTCCGCACCTTTCTCGATTAGAAAATTTACTATCGGGAGATAACCTTCATTAGACGCCCATCTAAGTGGAGTCCAGCCGGTTTGATTTTTAGAGTCTACGTCTGCTTTATTTTCGATTAGAAATCTTACTAATTCTAAGTTTCCAATTGCGGAGGCATTGGCAAGTGGGGTATCCCCGTTTCCGTCTTTCTGATTTATATTGGCTCCTTTTTTTAAGAGGAACTTTGCGAGTTCTAAATTTCCTTTCATTGCCGCAAAATGCAGAGCGGTGTTTCCTTCTTCGTCGGCTGCGTTTATATCAGCGCCATTTTCTAATTCTTTTTGAACTAGCGGCAAATCTTCTTTACTCGCTGCATCGAGTAAGCCTTGGGCTGTGTCCTCTGTCTTTGCCTGTAAAATATTTTGTAATAAAAAAAGAACACAAATTAGTAAAATTCGTATCATAGTCATCTCCATCTAACAGAGATTCTATTTTTTTAAATAATCCTATTTAAAGCAATCCTTTAATATAATAGGTAGCAATGGGGGCGTTGATTCCTTTTACTAGAACTGATTCTTTTTTTTCTACGGAAATAATTTCTTTGGTTTTCGCGTAGACTGCTTCGGTAATTAAAATATCAGTCTTAAAAGTTTTGTTTAAAGCCTCAATCCTAGACGCAATATTTACAGTACTGCCTACAACGGTATATTCCATTCTTTTGTCAGATCCAATATTACCCGCAATGACCTCCCCCGAATGAATTCCGATTCCAATTTTAATATCGCTTAAGTTTTTTTTCCTACGTCCTTCGTTATATGTCTCAACAAGCTCGCGCATTTTTACAGCAGAGCGCACCGCCATCTCTTCGTTATTCTCAAGATTAAATGGAACTCCATACACAGCCATCACAGCGTCGCCAATAAATTTATCGAGTGTTCCACCGAATTCGAAAACGATATCAATCATAAATCCAAAGTATTCGTTTAGAAAGTTTACTACTTCTTGCGCGTCTAGTTTTTCTGAAATCTCGGTGAAGCTTCTGATATCACAAAAAAGAACAGCGACTCTTTTTCTTTCTCCTTTTAGATCAATATGCTCTTCAATGATTTTATTTGCAACTTGGTAACTAACGTATCTAGAAAGTTTATTTTGGAAGTCGGCTTTTTCCTGGTTCGCTTTTTGCGTTTCTAATTCTTTTTGAATAATCATCTTTACTAGATGCAGGTTGTGAAATGCGATATAGGCATTTCGCGTAAATATTTCGAGCAGGTTTCTATCCCAATCACTTAAAGCTGAATTGGTTTGCATAAATATTACATTCATTTGGTCATCAGCAGATTCGAAATACAATACACAACAATTTTCCCTATACTGGCTCTGCTTTGAACTGATTGCTTCTTCAATAGTTGCCTGTGCTTCTGTGCTTTTGATAGTAGAGAGATTAATATACGATTTGCCTTCATACTCTCCGGTTCCTGCAATCACTCTAAACGTTCCATTTTCTAGAGTTGTCGCAAAACTAGAAGTAACCCCAAAGAAAGAATCTTCCTGGAGATTTAAAAGAGAGACCAACTGCGTTAATACTCCTGAAATAAATTTTTCGAGAGTCTGCATTTCAAAAATAGAAGAAGATGCCTGGATGATTTTTTCTAAACCTTTCCTACTTCTGTCAATGGTTACAATGTCTTTGTAAGAGCGAAGAGAGGCAACGACTGTTGTAAAGAGCCTAGTCGCTGTTAGCTCCGTTTTGGATTTGTAGTCATTGATGTCATATTCTAGAATGACTTTTTCTTCCGGGGCTTGACCGGGTTGACCTGTTCGTAAAATAATTCTAGAGAGGTTATTTCCAATTTCCTTTCGAATGTATTTTACTACTTCAAGTCCAGCATGGTCTGACTCCATCACTACGTCTAGAAGAACTAAGGCGAACCTTTGTTTGCCGCTTAGTATTTCTTTTGCTTCTTTTGCAGAGTAGGCGCTGACAAATTCTAATTTGCGGTTTTCAAATTGGAAATTAGAAAGCGCCATTTTAGTAACACTGTGAATTTCTTTTTCGTCATCAACGATAAGTATTTTCCAGGTTTCCTGTGGAGTCGCAATCTCTTCCACTTCTTCTTCGGAAGCAAATAAAACTTCTTCTTCGTTTGATTCTTCTTCGGTCATAACGCTCATTTTTAATTATCAACCCTTAGATTCAAGAGGAATTTCAATTATAAATACAGCACCTTTGCCGATGTCACTTTCACAGGTAATGGTTCCGTTTAGTTTCTGGCTGATTAGATTGTAGATAATATTTAAACCCAGACCACTTCCACCGGAGCCCCGTTTAGTTGTAAAAAAAGGATCGAAAATTTTTGAAAGATTTTCTTTTTCAATTCCCCTTCCATTATCTCTAAATATAAGAGAAACATTGTCATTGGGTAATTTTTTTATATCTATGGAAATGACTCCGTCTGCTCTTTCTTCAAATCCATGAATGACAGAGTTCATCACAAGATTAGTTACAATCTGCGAGACTGTCCCCGGGAAAGTATTGATTGAAACCGAATGATCGCTAGTTACAGTAACCGAGTGATTGGATTGTTTTAACTTTGGTTTGAGGCTAATCAATATTTCATCCAAATAACTTTTTAACTCAATCTCTCTTTTTTCTTCTACAGATTGATCGACTGCCACTTGCTTAAAGCTTTGAATTAAAGTAGCAGCCCTATCTAAATTCGAAAGAATCATATCTCCCGATTGGGCAACTGTATCTATAAAACCATCGAGGTCAGACTTTTTCATCTTCCCCGCTTTATAAATTTCTAGGAAGCTTTTTGTTTTGTTTGTTAAATGGGAAGCTGCGGTTACGCCAATTCCAACGGGAGTATTGATCTCGTGTGCAACACCTGCAACAAGTCCACCGAGGGAAGCCATCTTCTCACTTTCTAAAAGTTTCTTCTGAGTCTTCTTTAGATTATCCATCGCTTCCGACAACTCGCCGTTAGCCTTTTGAAGAGCGCGGGTTCTTTCTTCGACTATATTTTCCAGGTTTTCATTGATTCGTTTTAGTTCATTCTGGGCTACTTGTCTTTTTTCTGCTTGCATAGCACGAGAAATTAAATCGGCAAGAGAACCTGCGAAATTCTGTTCCTCTAAAGTCCATTCTCTTTGCGGTCCGACGTGTTCATTGCAGATAACACCAACCATTGAGCCTTCTAATCGAAAGGGAGCGTCTAACATCGAATTAATCCCAAGTGGGGTAAGGTATACGACTGAAAATTCGCAGGTTGATGGATCAGTATGTGCGTTATGCGCTGCAAGAGATCTTTCTTCCTGTAGGTATTTAAAATAAGCCGGAAAATCTTTAGCGAATAATTCGACTCCGCTCGCATGTGCATTTTTAGAATTTTCAAATAGATTGAGACAAACGATTGCAGTTTTTTCTGAGTTATAAATCCAAACAGATGACCTGTCGCAATTCAAAGCTTCCGTTGCCGCAATCGTGATTTCCTTAAGGGCAGCTTGTAAATCTCCATTGTCAATCGCAGAGCTTTTCGCCAAACGCAAAAGAATTTGATTTTGTTTTTTAAGTCTTTCCTCGCTCTCTTTAAATTTTTGAATCATATCTTTTTCTGGACTGATGGTTTCTAATGCCGTCATTGGTGTTCTCTCTCCCTTGTTTGTTCTGCAATTCGGTGGAAAATTTTCTAGCAGTTAAAAGTATTTATTTGGGAATGTCAAGAAAAAAAATAAACCTTGCTAGATTTAAAAATCAAACCCAAAAAAAATATTCCTCATCCACCACAAAATAATCTATTACTGATTTAGGCAGAACTTTTGACTATGGGCAGCTTCGTGGGGAATTATATTAGAAGGAGCGGTAAATCTATTTTATTCGCTAGATTATATAATAAGATTCAAGAAGTGATTCCTTTTTCGTTTTTAT
>JANMOF010000067.1:0-9299 GCA_031368925.1 Leptospiraceae bacterium
TGCAGTTTGGTAAAGTGCAATTCCATTTGGGTTTGTTACAATTGCATAAGAAATAATTTCAGCCGAGGCATCTGTCGGTTTAACGTCAGTAGACAGAGGCTCTTGTTTCGCATCAAGGACTTCCGTTTTCTTACAATGAGACACTGTGAAAGCAAGCGCAATTAAGAATGCTGAAATAAAGCGCATCCCGGTTTTATAATTTGAATATTGAATCATTTTAATCTCCTTTTATTTGTGAACTTAATAAATTTACCATTTTGATACTTATATTTTTGTTGATCTACTTTTTTGTTACTGTCTTGCCTCTTGTCTATATATAGAAAACTCCCATCTATCATATAGGTGTCAAGAAAATTACCCGGAAGCGGTATTTCTTTGTAAGCCCCATCGATGTAAGCATAGAATGCCGGTGCGGTAAATGCAACTCTAGACATAGACTGGTAATCCATGCTAGAAAAAATTTCCGGAGTTCCATCCCCATCCAAATCGAAAAATTCTATCTTTCCCCGGTTTTGAATATTGCCATTATATACTTTGTAGTTATCTTTTTCTTTCTCTACTACAAGCAATACCAGCTCGCTATTTCCGAATCGTGCCGAATTGATGTAACCAGAATACAGAGAAACGATAAAAAATCTAGATTCCCACTCCTTATTCTTAGCACCGGCTGGCTTTACGTATATATTCAAAAAATTTAGAGGGTAATCTTCATTTTGTGCATAAATGGCTTCGAGTAAAATTTTATCTTTGGTGTAAGTAGAATTTTCAAGTGTATAACGACTAAACTCCCGGGGAGAAAAATACTTAGCATTCTTTTCAGAAATCCAACCTGTGAAAGGCGCGTCATCAAAGTCTTTAGGGGTTGCCTGCATTTTATATGACTTGGAAGGATTACCCATCTCTGTGTAAAAGTATTTTTCTCCCCGAAACTCTCTTGACTCTTTTACAAATAAAAATTCTCCTTTCTTGGAAAATCCATTTCTTTTTGCAATCACTTCTTTTTCTTTGCCACCCGGTTCCTCCAAATAAATAGGATTGGATACTAATGCGTAGCCGTTAAGGTCGATTTGTTTTTTTTCTGCCACTGACTTGGCTTTTTCTATCGTATCATAGATAAGGCTTTTTTCTTTTATATAGCCTGTTCTAGCATCACTAAGTAGCACTTCATACCACTTTTCTTCCAACACTTCCTTTCTATCCTCAAGCGGTGAAGAATACGAAGCGACTTCTAAAACAGAAAATTGGTCTACGCTCGAAAGAATCTTTGCTTCAGGAAAGGGCTTCTCTACAATTTGATTTTTTGTTTCTTTAACAACGATGTACACTTTTGAAAGTCTGCTTGTAAAAATTAAAAATTCCTTCTGATTAAAATCATCCGTTCGAATGAAGCCTTCCTGATTTCCCTTTCTAATCTTATTCCACCCATTAGGGGTATCAAATTGTGAAATAACAAACTCATCCCGATAATTTAGAATTCCTATTTTTTGATTTATATCTTTAGATTTATAAATAGAAATTCCGTTTACATTGAGTAAATATGCCTTTTTCGGAGACTCTTCATCAGCAAAAACAAGTGCGAAAAAGGAAAATAAAAATAAGAAAATTAGAAAATTTGATTTCATAAAAGCCTATAGGAAAAATTACTCTATCTTAACAGAAACTTAAAGGACTGAATGTCTTGGTAAAGGAAAAAAATATGACTTTCAAAAAAAATATCCGCTTAATGACCATCTTTTTTATCATTTTAAATGCGTCCTTCTGCGCGGCAAAAATACACCTACAAGGAGAAATTCATCATCCTAAAACATCGGATAATTGGGATTTAACCCTCGAACACCACTCCGCAAGAAAAAACACAGTTGCAAAAAAATATCCTGTGATTATTTGTCACGGACTCGTAGGCAATAGAAATTATTTCAAAATCAAAGAAGAAGAGTCTATCGTCTATCGTTTAATTTCAGAAGGATATGATGTATGGCTTCTAGATCTAAGAGGTAGAGAAGATGCCGGAAAGCCTTCTTTATTCTTTGGTGAAAAGACTTACAACTATAGTTTCGACGACTATGCAACCAAAGATGTGGATGCTGCGATTAGCTATGTATTAGCAAACACAAAAGCGGCTAAAGTCAACTGGATCGGACATAGCATGGGCGGAATGGTAGCATATACAAAAATAGGAACATTCAAGGAAAATAGAATTGCAAACCTTGTAACACTTGGTTCTCCTTTTTCATTTTATAACCCAACAAAATATCTTAACGCGATGACTGGTTTTTCTTTTTTCTTGCGCTTTATGCCTGTTGTCCCCACCTCAAGTATAGCTCACTTAGAATCTGATTATGGAATCCCGCTCCCGAAAACACCAATACGATTATTTTACTATAAAGAAAACACCGAGAAAGAAATGGAACATGCACTAAAGAGTCTTTCCACAAATAACGAAAGCCCAAATGTATTTAAACAATTTGCAAATGGAATGCAAACGGGCGAAATTCATTCCCTTGACGGCAACACATCCTATACCGCTAATATTAAAAATATTACAGTTCCTGTTTTTTTAATCGCAGGTAGACGTGATCACCTCGGAACGCCGATGATTGTAAGGCATGTCTATGACAATATTGGAAGTAGTGACAAAACTATGTTAGTCGCAGGGCGTGCAGAAGGAATGACAGAGGACTATGGTCACGTAGATATTACAATGGGAACAAATTCAGACAAAGATATCAACGTTCCAATTACTAATTGGCTTAACGAAAGAAATAAATAGAAAGGAATTCTCTAAAGTAGGTAATCTATGAATACAACAAAACAATTTTTATTAAGTAAATTTCAATTTAAAGTAGGAATTTTTCTTTTACTTTTATTACTCATTGAATGTGCCAGTACAGCGCCCAGAAACATTCCCAAACATAGCTTTAGTTCCATTTTGCAAGTAAAAGAATTTACACCCGCAAGTCCAAAATTACTCCCGCCGGTTGTAATCTACGAGCCTGTATTACTGAAAGAAGCTGCTCTGTTTAGAGTAGAAGATAAAAAAGAAAAAGGACTCATCGTTTTTCTAAATGATGCGGGTTATACTGTTTATCTTGTCTCTTCTAATGAAATGCATCCAGATTTTAAAAATCACTCACTCGAATTAGATGCAATTCTAAACCAAGTAGCGGATAAACACAGAAACCGCGATGTGATATTGGCTGGTGTCTCACTCGGTGGACAGGCAGTGCTTGAATACATGACATTACCCGCAAATCTAAACCACTATGCCCGTATTAAAAAAATATTTTTCATAGGAACTGGAATTGATTATAATTATTCAGGTAGCTTCGCCGAAAAATCAGAGAAGTTTGGGTATGAACAAAAACTTGTAAAAGATCTTTGTCCCGCGGGAACAAAAACTAATTTTTGTATCAAATACATTCGCTTAAACAACAGTTTACAAAAAGTAGACAACTCTAAAAAAGAAATCCATTTCAACCGGGTTCCTAAAATTGAGAAAAATTATACAGCCCGCTTCCATCAGACCAAGCTGCAACTCCCTTATTTTTTCCTCTATGGTAAATTAGATAGTATAAGTCCGGAAGAATCCATTTATCCACTCTTTCACAAACTCAGATCAAATGCTAAAATGGATAGCTCCAACAGACTTTACGAAGCAAGTGAGGCTAATGGTCAATCCATCGACTACGATCACGCTGACTTATTCCTCTATCCTGATGTAGAAAAAGAAGTTTACTCTAAGCTTTTGGATTGGTTAGAAAAATAATAAGGAGAGAATAACACGAGTTAACCATGACACTACCAAAAGAAGAACTCAAAAATAAAATAGAATCCTATTTAACCGATAGGCTCGCCGGCAAATCAAACGTAACCGACATGATTCCTCTAAGCGGTGGAGCTTGCCAGGATAATTATCTTCTAGACCTCAAAGTAGACTCGGGAGAATTTAGCGGCGAACACAGATTAGTCTTTAGAACCGACAAAGGCGCATCTCTACTTGCAAGCCTTTCTCGCATCGACGAATTTAAAGTCTGCGAGCTTACATCAAATGCAGGTGTAAAAACACCAAAGCCTTATTGGTTAGAAACAGATACGAGCGTAATCGGAAACCCGTTTTACTTTATGGAGCGCATTTCAGGAAAAGCAACGGGACGTTATATTGTAAAAGATCCAAGTCTAAATAAAATCCGTAAGTCACTTACAGAAGAGCTCGCAGAAAATTTGGCTAAAATTCACCAGCTAACACCGATTATCTGTAAAGACGAAGACCTAAAGAAAAATCTAACCCGTCACAAGGGACAAAATCCAAACTCAATTGCAGGAGAAGCAGTTCTAGATTTAAGAGAACTCCTTGTAACTTTAAAAGAGCCACACCCTGCTATGGAGCTAATCTTTAATTGGCTCGAAAAAAATGCAGTCGATACTGACTGCGAAGTTTTAGTGCATGGGGATTTTAGAACCGGCAACTTCATGGTATCCCCTGAGGGACTCCAGGGAATCGTGGATTGGGAATTTGCACATTGGGGCGATAGGCACGAAGATGTAGCCTGGCTTTGTATGAGAGATTGGAGATTTGGAAAATTAAACAAAGAAGCGGGAGGATTTGCAGACCGAAAAGAATTTTACTCGCTCTATGAAAAATATTCTGGAATTCCACTTGACCCGAAGAAAGTTATATTCTGGGAGATAATGGGAAATATCCGCTGGGCGGTAGGCTCGGCACAACAAGCAGAAAGACATTTGAGTGGAGCCGATAAAGGAATCGAACTTGCCGCGATTGGCAGAAGAACTTGTGAAATGGAATTTGAAGCGATGAGGTTAATAGAAGATGCAAGATAGACCGGATGCGAACGTACTACTAGAGGCTATTCAGGATTTGATTATCAAAGAAATCCTGCCCGCCATAAAAGACAATGATGGACTTTCTTACAAAACACTTGTGAGTTGGAATATGCTTGGAGTAATTGGTCGTGAGCTTAAATACGGAGAAACTTTTCTAGACCAAGAAATTGAAAGAGTTTCGAATTTTCTAAGAGAGAATTCTATTTCTTTTGTAACGACTGATACCAATGATAAAACCTATTTAGCAAAAATGGAACTCTGTCGTTCTCTGAGTGAAAAGCTAACAGACTATATCCGCAAAAAGAAAATTGCAAATGAAGACACTGCCCTCTGGAGTTTAGTGAAAGAATCTCTGAATGAAAAATTAAGAATTTCTAACCCAAGATTCGGAACAGGGGAATAAAATGAAGGCAGGAGTCCTCTACCAAAACGAATCGCATTTAAAAATCGAAGATGTAAATCTTCCCGAGCTAAAACCAAACCAAGTAAAAGTGGACATCAAATGCTGTGGAGTATGTGGCTCTGATATTCATATGACTATCCACAAGCAAGTGCGACTCAAGCACTACCCTACTATCCTCGGACATGAAGCGGCGGGCGTTGTAAGAGAGGTAGGAGAAAAAGTCACCAAGTTTAAAAAAGGGGACAGAGTCGTAATTGCATCGGGACTAGGTTGCGGCAAATGTAAACAATGCCTGAGTGGAATGCACAATCTCTGTGCCGACATACAAGTATTAGGCGCTGAAATGAACGGAGCCTTTGCCGAGCAAGTGCATATCGAAGAGCGCCATCTCACTATTCTCCCCGATGCGATTCCATTTGACCAGGGAGCGATTCTTGCAGACGCAGTATCAACTCCCTATCACGCAGTGAAGTATGTCGGAAAAATTCAAGAGGGCGATGTGGTTGCAGTCTACGGATGTGGTGGTCTTGGGATACATGCTGTTATTCTCGCTCGCGCGCTGGGTGCGAGCAAAGTAATCGCGCTTGATGTAGATAGAGGTGCGCTTGACAATGCAGGTCGCTATAAGGCAGATGAACTTATTGATGTCAGATCAGTAAAAAATTCCGGTAAAACATTACAGGAATTAGCCGGTGGAGTTGACTTGATGCTAGATTTTTCTGGACATTATAGTAATATCGAAGATTGTATCCGCGCAATGAACCCGGGAGGTCGAATGGTCATGGCAGGAATTAGCAAGCAACCTTTTAAGATTGGATTTCCTTTTATGGTAATCAATAAACAAATTTCGATTGCAGGCTCTCTTGGATGTGATTCCCGTGCTATTCCTGAATTGATAGAACTCTACCTAAGCGGCAAATTAGACTTATCCACTTCGATTACATCCCATCATCCACTCGAAGAAGTCAATGATTGTCTGGAAGATTTACACCAACGTAAAGGAAACCCGATTCGCTTTATTATTACTCCGAATGGGAAAGTGTAATAGGAGTTTGCCATGCTTCGACCTTGCTCAGCACAGGCGCCGACGCAGAGGGTTGAAGTTTTATTGCTGAACACAGAGTAGCTGCTGTGCACCACTGCAATTTACAACCCCCCAGTTATCAGTAAAACTAGCGGCGGAATTATTCGGACCTGAGCCACCACAGCTGCTATTTGTAGCAGTGCTTCCCCAACTACTACAGTGATCAGAAGAAGTCGTCCAGTTATTATTTAGCCCTGTCCAGTATTTTGAGTGAGCAGGATTAACGGAATTTGTGAAACCGGCAGGCATAAGTCCATTTCCATTTGTCATAGCAATTACTGTTACACCGTCATTCTGATAATAAGTAGTGTTTGCTACAAATACCCAATCTATATGCTCTAAAAGACCGCTAAGAAGACAATTACCTAATGTACAGGCAACCCTTACCAAAGGAGACACTATCATTGCCTTATATGTACCAGTACCCAATGGCTTACCTACATCGGAATTACAAAGAGTATCCGCTGTGGTAGGAGTAGTAAACTGAACACCAGGCAAATAGCCCGCGCTCGTAACAAATATTCTTTTATTCGGATACGCAATCACGGTTATATTGATATTAGCCGTTGTGCTGCCTCCACTATTTGATGCAGTGATTGTATAAGCAGTAGCTCCTTGCACTGTAGTAGGAGTTCCTGAAATAGCGCAGGTAGATGTATTGAGACTTAGTCCCGCAGGAAGTCCCGGCGCAGATGTGCAATTAGTGATTGCTCCGCCGGAAGAAGTCGGTGTTGCAGTTGTGATTGCCTGGTATTCTGTAAATGTAAACGGAGTTCCTGCATACGATAAGGCAGAAGGTGCTACATCGTTTATCGTTATATTGATATTAGCCGTTGTGCTGCCTCCAGTATTCGAAGCAGTGATTGTATAATTCACTCCTGTAGTCTGCAAGGCAGTGGGTGTTCCCGTAATCACACAAGTCGCACTAATCGAAAGTCCGGTAGGCAAAGTCGGTGACGCATTACAACCTGTAACCGTTCCAGTCACGGTAGGATTAATAGTTCCAACGGAAGTATTTTTTGTAAAGGTAAAAGGATTTCCCGCGTACGATAACGCTGAGGGTGGAACCTCTACCACAGCAAGAGAAAAGGAATTGGTCGCAATTCCATCTGCATTACTCGCAGTAACTGTATACGTTGCTGCGGAGGATAACACTGTAGGTGTTCCTGAAATCTGTCCGGTAGTTGTATTAAGAATTAATCCGGTTGGAAGCGTTGGCAAAATTGAAAAATTACTCAGTGTTCCGGAAACTGTGGGGCTAACAGTGATTACTAAAGAGTTAATTGGAAATGAATAAGGAGATCCCGCATAACTAATAGTAGGCGCTAAAGTTATTACACTTAATTTCAAGGAAGCAGTTGCAGTCTGAGTTGCATTTGTAGCGGTAACTATATAGTTAACCTCTGGTTGAACAGAGGTGGGAGTTCCAATGATCCTACAAGCATTGTCAATACTAAGTCCAGCAGGAAAAGCGGATAGAAAGCAAGACTGAATCGTTCCAACTACAGTTGGAGTAATGGGATTAATCGCAATATTATGGGAAAGAGAAAAAGTGTTTGGTGAATATGTTACGCTAAGAGTGTCCGATTTTTTTTTAGAATTGAGAAAAGAAAAAAAATAGGGAAAAAGGGATCTATCAACATTGGGCTTACAAAAAATACTTACTGCCAACAAAAAAAGAACTGAATAACGCATATTGTTTTTAACCTTAGAATATTAGACTTTTTCTATCCTATCATTTACTATTCAGAAAGTTTTTTTCAAATCAACCAATTATTAAAATAGTGAGTATTTTATTGGCTTACTGTAGGTAATTAAAATTAATTCTTGCAAACTGAAAATAGAAATGGAAATAAGAATTATTCTTGACAAAGTTTATTTGCGGTTCTATCTTACGTCCCTATTGTAAATTCTAGATAATAAGTTGACAAATGCAAATTAGGAAGTAGCTTAAAAGTAGTTTCAAAGAAATAAACCATGAAAAAAGAAGATAAACCCTCCAATCGAATCAAATTTGTCCCACAAGAAACAATGGATGCAATTCCTATCCTAGATGCAAATACAAATATTACAGAAATCAAACCTGCCCTTCCACTTCCAGTTCCAATAACATTAATTGAGCCAACTCCCGAACCTTTTGCAGATGCGAACGAGGATAACGAATACGAAAATAAAATTTCCATGGAAGAAAAGCAAGCGACACAAGAAAATCAATCCAAGCTAGAATTAATTAAGGAAGCGACCCTTGCAAAAGTAGAAGCACTAAAAAATGGAACCCTGTCTAAGATTGAAGCTATTATTGAAAAAACTTTACCCAAGGAAACAAAGGCAGCGGCTAATTATGATAAGACAACTATAAAGGCAAAATACTCTTTGCAATTTAAGATGATGCTAGTTATTTCGCTCGTAATTGCGACTACCGTTTCTGTTATCATTGCCCTCGCTACTTATTATTTTAAAGGCAATAGCAGAAGAACAATTGAGGAGAATAATTTAACATTGATTCGAATCATAAAATCAAAAGTAGCCACTGATATAGTTGCGGAAATTGACAAGGCAAAAATTCTTGCTCTAACTCTTAAGCAGGAATTCAAATCAGAATCACAAAAGAAATTTTTTATCAACCAATACTTCAAAAATGATAGTAGTTTTATCTATCTCGGAGTTTACCAAAAAACAGTCGACTCCATGGAAGCGGTTAATAGCATATTTAACACAGAGTATTTAAAAAAAGTCTCTCTCTCTGAGGATGATATCGTTATACCTGTCAATAAAAATCTCTCTTATTTCAGAAAATCCTTCGATGGAATTCCAACGGTATTAAACACAAGCCCTGGATTTCAAGAAGCGTCTTTATGTATAAGCATCCCTCTCGAAGAAGGGGAAAAATCCGAATTTGTATTAGTAATACTTTTAAGATCAGAAAAAATTCAATCGGCATTTCCGAAGTCACCGGGAAGTAGTACTTTT
>JANMOF010000089.1:0-1586 GCA_031368925.1 Leptospiraceae bacterium
GAGTAGCATTTCATATCCGGGGATAATATATGTTTTGCTCTTTTTTGCCATTTTGACTAAAGGAGTTTCCAATGGATTGTAAACTATATCAAATAGAGTTTGCGATTTAGAAAAGAATTTTTCGGAAAGAATCTGTGAGTCAGTCTTGCCTTTCATGCCGACAGGCGTGGTATTGATGATTAGAGAAAATCGTTTAGAGTTTTTTTCTGCTACGTCTAACGGGTAGTATTCGGAGATTCCATTTTGGATAGAGTTTAAAGTTTTTACTAGCTGCAAGCCTGTTTTTTTATTTCTAGCAGCGATTACAATTTTTGAAGAGGTTAATCCGCGTTTAACTAACGAATACGAAATTCCCTTTGCACTTCCTCCACTTCCGAGTATTAGTATGTCCCCTGAGGATTTTGATTCAAAGAAATTTCTCTTGTATTCTTCAATAGAGCGGACAGCACCGTATCCGTCTGTGTTATATGCATTAATTTTAGAATCAACTCGAACCAGTGTATTCGATGCCTTCATATTGCTTGAGGCTTCGTCTTTGTAATCCGCAATTTTAAAAGCCCACTCCTTATGAGGAATCGTAACAGAAAGTCCTGAAAGGGAAATTGATTCGTTTCCCAGGACTAAACGGCGTGTAGGTTTTTCTTTCTCTAGAACCAGGTAAAGAGCGTTTACTCCGTATTCGGCGAAGAGCCCATTGTGGATCACAGGGGAAAGTGTGTGAGAAAGGGGAAATCCTACGATTCCGAAAAATTTAGTATCACGGTTGGTTTGCATTGTAGTGATTGCAGAATAATTCTTGCGGTAAATAAAAGCAAGGGTTTAAGAAAAACATTCTTAATGAATAAGAATGTTTTTCCGTCTGTAATAAAACTAGAATTTTTAGTTTACCAGACTAACTTTTTTGCCTTTCTTTTCGGGAGTTGGGGCTTGTTGATCCGGCTCCAATGTAAAGTTAAGATCTGTTTTTTCATCCAAAGGCTTATACATTGAGCCTGTTGAATAATCGATGATTAGCCCCAGAGCCCCACCTAGAAATAGGTTCCACCAAAACCAGCCATTGATACTTTTCTCTATTGCATGGTATTTTTCTTTATAACCTTTTGCTTCTAATTTTAGAACTATATCTTTTTTCATATTAACTGTTAACTTGTTTGGACTATTTAGAGTGGCAATGGTCTGGTTGTTATCCATAACAGTAATGCTTGCATCAGACGGAGTTGTACTGATAGTGTATTGGTATTGGTTTTCACTAAATATCGTTGCACAGTTTAAAATCATCATGCAAGAAATTAAAGAAAAAATTGGAATGCTTTTTTTTATCATTGTATCTAATTACCTCAGTAATTTTTCTATTTGCCCTAGAGCAATGAGTCAATTACATTTTACAGCTTCCTTAGTTTTTTTAGAGAATCGAAAACTGAACCGGCAGAACAAATTTCTTTTGCGAAAAAAAACGAAACTTAATTATGATAAATGGTGTATAAAATATTTCTTGCAAGTCTTATAGATTTTGGTTTTCATTACTTTTAATAATAAATGGGAGTTTAGTAATGAATCAAAAAAATCTAATGAAAGTAGGGATATTC
>JANMOF010000224.1:0-5662 GCA_031368925.1 Leptospiraceae bacterium
GAATAGCCGAATCAAATCAATCAACGGAAGAGTTTGTTTTTTTTCCTGATAAAAATGCAGGGATTTATATTTATACAAACTATTACAATCCTACCCTAAGACGTGAATTCATCGCTGATTTTTTAGATACATTTTTTCCTGTAGAAAAAAAGAAAGTGAAACGCGACAAAAGTCCGGGCTACGACGAGTATCTGCAAAATTTTGAGGGTGAGTATGCAGCCGTTCCAATTTCCACAAATACTATTTCAAAGTTTAGAAGTTATAGCTCCGCAATTCGAATTAAACAGGAAAACAAAATGTTAGTTTTAGAATCCGGAAAGATTGACCCCTATGGAGATTTGGAAGGTAAGCTTACATTTATTGAGATAGATCCATTTCTATTTCGCTGCCTGGAAAGAGAAACTTATATCTCCTTTAAAATGAATGAAGCGGGTGATGTATCCTACTTGCTATCCGGTTCAGGTCAACATGGGGCATATAGAAAGTTGGCGCTACAGGAAACAAAAATATTCCAGGAAAATGCAGCTTTATTCTTTTTAAGTTTTTATACAATCATGTTACTCTTACTATTCATAGAATTTCCCTATGCTTTTGCAAAAAAGATTGCCTACATGCCAAATAGAATGCGTCGCAATATCCATATTATCCTCTGGCTTGAGACAATCCTAGCGCTTACTATGTTCGGAAGCTTTTATTTTTTCATCGACCACTACAGGCTCATGGACACTTATGATTACATCATAGAAGGCAATCCATACGATTATACAATCTTTACTCTTCCATTCCTATTTATTCTAGGACTAAGTGTGTTTACTTATTATTCCCTCAAGTCATTCTTTGAACGAGGACTTCATTTATATCGACAAATTCAATCTGTCTTATTTTTACTTGTATCATTTGCTTTTATTTATTGGATGAGCTATTGGAACTTACTTAGTTTTGGTTTTTGATTGCTATTTTTTTTATCACCCACGAAACAAAAAATACTACAAACGAAGGAATCCATATCCAGATAAATTCCGATTGTAATACCCGGAGTCCTGCTTCCGAAAAGAATCGTTTACCGATAGGCGAAACTTGTATAGGACGAAAATCAAAAAAAAATCGTCCTGTAGAAAAAGGACAATAGAGGCAAACACCGAGTCCACCATTTGTCAATGCATCTAAGAGTGCATGAGATAGTGTGGAAAGAAAAAAAACAGACCAGAGTAGTAGATAACGAGCATTAAACACTGTTTCTTTTCGATAAAATAAAAGTAAAATCGGAAAGGGTAGGATGACTGAAAACAAAATAGAATGCGTAAATCCACGATGACCCAGGAAGTGCGAATAAGGTATTCCAAGACGAAATGCAATTACGTCTGCATCGGGAATACAAGAACAAAAAAGCACTAGCAAATAAAACTTAATAGAATCTTTTTTTGTTTTAAAAAGGGAAGCTGCGGATACTGCTGCTATGCCGTGCGAAAATATAGTAGGCATTTAACGCGATTTGAATTTGTTTACTAAGTCTGTCGAATTGATTTCGGGCATAATGCCAAATACATTATCAGGAACAAAGCGCTTATACACCTGAGCTCTCCTGTAGCCAAAAAACTTTCCAACATTTTCTCTCATAAATTCGTCGGTTGTGATTGGATCATTTGTAATTCGTTTGCGAGTAGATGCTGCATTTTCAAAAAAATTTCTGTACGACTCACGAATATTTGAAACACCTTTAGAATAATTAATATAGGCATCTACCTGACTCGCTTTGAGATCGAAAAATTTATCCGCCCAAAAGTCAATGATATGCTTTTTGATAATCGCTTCCGGTAGAAATTTAATAATTTTATTATTGTCTACATAATGGCAATAGCCAAAGTCTCTTCGCACTAAATCTTCTTGAATGATATTGTAAATTACAACAGGTCCAATATGATATAAAAAAGTATATGTATCATCGCAGAGATCAGAAAAGTCTTTTGAAAATAAATTCACGACTGCGAAGTCTAACAGTGTTTGTAACATCTTATTATACTTAGGTGCCGCAGAATGACCCATATTTTTTCTAACTAAAGCTGCTGCCAGGTTGATATTATTATTATCCGATGGATTTAGGATTACAAAACTTGAACTATAAAATTTCTTTTCTTCTTCTTTCAAATCCTCTTTTTTTATATAGAGAATATAAGCATCGTTTCGGTTCCATTCTTTAGTTCCTTTGATAGTCGTATAATAAAAATCTGATTCTTGTGAAGGTATTCTAGCCTTTGATGCAGCAAGTCTATCCGAAAATTTAGGAGTTGTCGATAGAACCGGGGTAACAGTTGTTAGCTTCGGTAAATTTTTAAATAGGTTTTCATAACTAAAATCTTTACCGTCTTCATAAATGAGGTTACTTACAAGAAGCCTCTTATCTACCTTGGAAAAGCCAACAATATGACAATCAAAATTCTTCTCAATTAAATCGAGTAAAGCACGAGTATCCTCATTTAAAATATTTATTAAACTTAAATTCTCAGTTTGTATTTTTTCGTATAAAGGTTTTGTAATTGGGTAGGTAGAAAAAACCTTAGACATACCAATGATATTATTCCAAGCAGTCTCAACAGATTTCAGAAAAGAGGATAAATTTTCATAAATAACTTTCAGCTTTATAAATTCAATCTCTTGTGGTTTGATATTGTCTTCGTCAGGAAAAAGTTCAGAGGCTTGCTTCTCAACTTCATCCTTCATTGCTTGTCCAACTAGCCTTTGTATAAATTTTGCATAGGCAGCTTGAATTTCAGTTAACTGGGCTTGTATATCTTCTTTCTGACTATCTATAATTTCGCGTGCGTCAGTCGATAGATTGGAACCAAAAAGCACGGCTCGAATGTTTTCAATCGAGCTTATGTGCAGTTGTGATGTAGTTGGAATATCAGTTAAAAATCTTTGTGGATTACCCTTTGCCATAATTAGGTTAATGCTGGATTCAACTCCCCATTAGATTTTGCTGACTTCGGTGTTTTCTCGCTATTGCCACCTTTTGGATTAGCAGGGGAAACAATCGCCATTAGCTCATCATGCGTAATAATTTCTTGAGAGAGAAGCGCCTTTGCGATTTGCTCTAATTTTTTAAAGTTCTTTTTAGCTAAATCGCGACCTTTATTCAAACTGGTCTGAACAATAGATCTAACTTCCTCGTCAATCAATGCAGCAAATTGTTCAGAATAATACTTATTAGACGCATGACCCATATCTCGTCCAACAAATACTTGGTCGTTCGCACCGTTGTAGTTTACAGTTCCCAATTTTTCAGACATTCCCCATTCACAAACCATTTTACGGGCAATGTTCGTTGCGTGTTGAATGTCGTTACTTGAACCTGTGGAAGTATTTCCAAATTGTAGCTCTTCGGCGATAAACCCACCCATCGCCATTACAATTTGATCTAACCAATATTTTTTTGGATGAATATGCTTTTCTTCGGCAGGCAAAGACTGCGTTAATCCCAAAGCTCTTCCTCTGGGGATAATCGTGACTTTGTGCACAGGCTCGGTATAAGGAAGAAGTGTGGCAAGTATTGCATGACCTGCTTCATGGTAAGCTATAACTTCTTTTTCTTTGTCGGTGATGAAGAAAGATTTTCTCTCAGGTCCCATCATGACTTTGTCACGTGCATCTTCCAATTCATCCTGCGTAACACGCTTTTTATTTCTGCGCGCTGCGAGAAGGGCTGCTTCATTGATTAAATTGGAAAGATCTGCTCCCGTAAATCCTGGGGTTCCACGCGCGATTGAGTTGAGAGAAATGTCACTAGTCAAAGGAACTTTTTTGGTATGAACATTTAGAATTGCTTCTCTGCCTTTTACATCCGGCAAATCCACAATTACCTGTCTATCAAAACGACCAGGACGAAGTAAAGCTGGATCTAAAACATCTGCTCTATTCGTTGCAGCGATTACGATTACACCTTCGTTAGCCTCAAACCCGTCCATTTCAACAAGCATTTGATTGAGAGTTTGTTCTCTTTCGTCGTGTCCGCCGCCGAGTCCAGCACCACGCAAGCGACCAACTGCATCAATCTCGTCGATGAAAATAATACAAGGAGCATTTTTTTTGCCTTGCTCAAATAAATCACGAACACGAGAAGCACCAACTCCCACAAACATCTCTACGAAGTCAGAACCTGAAATACTAAAAAACGGAACTCCAGATTCACCAGCAACAGCGCGGGCTAATAGTGTTTTACCTGTTCCAGGAGGACCTACAAGTAGAACTCCCGTTGGAATTCGAGCACCAATTGCTTGGAATTTTTTTGGATCTTTTAGAAAATCAATCATCTCGGATAATTCAGTCTTAGCCTCATCACAGCCTGCAACATCGGCGAATGTGACTTTGACCTTAGGATCCATGTTCATCTTGGCTTTGCTCTTTCCAAAACTAAATGCTTTGTTGCCTGTAGATTGAATTTGTTTCATCATAATAAACCAAACAACTCCAATGATGAGAAGCCAGGGGATAATAGCTGTTATAGCATTTAGAAAACGATTTTCTTCTGTAGACTTGGCAATGAAAGTGAGGTTAGATTTTCGAAGTTTCCCGAGAACGTCTACAGTTAGTGGAGCGACGATAGTTTTGAATGGTTTTTCCCGGTTGTCTTTGGCATCTAAGAACCATCCTTCGATGACTTCCTTATCAACAGTAATTTGCTTTTTTGCTTTACCTTCGGATCGGATGATAATTTTTCCAATTGGTTTAATGCCATCGGCTGGCTCGATCATATTTAAAAAGTCGGAGTAGGAAATTTCCTCTACTTTGTTTTCCGGTCTTTCACCCTTGTAAAGACCAAATAGGACAAGTCCTATAATCAGTAGGATAAAACCTACTTGCTTGAGATTCTTATTAATCATTAAAATTCTCCCGTGAATGTTTAGTTTTCTGGTTTATCAAATAATTGCAAGATAAAATACAGGGTAGTGAGCACTGAGGCTATGCAAATTTCAATCGTTCATTGACGTATTTATTAGACCCATAAAAGTTCCAAAGAACTTTTATGGGCTTGAGCCATGCCATCTTTACGGCGTGAGCGAAAGAGACGAGGAAAAAGTTCAACAAAACTTTCATAAGTTTGAGCCAAGCTATGCAGGTTTCGGGGGTGACGAAGAGTGGATTAGGAAACGTATATACTTCCGATAAGAGGTCACGCAAAGATCTTTTTTGCACGATACGAAATATCAAAAATCATTATAAACCCAAAGACAAATTAACTTTCTTAAAACCCTTAGCGACTTTGCGGCTCAACTCAATGTTTCTCCTTAAGGTCGAAACATAATGTGACATTCCTTTTTTTCTTAACATAATGACATTGAGAGACAGGTCTCAGACCTGTCTCTACAATTACAAAATGATAAGAGCGTGATGAATCACGTCCTTACGTTTACTATCTCCAACCGTCGTTGGTTAGTTCGCTATGGTTTTCATAGAGACCAGCAACAGGAACAGAAGGAGCCCTTACGTGACCGGAATACTGAGCATAAGTTTTGTTAGAGTTGAAAGGCCAAATTCCCTCAGATTGAGTGATGGAACTTTGGCATTTAGACAATCCGCCTACTCTACTATATCCGCAAGAAGAGTGAAATGCTACTGCATAATCATCTTCCCCTGGAAGAATTAAAGACGCACCGAACATTCCTTT